>NZ_CALNBI010000097.1 GCF_937874145.1 uncultured Chitinophaga sp. | reverse complement strand
CTCCAGCACACGATGGCTCTGCGGGATGTCGAGATAGCGGAAGCCTTTGGGCACTTCGATCACAACGCCATGCATCAGTTTCACCGTGCCGGTCTGGTATTTGAAAGTTGCGTTGACGGAATCGCGCCATTGCCGGACCTCGGCCTCGCTCATCTCTGCTTCCTCCGTTACTGCTTCGGTGGATTCAGATGCGCGGGGACCGCTCGTATCAAGCTGGGCGTAGGTGGGGACGGTGAGTAACGCCATAAAGGCGACCGCCAGGGTAACAGTTTTCATTTGGTATTAGGGATTTAGATTTGCTTATTGCTCCTGCTCGCCCTCCGGCAAACGCAGGTTCTCGATCACGTCGGGCAGCAGGTCCTGCATTTTGCCGAACACCAGCCGCTCCTCCTTCCGGATGTGCGCTTCGAGCGCCCGGGCGATCTGGTCCATGCCTTCCACCAGGTCAGGACTATCCACCAGCGCGCTGTACATCCCGGAAATCACCCGGTGCTCTTCCGCCAGTTCGTCGATCATCTCGTCCAGTTCCGGTACAAAACCCCGGCATTGCTCGAACAGGTGGTCTTCCTTCTGGATATGCCCTACCATCGTTTCCTGGAAAACCCTGACCATATGCTGCATTTTGGATGCAGTGTCGAGCGGGTAACCTTCATACTCGGCGGCATCTTTTTTCAGATAACGGCAAAGGAACAGCAAAGTCTTATGCTCGTGCGACAGCGGTATGAGTTTTGGATGGCGTTGCATCAGGAAGGATTTGTATTGGGTTTTGACTTATAAGCGTACCAGATCAGCACGGCGCCGCCGATTACCAGCAACGTGGAAATCAGTTCTGCCTGCGTGGGCTGGAACGGCCAGTTTTCATATTTCGTGTTGACGCGGATTTTCTCTACAAAAAACCGCTCCACTCCATTTAAAATGAGGTAAATGCCGAAAATCACACCGGGCGTAGTCACTTTCCGGCGAATGCCCATCAGCACGAGGAAGAACGCACCGCACACGATGATCTCATATAACGGTGTCGGGAAAACGCCAACCGGAAGCGCATTACAATACTCTCCTTCGCAACCGGGCAGCTTCACGCCGTCGTTCACCACGTTGTGAGGATAGTTATATACTACAAACCAGTCGGGCAGCCAGCTGAGCGATTCGGGTTTGGGGTAATATTTATGCGGAACGTTTTCGATCGAATGGAAATGACGGACAAAAAAGTCGGATTCCCGCTGCAGGGTTTCCTGGTATTGCGCGAGCGACACCTGCTCCAGTTTACCGGCGGCATTGGTAACGTAGGCGCTGTTATTGATGCCCCAGTCGCCGTCGCCGGAGAACTGGCAACCCATCCTGCCGATCGCGTAGGCGAGCATGAGGGCGGGCGCGGCGCTGTCGACCAGGTGTTTCCAGTTGATCTGTTTTTTGGAAGCATAGCGGATGATCACGTAAGCCGCCAGGATAAGCCCTCCGTAAAAGGTGAGCCCGCTGGCGGAAAACAGTGAGCCCCAGGGATCCGCGGCGAATTCGTCCAGGTTTTCCAGGTTGTGGAAGATCTTGGCGCCGATCAAACCGGCCACGGCCGCCTGGATGGTGAAGTCGGGCACGCGCTGGTGCGGCCATACCATCACCTTCACCTGCTTCGGCGTTGGCAGTGCTTTCTTCTTCTTTTCATAATATATCTGGTAAGCCATCGCGGCGGCTACGATGATACCGCCAATGAAGCTGCCGTCTGCCGACAATAAATAATCGCGGAAATCGGCGGTCTGCCCGAACAGGCCGAATATTTTAAAACCAATGATAAAACCGATGATGGCGCGCATCACCATCTCCCCTACGGAAGCAGGCTTGCCTTCGGTAATGGTTTCTTCCACGGGCTGCAGCAAACCCAGCTTCTCGCGCCGGCGGAGTTCCGACGTGAGCACATAGGCGGCGGCCAGGAAGGCCAGGGCCACGAAGAAACCGAATGTCTGTACTACTTTAAGCCACGGCCACTCTATCCCGAAGAGGTCCCTGAATGCGTAATATAAATTAGGATACATAGGCGAAAAAAATGGTGATTTGATATCCGGACAGGAAATCAAACCACCAAGTTACATTTCAAATATGATATTCCCATTAACAGGTTCAAAAAACCATGTAACGGAATACAACAAACGATTAGCAGTACTCGTCAAACGCCGCTACCAGGTTGGTGGCGATCATCTGGGCCGAACGGCCTTCGATCATGTGGCGCTCAATGAAGTGTACCAGCTGGCCGTCTTTAAAAAGCGCGATAGAGGGAGAAGACGGAGGATAGGGCAACAGGTGCGTACGGATTTGCTGCACAGCATCTTTGTCGAAACCGGCAAAGGAAGTGGCGAGCCTGTCCGGCTTCTTCTCGCTGGCGGCAACTGCCATCAGTACGCCCGGGCGGGCGGTACCGGCGGAGCATCCGCAAACGGAATTGATCACCACCAGGGTGGTGCCTTCCTGTTTCAAAACGTCTTCCACCTTATCGGGCGAAAGCATTTCCTGGAATCCATTATCTGTTAATTCTGCCTTCATCGGCATCACGAGTTCCGCAGGGTACATAATATAATATTTATGAGTTTCCACAAAGTTAGTAATATATCGAGATACTTCAATTAATTCATTATTTTTGACATTATGTCATCAAACATACAATTAAGCTGACATTTTAACCGATCCATCTACCCCAAAACTGGCGTTTTTACCGATTATTGGCATTGGTACCTGATTTGATTTGTAGGTAGCATAACCGAAAAAACAAAATGGTTTAACGCATAAAAGGATAAACACTATGACACTCGTAAAATTCAATCAACCCGCAAAAACCTTTCATGGCCTCGTAGACGAATTATTGAACGGTAAATTCCTGAACAAGGATTTCGCCACCTCCGACTTCTTCGGCGCATCTTACGCCCCGGTGAACATCTCGGAAACGAAAGACGGCTACAGCCTGGAAGTGGTAGCCCCCGGTTTCGCCAAAGACGATTTCAAAGTGAAAATCGACGGCCCCACGCTGACGATCAGCGCGGAAAAGAAAACCGAGTCCAAAGACGAAAACGAAAAACACCTTCGCCGCGAATTCAGTTTCCGCTCCTTCTCCCGCTCCTTCACGCTGGACGAAAAAGTGGAAGCCGCAAAGATCAACGCGAAATACGAAAACGGCGTACTGCACCTGACCCTGCCTAAAAAAGAGGCCGCACAGGAAACCGTAAAAGAAATTATAGTTGCATAAGGGTTAGGAATAGTTGCGATTTGTTGTGATTTGAATTCATAATACAAATACAACAGTAAAGAGGGCCGCCTTGTCTAAGGCGGCCCTTCCTTTTTGCCGCGCGTAATCTACCACAAACGTTCCATAGCCAAATTGTGAATTCCTACTACCTTGTGAATGAGCTATTTATTGCAAGCCCCTTTTTATGTCAGGTAACAACAGCAGCATATCGACTCTGTCTTCTGCCATTTACAACGCTGTGTGCGGAATGGTCACGGGAAAGCTTATACGCAAATCGGCCTGCCCTTATGAGCAGGCAAGGATCCGTATGGTCTTCGATTACATCTTCTTCTACACCCTCATGCTGGTGCCCATTTCGGTGGCGCTGGCGTTCCTGCAGGACATCCCCAACCTCATCATCACGGCATCATTTGCCTTTTCGTTCGTTTTTTGCGGAGCGATTATGATGACGGGGGCGCCGCACGCGCTGCCGGGCTCCATGGCCGCGCTCTTTACATTACTCATCCCGATGGCCTGTTCGTTCATGAACGACATGGACATATCCCCCATTTATGCTATTCCCTGGCTGATGGCCTGCATGCTCGGCTATTTCGCCGTAAGCCTGCGGGCGTCGCTTTCGCTCATGGGGTTGCTCTTTTTGTACCTGGGGCTCGTGGCCTGGGTGAAGCTCGATCATATCCACATCAGCTTCCCGCCTACTTACTCCACCATGGACCGCTACGTGGCCACGCCTTTCCTCATGCTGGGATACTTTATGATCGTGCTGCGCGTCTGGGGCGTTTACTTCCGGAACATTTTCCAACTGCAGCGCCAACAGGCGCTCCAGCAGCAGCAGGAGTTCTCCGCCCTGGTGAACCAGAACCTGATCAAGCAGTTCATGCTCGTAAAAGGGCTCAGCCGCTCAGGCAAATCCGATTTCCTGGATGGCAATACCGACCTGGTCGACGCCCGGTTTACCGAGATCGAAAAACAATGCGACTCCGCCCTCCATTACCTGGACGGCCCCAGCCGGTTGCCGGATTCGTTATAAACAGTGCTCCTTCCTCCGCGTATCAATGAGGTACGTGATCTTCCAGCCCTCCGGCGATTTGAACAGCTGGAAGCTGTTCACCCCGCAATGACTGAACTTTTCGCCAAGGTAAAATTGGTACGGCGTCCATACGCTGGCGAGCGGACCGTCGACCAAAACCTGCCCGAAGGTGATCCGCTCATCCCACACGGACGTGTGAGGCGCGCCTACGGCTGTTACAAACCCGTTAACATCTCCGGAAACCAGTTTCATTTCACCGGTTTTGGTCGTTCCCGCGGTGTGGAGAATGGCGTTTGGAAGGAATACAGCCTTTACCATCGCGCTATCGCCACGCTTCATCCCTTCAAACAGTTGCCTGATCACGGTTTTTACCGCTTCAGCCTCCGAATCCTGCGCGGATACACGGAAAGAACATATTAACAAAATTATCAAGAAGAAAATTCGCCGGAACGGCATGGGGTTGTTTTTTGTCTGTTGACACATGGTTTTTGAGGTTTAAAAAACTGCTGTAACGTATTTCTTGCAAAAAAGTTGTTAAAAGATACAACTAAATGGTATTTGCCAGGGAGAGAGCGGGATATAATTTTGATAATAGTAAATCCATCGTAACCTATTGCCACCTATACCGAAAATGTTCCAGATCCCTCATACCTTGAAATGTTCCTTTTTACCTTATGCCATGAATATTCCATTTCATCCCTAACGCTATGAATGTTGGATCAATCTATCCTATGAAATTATAGGCTCTCCCGCTGGAGAGCCTATTTGTTTTATGGCGTTGTCCGTTTAAACGAAAGGCGGAAAGAGCGGCGATAAAGCTACCTTAATTTACGAAGGCCGGCCGGCAACGCCGGGTATAAAATGGACGAGCGGTCGGATTTCTGCCGGGAGGGCTAAAAAAGCGAAACCCCTCGGAGAACCGAGGGGTTTTTAAGTGGATTACTAACCCATATTTTTAATAACCCAAAATTTTAAGCATGCTTTGGGAGGTTTGCTCCTTAGCGTATAACCAATCTTTTAATTGTCCGTTTTTGTCATAGCCTACGACCACGTGCTTGGGCGACGGGATGAGGCAGTGTTTGATACCACCGTAACCGCTCAGCTGATCCTGGTAGGCACCGGTGTGGAAGAACCCGATATACAAGGGTTCCTGTTCGCCGGTGAGCTTCGGGAGGAACACGGCGTTGATGTGCTCTTCCGAAGTGTAGAAATCATAGCCGTCGCAGGTGAGCCCACCGAGGTGCACTTCCTGGTATTCCTGGTCCCATTTGTTAATGGGCAGCATGAGGAACTTTTCGCCTATGCCCCAGGTGTCCGGGAGGGTCGTAATGAAAGAGCTGTCGATCATGTACCAGGCTTCGCGGTCGTTCTGCTGCTTTTCGCCGAGCACTGAATAAATCACTGCCCCGCTCTCGCCTACCGTGAATGAACCGAACTCCGTGTAGATATCCGGCACTGGTACTTTATTCTTTTTGCACACGCTCTTGATGTTGGCTACGATTTCGTTTACGATGTACGCATAATCGTAGTCGAACCCGAGGGAGTGCTTGATCGGGAAGCCGCCGCCGAGGTTGATGCTCTCCAGTTCCGGACAGATCTTCTTCAGCTGGCAATAGAGGTTCAACACCTTGTTGAACTGGCTCCAGTAAAATATATCGTCTTTGATGCCCTTGTTCATAAAGAAGTGGAGCATCTTCAGTTCGAACTTCGGATTTCCTTTCAGCTTGTCCACGTAATATTCGAGGATGTCGCTTTTGGCGATGCCGAGGCGGGAGGTGTAAAAATCAAAGGTGGGCTCTTCCTCGGCCGCGATCCGGATACCCAGTTTAACGGGATCTTTGGTCCGCACGAATTTGGAATAATCCTCCAGTTCCTCCTTGTTGTCGAGCACCGGGATCACGTTTTTGAAACCGCTGTTGATCAGCTTGGCGATGGCCCGGGTATAAGTTTTTGTTTTATACCCGTTGCAGATCACATTGGTTTCCTTGGTGATCTTCTTACGTTCATAGAGCTTGTTAATTATGTCTATGTCGTAAGCGAACGATGTTTCGATGTGCACCCCTTGCTTGAGGGTTTCTTCCATGATGAACGAAAAGTGGGAACTTTTGGTACAATAGCAATAGTAATAATTGCCATCATATTTGTTCTTCTTAATCGCATCCTGGAACATCTTTTTAGCCCTGTTAACCTGCATCCCGATTTTAGGGAGATAGGTCAACTTAAAGGGAGTTCCGTACTTGTCAATCAACGCCCGGATATCCAACCCGTTAAAAATAAGGTTGTTCTCCTTCACCTCGAAACCCTCCTGCGGGAACTCGAAAGTCTGGTTAACCAGGTCCGTGTAGGTGTTGTTCATTTAATTCTGTGAATGAATTTCTAAGGTCAAAAAATTAATACAGTATAAATGAGCTGGAAACTTCTGGTTTATACACCTACGTAAGTCGTTTCCCCAGCAAAATTGGATGCAAATCTACTATTTTGTTCGAATGGATTTCCAAAAAATTTTTTTCTTTTTTATGAATGGAAGACAACCGCACTAATTGGCTGTCCGACAACCCATTAAACCGCTTTATATAAAGCATATTTTGAGCTACTCCGGGCGTTTCCCACACTTTGGGGCCTGGGTTGACGATTCTTTTACAATCGCCTCATTATCATTTCAATATCTCCAAACCCCTTTTCCCTTCACAAAATAACAGATCGAGGATGCTAAGGTTCGGCAAAAAGCCGGTCCTTTCCCCAAAAACCTGGGTGTAAGCCGGTGCGTTTTCCGGCTCCTTGCCTGGCTGCATCTTATCGCGCAGATCCAGGATGGAGGGGTCGGCACTGTAGTCCTTATTAAAGGTATCCGTCATTTCCACGACGGGTTCGAAGCCGAGGGCGCGGTTGGCAAATTCGAAGCAGGCCATGTTCCAGTCGAGCAGATATTCAAATTCCTTTTCATATAAAGCTTCCAGTTCCGGTTCGAAATATTCGAACCACGGGGAACGGCGGTAGGCAGAAGTGAGGGTTTTCCAGTGGAGTGACTGCCAGGGTTCCTGGTTCGAAATCCGGACATCCTTCATCACGGTCCGCTGATTTTTTCCTTTCACGAGCGGAACGCTCAAAAGGATCTTCCCGTTAGGCCCCGCGATGTAGCAACGATTCCGAAAACTCACCTTCTGGTAGTGCTCCATGCGCTCAAAACGCACTTTTTCGCTTTCAATTAAAGTTTTATAAAAGTTAATGTTCGGAAAATATTGACTTTCAATCAATAGTATTCTGCTTGTGCCTTGTTCTGCCATACTGTCCGTTTTCATTTTTCGGTAGTGTGAATCAATAGAAAATGGTCGCTTACAATTAAATAAAAAGCTTTTGTTAATGCACTTTAAATTCTTGATTAACAGGTCATAGAATTTAAATAAATATGCTATTAATATTAGCAATCGCCCATTTCACGTAAAATGTTAAAAGTCAACAAAAATACTAAAGATATTAGTCTAAAAAATGACTGATTTTTGGCCCGTTCCGCTTAAAGTAAAATTTCAAATAGAAAGACCGCTCCCAGCCTTCCCGCCGGCGCGTTTTTAACTTAATTTTTGGAAGGATTTGTCGTAGGTTTGGAACGAATTTTCAAACGCCGTTCATGAAGCAGGTTACCTGGTATATTATGATCCTTGTCATTTGGGGAGGGGTCAGCGCATGTGGAAAAATGAAAGACCTCGAGTTTGTCCGGGTCGCCAGTTTTGATATGGAGAATTTGAGTTTTTCAAAAAGCACCGTTAAAATCGAGCTCGCCTATTACAACCCGAACAATTTTTCGCTCCGGTTGAAAGACGCCGAATTCGACGTTTTTTTGGATGATACGAAAGTCGGCCACTCTTTCCAGGACACCCTGATCGATATCCCGGCCCGCGATACTTTCTATTTTCCCGTCAAGCTGCAAGTCGAAATGGGGAACGTATTTAAGAATATGCTCGGCGTTTTGGCGAACAAAGAGGTCACCATCAAAGCCGCCGGAAATTGCAAAGTCGGCAAAAAAGGGGTCTTTGTTCCCTTCCCGATCCGATGCGAAACCAAACAGAAATTCGACTTTTTCTGATCGGGCTTATCATCAACCCCGAGCAACTTACAATAATTAAAGCCATCTTTCGGGATGGCTTTTTTAGTTTTCGCAGCTAATGGGAACAGCGAATTTCTGTCAGAACGATAAGCAGTTTTACAATTTCGACCAGGATCCGGACGGGAAATTTCCGTCCAATATTCCCCTTTTCCCCATTTCAAATCCGCAAAAACTGTATATAAAAGGGGGCACATTGCCGGCCTTTTTTCAGCAAGACGGGGAGATTTCGTGATGCCGATGTGTTTTAATCCCGCAACATTTGGCGGGTTAATCTCAAAAATCCGGAGGCATACTTCGCCAATTTTATCATCCGGATCCTTCTTCGAAAATCTAAAAATCCCCTTTGGTGGCATCAAAGCCCAGGGTTTTAAAATTGTACTTTTCACGGATTGCCTGTTTTCAGCATCCTTACTCACTGGCTAAATCCGTTCATTTTTTTTGCACCGAATATGATCGACAGGGGCATTTGTGCCACACACATATTCACCATTTTGGTTCAGGGAATCTGGGTCCTGGGGGCAATACAACGCAATTTTCCACCTCCACGAAATCACCAATTCTGGCTCTTCTGCCCTTTCAACATCCTTCACACTGAGACGCTAAAGACGCCATCTAAACCTGCGGGTTTCCGCAACATCGAATCTTTTACGCAATAATCCTTCAAAAGATAGGCGGTCATGGGTCGTCAAAAATTCCGTCGCCAGTTCTCGTGAATGCCCAAAACGCCCACTTCACTTGGCCCCCATGCTGGTACTATTTGCACATTTTCGCAGTGCTCCCCCAGCTCACCAAATTCGAAAAAGCCATCATTCAAAACGAAATTCCCCCAGGCATTGGAAGTAAAACCATTCTGTCCACCGCCCGATTCCCATATTCCCGGACATAAAAAAACCGCCCCGGCAAGCCGGAGCGGTCTACAATTATCTGTCGTTTTACTATTGTTTCTTCTGAACGGGGCCGCCGCCGTCTTCCGGCTTCTTGCAGCACTTGGGGAGGTCGTTGTAAGAATCCTCATTGGCCGTCACGTCATCCGCATCATAGCCTACGTTCGCAATGGCGGTTTTGATATTCTCAATATTGGTGCGGTCGGTGTAATATTTCACCGTTGCTTCCTTTTTCTTCACGTCCACCACCATGGACTTAACCCCTTCCTCTTTCAGAAAATACCGCTGGATCGCGTCTTTACACATATTGCACTGAACGCTCGGCACCTTGATTTTTGCCGTTGCCAGCGTTCCTTTCTTCGCCTGGGCCATCGCCGAACCGGTTGCTGCCAGCAGCAGTACCAGTACCATTTTAATGATACGCATAGGATGAATTGTTTTTAATCTCTCACAATATACGATTTCATCGCAATATATCGCCTACTTCCCCCATACATCGGGAGCCGTGCGCCAGGCTTGTAAAGTAGCCTGCTCGTCCGGACCAACCTGGCCTTTTTCCACCGCCAGCTCGATCAGGGCGTTGTAATTACTCAGGGATTTGAACGTTACGCCGGCCGATTCGAATGCTTTCACCGCCACGTCGAACCCATAATTAAAGATCGACACCATACCGATCACCTCCCCGCCTGCGGCGCGGATCGCCTGTACGGCCTCGAGGCTGCTTTTGCCGGTGGAGATCAGGTCTTCCACCACTACCACCGGTTGACCCGGCTGCAATACCCCTTCGATCTGGTTGCCCATTCCATGCTCTTTCGGCTTGGAACGCACATAAATGAAAGGCAGTTTCAGCTGATCCGCTACCAGCGCGCCATGCGGGATGCCCGCCGTAGCTACGCCCGCGATCACGGCAGCTTCCGGCCAGGTCTCGAACACGATGTTGCTAAGCTCGGATTTGATGTAGTCCCGCACATACGGATAAGACAATACCTTGCGGTTGTCGCAATAAATCGGGGACTTCCAGCCCGAAGCCCAGGTAAAAGGCTGGGCAGGACTCAGTTTTACGGCTTGAATCTGGAGCAGCTTCTCTGCTACCTGTTTTTCGCTGACATTACTCATAACGGCGCAAAAGTACGATGAATAATGCAAAGGATTATTTTTGCGGCATGGAAACACCGATTCATATATATATTAATGAACGCCCGCTCATCATTGCCGGCCTTCAAACTTCCCTCCAGCCGGAATTTACCGGCGCCACCACCCTGTTCAACCCTTCCGCCGCCGAAGTGGCCCAAACCATCGCACTGCTGGAAAAGAACCAGCTCCCGGCCGTGGTTATCCGCAGCGGCGAACCGGAAACACTCCTGGAACAGGTGAAAAGCCACTTCACCGTACTCGTTGCAGCCGGCGGACTGGTCACCAACGAAGCGGGAGACATCCTGCTCATGTTCCGCCGCGGCAAATGGGACCTTCCCAAAGGCAAGCAGGACGACGGCGAAACCCTCGAAGCCTGCGCACTTCGCGAAGTCCAGGAAGAAACCGGCCTGAAAAACGTAACCCTCGGGCGCCTCATCACCGAAACCTTCCATTACTACAGCCTCAAAGGCAAAAACATTCTCAAGCATAGCTACTGGTACCGCATGCACTTCTTCGGCAACGAGCTCACCATCCCCCAGATCGAAGAAGACATTATGGACATCCAGTGGATCAAGCCCGAGCACATCGCCCGGTATATGCCGTATTCTTATCAAAACATCGTGGACGTGCTCACCAAGGCCGGATACGCCGCACATACATAACTTATGAGCGTTCAATCCCATTACGAAAACCACCTCGCCGCCTTCTACGCCTGGATGTCGGGCAATTTTGAGACGAAGCAGCAGGAGCAGCAGGACTGGTTTGCCTCCCGCGGGGTGCTTCCGCGCGGCAATAAGACAGCCATCGACCTGGGGGCCGGGCACGGATTGCAATCCGTGTCCCTGGCGAAGTTGGGGTTTACCGTGTTTGCGGTGGACTTCAACCAGCACCTGCTTTCCGAACTGAATGCCCGTGCGAAAAACCTGCCCATCCGCACCGTGCTCGCAAACCTGAAAGACGTTCCGCAATACGCCACGGAAGCCGAACTGATCACCTGCATGGGCGACACCCTGACGCACCTGGAAAGCGTAGAAACGGTCAAAACCCTTATCGGGCAATGGTTTGCGCTGTTACCCGCAGGCGGCAGGCTGGCTTTGTCGTTCCGGGATCTGACGGAAGAATTGTTCGGCGAGCAGCGATTCATCCCGATTAAGGCAGACGATAACCGGATCCACACCTGCTTCCTGGAATATGCGCCGGGATCTGTGCGGGTGTACGACCAGTTGCTGGAGAAATCCAACGGGGAATGGATTCAGAAAGTGAGCAGTTACCGGAAACTGCGGATGGGAGCGGATTTTGTGAAAGAAATGCTAACTGGCGCGGGGTTTCGCGTCATGCAGCACGATGTGATCGCGAGAATGCAATACCTGCTGGCGGAAAAGTAACCTATTCCGCCTTCTTCTCTTTTTTAGCCAGTACGGCCACCGTGAGCCGGCTTACGCAAATCAGTTTATGCTGATCGTCGGTGATGCGGATATCCCACACATGCGAGCTCGAGCCGATATGCAGGGGCTTCGCGATGGCATGCACATATCCTTCCCTAACGCCGCGGAGGTGATTGGCATTGATTTCCTGCCCTACGCAAATCTGCTTTTCGGGATCGATGATGAGCGCGGAAGCTACGCTGCCAACGGTTTCCGCCAATGCAGCCGACGCGCCGCCGTGCAACAATCCATAGGGCTGAATCGTACGGTGATCCACCGGCATCATGGCCCGCAGGTAATCGGGCCCGATCTCGGTAAACTCCATGCCTACCCACTCGCCCATGGTTTTGCGGCCATTTTCGTTCAATTGATCCAGGGAAATATCCAGCGAGAACCAGATGGGTTTCATAGCCAAAGTTTTATTACGAAAGTTTGGAATATTGCAGGGAGGAAGACACGGCTTCCGGCAGGAACTGCGCAGCGTCGCCGCCGTTGCGGATCACGTCGCGCACGAGCGTGCTGGCGATGGTGGAGAATTCCGGGGAACAGGTCAGGAAGATGGTTTCCACTTCATGTTCCATTTTGCGGTTGATGTCGGCAATGGCCTTTTCGTATTCAAAATCAGCCACGTAGCGGATGCCGCGCAGGATGAATTTCGCACCGATCTGTTTGCAGAAATTGACCGTCAGCCCTTCGTACGACGTCACTTCCACCGTAGGCTGGTCTTTATAAATTTCGCGCAGCCATTCCACGCGTTGTTCTACCGAAAACATAGGTACTTTCCCGGAATTGACGCCGATGCCGATGACGAGTTTATCGAAAAGCGGCAGCGCCCGGTCGATGATATCGGTGTGTCCCAATGTTACAGGATCGAAGGTACCCGGGAATAGAGCGATTCTTTGCATATGGTTTGCGTTATGCGCCGGCAGGGGTTTTCAGCTCCTCCCGGTTGATGAAAATGGTAAAAATCGTGGTGCCGTAATGCCGCTCCGCGCGGAAATAGGGAAAATGACGGAAATCGTTTCTCCGCGTATGCTCCAGCACAAACCATCCTTCTTCCTTCAACCAGCACTGGCTGAAAACGAGCTTCGGCAGTTCTTCCATGTTACCCAGTTCATAGGGCGGATCTGCAAAGATGAAATCGAAAGGGATCCCGGTCTGTTGCAGGTAACGGAACGCATCCATCTTTACGATCTGCGGTTCCACGCCCAGCCCTGCGGCCGTTTTGGCGATAAAACCTGCCATGGTATTATCTTTCTCCACCACCGTCAGGTTCGTTGCCCCGCGGGAGGCCAGTTCGAACGTGATACTGCCGGTGCCGCCGAAGAGTTCGAGGCAACGCAGGGTGGTGATGTCGAGATTGTTTTCGATGATATTGAAAAGCCCGCCCTTGGCGATGTCTGTTGTAGGCCGGGTATGCGGCATATTCGCAGGCGGGTGGATGCGGCGCCCGCCGAGCGCGCCCCCGATTATACGCATAACGCCAGGGCGTAAAGATTAAAGAATTGATGCGACGGCATGTCGATCATCTTCGGGATGTACAGAAAACCGTCGGGCCGGTGTACCCATTCAATCCTCGGCAAAAACCTGCTCAGCTCCTGGAACACCTGCGAATCCTTCGTCAGCGCGCCGCCCAGCTTGATACGGGCCTGCAATTCGCTGAGCCCCAGCTGGCGAAGGCTGTTGACGGTATAATATACGATATCGAGCCCTCCGCGGTGGGCGTATTGGTGCTGCATAAGCAACTTCCCCCCGGCGTAGATGGTCAATGTAAAATGCTGCGCCTGTATTTCCGCATACGCGATGCCTTCTGCAGCGGCATGGTCCGCATCCTGGCGGTAGCCTTTCAGCAGCGCGGTGTGGGCATGGGCCACGTCGTCGGTGGAGAACTCCTTACGCAGGAAACCCAGCATATCCTTGTCCACCGAAAACACGTTCACCAGCCCCAGTTCGGCGATTTCGTCCGTCAGCACGGCGTCCTGCGTCTTGTGCGGCAGCGCGGCCTGCAGGTAATCCTTCCGGAGTTGCTGCTGGTAAAATTCGCGGGGCACGAGGGTATTGTCGGCTGAAGAGAAGGCGAGCAGCACCTTTTTAAAGGCGGTGAACAGCAGCCTGTCGGCATCGAAGATCTGTTCGATCATTTCGAGATCAGCCATGGCAACGGTCCTGGGCTGGTAGCTGTAGCTTTTCAGGGCCAGGAACTTGCGCTGCAGGGGCGCGAGCACGGCATAGCTGAATGTGCCGGAACCGATCATCACCAGCAGGGTGCAGGTGGTGAGGTCTGTTTCCAGCAACGTCGCGTCGTCTATCGCGTAGGTGGGTTGTATGGTATATGCCACGGGCATTGTCTGTCAGTTATTCCGCACAATAATAGTCAAAAATGTTGAGAACCACGGACGTTCAGGCCCGCAAGATGACCCGCAGAGGCCCCTGAGGAATCGTTTTCGTCATTAATTCCTTGGCGCCGCACGCCAAACCGTTATTTTTGCCCGGTTTTTACGGTTTTTTTATGCAAGTAGAAGTTTCGAACAGGCAGATCATCAGGATCGCCGGCCCCATATGTCTTTCCCTGATCCTCCCCCAGATCAATCACCTCACCAATGCCGCCTTTCTCGGCCACCTGGGCGAATTCCCCATTGCCGTGAACGGGATCGCGGGTATTTATACCCTGGTAATTTACATGATCTCGTACGGTCTTACCAACGGGATGCAGGTGATGTTTGCCCGGCGCACGGGCGAACAGAATCTCGGCGCCATGGGACCGATCTTCAGTAACGGGCTGGTGCTGTCGATGGGCATGTCGTTCCTGGGGATCCTCATCACACAGGCCTTCGCGCCGGCATTCTTCCGCGCCAGCCTGCACGACCCGCACATTGTGGAAGCGGCGTCCGAATTCACGCAGATCCGGATCTGGGGGCTCCCCTTCCTGATGCTCATGCGGCTTTGCACCTCATTATATATCGGAACAGGCAATACGCGGCTGCTGATTACCATTTCCCTGTTCCAGGAGGTGACCAATATCGTGTTCGACTACGGACTGATCTTCGGCAAGCTGGGCATGCCTGCCCTGGGGCTAAACGGCGCCGCCTGGGCTTCTATACTGGCGGAAATCGCGGGCTTTACCTCGGCGTGGGGATTGTTGCTGATCGGCAAATTCAATGTCAGATACCAGCTTTTTGAAAGGTTGAAACCCGACTGGAAGGGTTGCCGCAGCATTCTCATCATATCCGCTCCCCTGGTCGTGCAATACCTGTTCAGCATCGGGAGCTGGCTGATATTCTTCATCTTTATCGAGCACCTCGGGCAGCGCCCCCTGGCGATTTCCAATATGATGCGCAGCATATTCGGGCTGTTCGGCATCTTCACCTGGGCGCTGGGATCTGCCTGCAACACCATGGTCAGCAACCTTATCGGCCAGGGCCGCGAGAGCGAGGTGATGCCGATGGTACGCAAGATCGCGGTGCTTTCCGTCATCTGCTCCACCGCGTTATGCGTGCTGATCAATATTTTCCCGTATCTCTGGCTCCGCATCTATACGACGGACATTACGCTTATGGCCGACGCCATACCCTCCATGCACGTGTGCACGCTGGTGATGCTGCTGACGGCCGTCACCGCCGTAGTGTTCAACGGGGTAACGGGAACCGGCAACACGCGGGTGAACCTGGGCATCGAAATAGCCGCCGTGGGTGTATACCTGGTGTATTGCTTCGTGGTGATAGAAAAGATGCGCAGCGCCCTCCACTGGGCCTGGGGCGCGGAGTTCGTTTACTGGACAACCATGGGCTCGCTGGCCTGGTGGTATTTGAAAAGCGGCAGATGGAAAGGCAAGCAGCTGGCCTAGGGCTTACTGCATGTCATCCAGGAGCTTTTTGACTTCAGCTTTGTAACCGGGATCGTCCTGGTAAATGGGCCGCAGGCGGATGGCTTTGTTGAGGATTTCCATCGCCTGGGTTTCCTCGTTGTTCTGCCGCAGGGCGAGGGCGAGGTCTAAATAATTGAGAATGAAGGAGGGCGTAAGCTGCCGGCATTTCTCGTAATTGGCGATGGCCTCTTCCAGCGAAGCGGAGGGCATGCCGCCGAAAAGCACTTTGGCGGCGGCTTTCTCGATGGAACTGAGATTATAGATATCGAAGTTCCATTTGCCGAGCAGGTGGAAGGCTTCGCCGTAATCGGGTTTGAATTTAAGGGCCAGGTCTACGTATTTCTTTACCTCTTTGGCGGCGGCCACTTTCTCTTTGGCGCCGGAAATCTGCGCGATGCGGGCCCAGGCGAGCGCCATGGCGTAATTGGACTCGGGGTTCTCGACGTCCACTTTCATGGCTTCGTAGGCGAAGATCTTCGCATTGTTGAACCATTCCATCTTCGCGGCTTTGTCTTTCTGGCGGGCGCCTTCACGGCTACAGATTAAGCTGCTCTGGTTGAGGGCGGTGACGTTGCCGGGATCGGCCTGGAGGATGTCTTTGTATTGTTGCAGCGCTTCGGTTTCCTTCATCTGCAGGGTCAGTTGTTTAGCCTGGGCGAGGGATTCCTCGACCGACTGCCCGAGCGTGGCAAGCGCCAGCATGGAGGCGCAGCATAGTAAAAAGGTTTTCTTAAGCATAGGAACGAATTTAACAGGTTCCCAAAAATACACATTTTATCCGCCCGGCCACATACATGGTACGCTTTCTACACAGGCGGCCAGCAACTATAACATCGTGCGGCTCAGTATTGTTTCTCCAGCGCCACGCAGGACCAGGCCAGGTCCCCTCCGAAGGGGGGCGCCTGCTTCCGCAACGTCACTTTCGAATAACGGATGACCGGAAAACGTGCCTTCACTTTCTCGGAAATGTCATGCACCACCTGTTCCAGCAATGCCTGCGGCACTTCCATCACTTCCTTCGAAATGGAAAACAACGCCTCGTAATTCACCGACTCCGCCAGGTGCGAAGGGTGTTCCGGCTCGGGAAGCTGCACGAGCACGTCGAGCAGGAAATGGTTGCCGATGATCCTTTCTTCCTCATAAAACCCGTGATGGGCGAAGAAGCGGACGCTTTCCAGCGCAATGGTCAGCATATGCACAAATTAAAAAAGGGCCGGCGCGCGGCCGGCCCTTCGGTATGTTCGATTAATGTCCTTTCGCGGAGAGGTAGCGTTCCGCATCGAGTGCGGCCATGCAGCCGCTGCCGGCGGCCGTAACGGCCTGACGGTAGTTTTTATCCTGTACGTCGCCGCAGGCAAAAACGCCTTCCACACTGGTTTTGGTGGTGCCGGGGATGGTTTTGATGTATCCTTGCTCGTCCATGTCCAGCTGGCCGGCGAAGATGCCGGAGTTGGGCTGGTGGCCGATGGCAACGAAGAATGCGTCGATGGGAATCTTCTTCTCCTCGTTGGTTTTGGTGTTGAGTACACGAACGCCGTCCACTTTATTTTCACCGGTTACCTCGAGGGTTTCGGTGTTCCAGTATACCATGATGTTGGAGGTTTTGAGGACGCGGTCCTGCATTACCTTGGAGGCTCTCATTTCGTGCCGGCGAACGAGCATGTGCACGTTGGAACAGATTTTAGAGAGATAGAGGGCTTCTTCGGCCGCGGTATCTCCCGCGCCAACGATGGCCGCTTCTTTTCCGCGGAAGAAGAATCCGTCGCACACGGCGCAGGCGGAAACGCCGCTGCCGTTAAGGCGCTGTTCGGAAGGCAGGCCCAGCCATTTGGCGGAGGCGCCGGTGGCTATGATGATCGCGTCTGCGGTGAGCGTCTTTTCTTCGTCGATTACGACTTTGAAGGGATGGGAGGAGAAATCCACGGAAGTGGCCATGCCATAGCGGATGTCTGCACCCATGCGGGCGGCTTGTTTTTCGAAGTCCACCATCATCTCGGGGCCCTGGATACCTTCGGGGTAGCCGGGATAGTTTTCCACTTCGGTGGTGATGGTGAGCTGGCCTCCGGGCTGGATACCCTGGTAGAGGACGGGCTTCAGGTTCGCCCTGGCGGCATAGATGGCTGCGGTGTACCCTGCGGGGCCGGAGCCGATGATCAGAACATGTGCATGTTCCTGGTTAGTGTTGTTTTCCATGCTGTTGTTTTCTGCTTGTTGGTTGGTTTGGTTTTGATTTCGATTATTTAGGGATGATGATCCTTTCATATGTTACGCTGTACCCGCCCCAGTACCCCAGTGCGCCGGAGACGTTACCGGTTGCGCGGGCTCCCGGCCCCAGGGGATCCATTCCTTCCGCCCAGGCCCTGCCGGCGCTGAACCAGAAGTCGTAGGTCCGGTGGTCGACGTTACAGAACTTCAGCAGCACGGTGTCTCCCTTTCCGTAGTCGCCGGCGGCCGTTCCCGGGCCCTCAGCGAGCTGGAGATCGAAAGTGCCGGAGCGTGACGAAAGCGGGTGCATGCCCGGCCGGTAGTCTTCCCCCTTGCGGGCCGTGAAGTACCGGGCGTAGGCCTGTTGGCCGGTGCTGCCTGTCAGTCTTGCCATGATCCCGGCTTTTCCGGGGGCCCACCAGGCGGAGTCGAGCTGTAAGCTGCGTGCCGGGATGGTGGTGATGGCGGTGAGTTTTTTCCCTTCCGATTCGATCGTGAGGGTGTAGCTCTTCCCTGTTTCTCCGCGAAAGGCGTCGCGCAGCCGGGCGGTGTCTACGGTGTAGGCCCTGAAAGCGCGGCCGGCGGCGTCCGTCAGCCGGTATTCCCGGAGCTGCTGGGTTTGCGGGCCGTTGGACACGTAGATCACGGCATCCCCGATCCAATTTCCATCGTCATTGGAAGTGGTACTACCGGAGAAATAGGCCTGGTTGCGGGTGAGCACCACCATGGGGTAGCCGTTTTCTTCGATAATGCCTTCCACTACGGGGAGGTTGGGGCCTTGTTGCTGTCCTGTCTGTTCCTTTTCACAGGCTGAACTTATCATGGAGATAAGGATCAGTGTAAAAGATGCCTTTCGCATAAGATTGCAAAAATAAAGGGTTGGAAGGAGAATTTCGAATCGGATGGTATGAAAGGCGTCTATGCGCCTATAACTGTTGTCTATGGGGCATAAAAAAAGCATCCCGCCAATCATAGGCGGGATGCTTTTATCCCAGAATCAATTAATCAGATGTTGTTTCGATTACCCCAGGTAGGATTTCAGTGCGCCGCTGTAGCGGGCTTTCTGCAGGCGTTTGATGGCCCTTTCCTTGATTTGGCGGATACGTTCTTTCGTCAAATCATACTTCTGTCCTATCTGTTCGATCGTTGCTCCATTTTCACCATCCAGACCAAAATATGCGTTCACGATTTCCGCTTCGCGGGGGCTCAGGGATTTGAGCACGCGGCGGATTTCTTCCCGGAGCGAGTCCTGCATCACATCGTCGTCCGTCACGTCGCCACCTTCCAGGAGGTCGCCCATGGCTACGTCTTCCGCTTCGTGAACGGGAGCGTCGAGAGACATGTGGCGGGTATTGCTCTGGAAGATATTGTTGATCTCCGATTCGGACATTTCCAGGATTTCGGCCAGTTCCTCGGTAGAGGGCTCGCGTTCGTTTTCCTGTTCGAATGCCATGTAGGCTTTATTCGCTTTGTTGTAAGTGCCGATTTTGTTTTGCGGCAGGCGGACCAGGCGGCCTTGCTCTGCCAAAGCCTGCAGGATGGACTGGCGGATCCACCATACGGCGTAAGAGATGAACTTGAAACCCTTGGTTTCGTCGAACCGTTGTGCCGCTTTGATCAACCCTAAATTGCCTTCATTAATGAGGTCGCTGAGGCTTAAGCCCTGGTGCTGATATTGTTTGGCGACGGATACAACGAACCGGAGGTTCCCGGTCGTTAATCTTTCGAGAGCGCGCTGGTCCCCCATTTTAATACGTTGGGCCAGTATCGTCTCTTCCTCTGGAGTTAACAAAGGGATCTTCGAGATTTCCTGGAGGTATTTTTCTACCGCCTGCGAATCACGATTGGTGATCTGGGTGGCAATTTTAAGTTGCC
>NZ_CALNBI010000096.1 GCF_937874145.1 uncultured Chitinophaga sp. | reverse complement strand
ACATCAATAAGTACGCTGTCCAGGGAATAATTCCCTATCCGGTGATAAAAATTATTTTACATGGCTGATAACGTCCTGGAGAACGACGGAGAAAATGGCGGTCTGCAGGATTTTGCGGAGCTGAAGATTGGCTTTGGTCAGTTGGCTGTCGACCGTTTTGGTGGAAATGCCCAATAGTTCGGCTATTTCTTTATAGGAATATCCGTAGATATGGCGGAGCTCGAATATTTCTTTTCGTTTGGGAGGAAGGAGCCTGATGGCGTTGGCGACGTCGTTCCGGATCTCGATCCGGTCGTGGCCGGCGTCGTTTCCCTGCATGTCGGGGAGTTCCATGGTATCGGCGATATGCTGCCGGCGGCGCATTTCCTGTCGCAGCCAGTCGATGAATACCTGTTTCGTTTTCCGGAAGATCTGTTCGTTCAGGGGAATGTCGGCGGATACGCCGGAGCGGTAATTCCAGAGTTTGATGAAGACGAGCTGGGTCAGGTCTTTGGCCGCTTCGGTGCTGTGCGTCTTTTTCGACAGGTAAGAGAATACTTTTTCCCAATAGTTTTCGAAGACATGCTCAAATGCCCCGTAGTCCCCGGATTGTAATGCCTCTGCTAGTTGCGTGTCCATATTAATTGCTTGTGCAGTGAACGTAGAAGCAGAAAAATGCTGTTTACGATATAACTACCCTATTCACTTTCAAAGAGGTGTGCAAAAGATGTACTTGATTGAACGTAACAATGAAGGTAGCGTTAAAACGTTGTTTGGTTGACTTACCGGCATTTTGTTCATACTAACTTAACGATAACGGCCGGATAGTGGAATTCCTGGAGGTCCTCGGCCTCCCTGTACAAACTTCGTAAAAATATCCTGATTTATCAAAGTTTGAAGATTTTCTTGCGCAGGGGCGGAACGCGGCAGGCGGGAGCGGCGCGGCGGTTGCCCCTGATCCAACGAAGCGCCGGGAAGCCCTGCGTTCGCAGCGGGGTACCAGGGATGCGGCCATGTTGAGACGGAAGTGAAGCAGGGAGGATGAGGACTGTATGGGCGTTGCAGGACGGGATGCGGGCAGGTGAACCGGGCGGAAACGACGGGGAATGGCCGGAAAGGTGGACTTGATGCGGAGGTGATACGGAGATGTGCCGGAAATGACGCAGACGGTAGGATACCTGTATATCATGGTGCCGGGTTGGCTCAGGCGCATGGCAATGCCCCACGGCAGCGGGGGCTGGCGTGCAAGGTTTGGTTGGATAAGATGTGATCGTGAATAATTGGCAACAAAATCTCCCTGTTTTGGCCCGGGGCTATTCGCGTTGAATGCGGGAATACCCTGCGGGAAGGGGCGCTTTTCTGCGGGGGCGCTGCGGGGCGGAAACTATAATCGATGTTGAACGATTTCGAAAGGTGGTTTTGCCGGCGTTAGAGGATTTCGAAAGTTGACCTGTCTATTCATCCATAGTATGGAAATTGTTACGCTGTTACTGTCTTTTTTTGCATTTTAGCTGACGATTAGAATCAAAATCCACGTTATGATGCATAGATTGAATATGATAATGGTATATAAGGTGGCCACAATGGCCTGCTTTTTCTTTCCATTTATTAGTTTGCACGCACAAACGGTAAAACCGAACGTTGTAATTTTTATCGCGGACGATGTTTCGTATAATGATTTGGGATGCATGGGGCACCCCGTAATTAAAACGCCGGAGATTGACAAATTGGCCGAAAAGGGCATCAGGTTTACCAATGCATTTCTTACAGCCAGCTCCTGCAGCCCCAGCAGGGCAAGTATTTTGACGGGCAGGTATCCGCACAATACAGGCGCCGCCGAATTGCATAGCCCGATTCCCGCAGGGCAGGTCGCATTCCCGAAATTGCTGAAAGAAAATGGATATTACACGGCACAGGCCGGTAAATGGCATTTGGGATCGTCTGGCATAAAACCTGAAGGCGAGTTCCTGGATGCGTTTGACCTGGTTGGAGGTTCCAGTGCAGACGGCGGCGGCCCCGGCGGTGAGCAGTTGTGGGTTGAATATCTGCAACAGAGGCCGAAAGAAAAACCCTTCTTCATGTGGTTTGCAGCGCAGGATGCACACCGCGGCTGGGATAGCGCGGCAAAACCCATTCACTATTCGGCGCATGACGTAAAGGTGCCTGCCAATTTGGTGGATAATAGCGCAACGCGCAACGACATCGTTCGTTACTACGAAGAAGTAAGTCGATTTGACTATTACGTCGGATTGGTTGTGAAGGAATTGAAGGCCCAGGGAATATTGGAGAATACACTCATAATAGTCATGGCAGACAATGGCAGGCCATTTCCAGGAAACAAAACGCGGTTGTATGATGATGGAATCAAAACGCCGCTGATCATTCACTGGCCTAAAGGAATCAAAGCCAAAGAACAGGTGTCGGCCAGTTTGGTAAGCGCCATCGACATTGCACCGACGGTACTGGAAGTTGCGGGAATGCCCAGGCACGCAGCAATGCAAGGGAAAAGCTTTACAATGTTGTTTGCAGACCCGACAGCTAAGTTCCGGAACTATGTGTTTGCAGAACACAACTGGCATAGCTTCCGGGCACATGAGCGTATGGTCCGGAACCATCAATTTGTTTATATTGAAAATAATTTGCCGGAACTGAGTAATGTTGGCGCTACGGACATCATGGGCTCGCCGGCGGGAAAGGAATTGAAAAAACAGTACCTCGCTGGCAAAGCGACCCCGTTACAGGCTTCAATATTCATTACTCCCCAACCTAAATACGAATTATACGACTATACTAAAGACAAAGATCAACGGGACAACTTATACGGCCGAAAGGAATACGAAACTGAGCAATTACACCTTGCCGATATGCTGAAAATCTGGAAGCAGGAAACGGGGGACGATCTGCCGGATGACCTTACCCCAGACTGGTCTGACAGATGGAGCAACAAACCCCTGCCGGAGAAAGACAGGCGTGGCGTGATGCCGGGAAGCCTTCAAAAGGCAACATCTATTCACAAGCCGGGGCCGTTTTAGCATGAGCGCGCTACCGTTTTTGGATAGCCCAACCAGCGGGACCAACGGTTAACGTGCTCATCCCGCATAGGTTTATGACATCAAATCCTTTGTTGCAATCTCCAGCTTATATCCTTTGCCGCGTATAACGGCTATTTTGATAGTAGGGTCGGGGTCGAGTTTTTTTCTGAGTTTTGATATGAACATATCCAGGCTGCGGCCTACTATGACACCTTCATCTTCCCAAATTTCCTTTTGCAGCCTGCTCCGGTCTATGACCTCGTTAGGGGCCAACGCGAAAATGCGCAATACCCGGGCCTCAGTTTTGGTCAACTCCGTCGATTTTCCATCAATCACGAGCTTACGCGCTTCCGCATCGAACGACATCGATCCCAAAGTGAAAACGCCGGAAGGTTGATTGCCGGGTATATCGTGCTGATTTCCAGGTAAAACAGTTCGCGGAGTTGCTGGTTTCAGGAAGATACAGCCCAATACTGTTAATAAAGCCAGGCCGCCCATGAGAAACCCAATCTTTGCTGTATTTGTTTCCAGGGATTGAAACCTGATGTGGATTACATAAGCCGCTTCGGGCTGCATTCTTCCCCGGCAGGCAATAATGTCGTCTTTTTTGTTTTTTGAAATAGCGTATCCATAAGTCACATTGTCATTGGCGCCGTTAATTACATTAACCACATAATTACTTGCGAGCGGGTCCTGGGATAACACGCGGCGGGTAGTATTTACCAGGGAGTCGGGTTGGAAAGTAAAAGTTTGCTCAAAACTGATCTGGTATTCATTTTCGGCGAGCTTTTTTACCGGGAGTACCCGGGATGTACTGTCGCCCGACTGCAGGAGGGTTTCATGCCCGATCCGGCGAAGCAGGACTTCCCGCCTGGCGATACTAAAATCGTCGCTGCCCGCCATAGCGAACGCCACCCAGATCGCTGTGATAAGCAAGAGTAATATCAATGCAACCAGGTATCTGCGCTTACCGGAAAGAAGATTTCTGCAGACAAGCATCATGTCAAGATATTATTTACAAAAGTTACACTATTATTTACAATCCAAATCCCTCATTCTCAAGGCAGTCAGGTAATTTCGGCTGGTCACCTGAATAGCGGCAGAATGCCCTGAATCGACCGCTGTTTAACCATACATTCTATAACTAAATTAACACGCACAAATTATGAAAAAAGTTGTTTATGCATTGATCTTATCGCTGGTTGTGGTAAGTGGATTCGTCTTCGCCAATCGCGGGAGCCAGCATGAGGCTGCTGAAAAGCCAACTCCCAAACCATTGACCGATGCTGAAAGGAGGGTACAGGAAGAATGGGATCTTACCCCGGCGGGGATAGCGTTCAAAATGTGGGAAGCGTCTCCCGAAGGGAAGAAAGTGTATGCCGCTGAGGCAAAAATAAGAAAACACATAAAGGATTACACCAACATGGAGGCCGTCGTAACCTCTCTTTCCCTTCCGCCGGGCTCAAAATTAGGTTTCGGCGTGATGGCCAGGGTTAATGGGGAGGATTTTATACTTCGGTTTGATGATGATCCTCAACAGCTGCGCAGCCTGAAGGTTGCCGACAGGATAATTATAAGAAGCCATGCCGTATCCCACGCTCCGAAGTATGCATATCCCATCATATCGGGCGAATATGCGGAACGTGACGGTGAGGTGATCTATAAGCATGCTCCGCGTAAAGATGGTTGTTGAGGAAGACATCAACCTTTCGGTATGAAAAAAGACAAATCAGCCTGAAACGATTTGTCTTTTTTACGTGCACCTAAGTGGGCTTTTCCCGAACCTTTTCCTGGTAAATTTAAAACTGATAATTGCAATAATGAGTTGATTAGTAATGCTTGATGATAGCGTTGCCGCCAATATGCGGTAGCAATTGTTTCCACGCAGTAGTCCTTTCCCCGGACTTGTCCGCCTATATGTTTGTAAACCTGACACAATTACCCAACTATTCAAACCTAAGCGAATGAAAATCTGGCGATTGACAAGCATTATAAGCGGAACGATGCTATTGGCCGCAGCCTGCGGGAACCCTCAGCCCCCGAAAACCTTGCTGACCGGAGAAATCACAGGCCTGGAAGACAGTACGGTGGTCTTGCAATACTATAAAGACAGCCTACGGGTTATGGATACGTTGCCTGTGAAAGACGGGGAATTCCAATGGCAGGGTGAAATGCCTGAACCCCAGGAAGTCCGCCTGCTGCTCACGGGCAATTCCATCTCCTTTTTCATGGAACCGGGGAGTATCGGCCTGCAAGGCCATATCGATTCTTTGCAACAGGTGCGCGTTCATGGCGCTAAGATTCAGCTGGAGGCCGATGCATATAAAAAATCCAGGGATTCCCTTATGGCAGCCATGGACAGCCTCTATCAGCTTTCGGAGAAGGCTCATGAAGCCGGTAAAGCCGCATTCCAGGAGCAGCTGGAAGCTTACTGGAAAGCGGAGGAAAAACGCGGCGACGAATACATTATGGCGCACCCGAACAGTTTCTTCAGCGCCTCCCTGCTGTCGCGCAAAGCAATGTTCGGAGGTTATCGGGAGATTGACAGCATGTTTGCCCGCATGAGCTCAACGGTCCGCGAAAGCCGTATCGGGAAACGGTTGCGGCAGCGGATGGATATCCTCAAAAGAAGCGAAAACGGCATGACGATGCCCGACTTCATCCAAAACGACATCAACGGCCAGCCTGTGAATTTTAATACATTCCGCGGCAAATACGTCCTGGTAGATTTCTGGGCTAGCTGGTGCGGGCCCTGCCGGGCGGAGAACCCTAACGTCCTGAACGCATACAACACATTCAGGGACAAGAATTTCACGGTTGTAGGCGTATCACTTGACGATAACGCCGCCGACTGGAAAAAAGCCGTGGAAGAAGATGCCTTGCCCTGGGTGCAGGTGTCCGACCTTAAAGGGTTTAAGAACGAGATATCCGATTATTATGGAATCGCCGGCATTCCGAGCAGTCTCCTGCTGGACCCGCAAGGTAAGATCGTCGCGAAAAACCTGCGTGGCAAAGAACTGGGGGAGAGGCTGGCCACCTTATTAGCCCAGTGATTATATCACCAATTAATGCCTGCCCCGCCCTGGCCCGTCCGGTTACCGGTACGGGCCTTTTTAATATTTTGTCCGAATCCCGTACTTTCTTATTTTACCGGCCATTATTCAACCAAATCGCTATTTTGAGGCCATTGGCGCAGCAATTACATATTGACAGGACGTTGTTCCTACGCATCGCCGAGGGCGACGGCCGGGCTTTTACCGAGCTTTTCAACCTTTGCTTCGAGC
>NZ_CALNBI010000095.1 GCF_937874145.1 uncultured Chitinophaga sp. | reverse complement strand
GTAACGGGGTGTTGACGGTTACTGCCAGGAAGGAAGCCTTCGAAGGGCGCGCCTACACCTCCGCGAGGCTCGTTTCGAAAGGGCGAGGCGATTTCCTCTACGGGCGTTTCGAAATCAAAGCGAAGCTGCCCGGCGGGAAGGGCACCTGGCCCGCCATCTGGATGTTGCCGACAGAGTGGGCTTACGGCGGCTGGCCGAAATCCGGTGAAATCGACATCATGGAACATGTGGGCTATGATCCCAACCGTGTGCATATGAGCGTGCACACCGAGGCTTACAATCACAGCATCAATACCCAGAAAACCGCGCACAAAATCGTGGACAAGGCGATCGGGGAATTCCATGTGTACCGCGTGGACTGGACGCCTTACGCCATCCGCGGTTACATCGACGGTACTTTGCTGTTTACCTTCATCAACGAAAACAAAGGCGCGGCCGCATGGCCATTCGACAAGAAATTCCATTTCCTCCTCAATATCGCCGTTGGCGGCAACTGGGGCGGGCAGCAGGGGATAGACGACAGCGTTTTCCCTGCCACCATGGAAGTCGATTATGTACGCGCTTACAAAATGATAGAGAAATGAATGTTCCCATGAAAACCTTCCTGCTGGGGATGCTTTGCTGCGTATTCAGCTGCAGGGGCAGCGATGGGCCAGGGCCCGGCCCGGCAGACCCTCCGGGGCCGCAGGGGCCGTCGGACGTGGCGTTCTGGCTCACGAAAGGCGACCGCTCCGTCCTATTCGCGAAACAAAATGTAGTGTTGAATTTCAATACCCAGCTCAACGCATCGCCGAATATTACCGTCGATGAATCGCAGGCTTTCCAGGAGATCGACGGCTTCGGATACACGCTTACCGGAGGCAGCGCCACGCTCATCAATGGGCTGCCCGAAGCGAAGAAGTCCGCGTTGCTGGAGGATTTGTTCCGGTGGGACAGTACGCACATTGGCGTCAGCTATCTCCGGATCAGCATCGGCGCATCCGACCTCAGTGCGTCCACCTTCAGTTATAACGACATGCCCGCCGGGCAAACGGACCCCACGCTTGTGAATTTTTCCATCCAAATGGAGAAAACCGATCTGATTCCGGTGTTGAAACGCATCCTGTCGATCAACCCCACTATCAAAATCCTCGGTTCGCCATGGTCGCCGCCGGAGTGGATGAAAACGAACGGAAATTTCAAAGGAGGGAAGCTGAAGCCGGAGTATTATGCGGCTTACGCCCAGTATTTCGTGAAATATGTGAAGGCGATGCAGGCGGAAGGGATTCCCATCGACGCCATCACGCCGCAAAACGAACCGCTGCACCCGGGCAACAATCCGAGCCTGGACATGCAGGCCGCCGAGCAGGCCGATTTCATCGGCAATCATCTCGGCCCCGCCTTCCGCGCAGCGGGCATCACCACAAAAATCATCTGTTACGACCACAACGCCGACCGGCCGGATTACCCGCTCACCGTGCTCGGCGACGCCAAAGCCGCGCAATACACAGATGGTTCGGCGTTTCACCTGTACGGCGGTTCCATTTCTGCGCTCACGCAGGTACACAACGCCTTTCCTGACAAGCACGTGTATTTTACGGAGCAATGGGTAGGCGGCCCCGGCAACTTCGCGGGAGATCTCAAGTGGCATGTTTCCAACCTCATCATCGGAGCGCCCCGCAACTGGAGCCGCAACGTACTGGAATGGAACCTCGCCGCCACGGCGGATTACAAGCCCCATACCCCTGGCGGCTGCACCACCTGCCTCGGCGCGCTGACCATCGGAAGCGATTACACGAAAAATGTGGCGTATTACATCATCGCCCATGCCTCCAAATTCGTGCGCCCCGGATCCGTGCGTATCGCGTCGAACCTGCCGGGTTCCCTTGAAAACGTGGCCTTCCGTACGCCCGACGGCAAAAAGGTGCTCATCGTGCTGAACAACGGCGCCAACGCGCAGGCGTTCAATATCCAGTACAAGGGCAAACAGGCAGCCACGGAACTGGCGCCCGGTGCGGTAGGCACATACGTGTGGTAGCAGCTGCAAAACAGCGTGTTTAGTAGGTTCAATAAATGGTAACGAAAGCCGGGACGCAGATTGCGCCCGGTTTCTTTTTTTAGAGGTTCAGCCAGTACACCAGTTTCAGCACCAGCGCGCGGTTCTTCACGTAAAAGGGTTCCGGCAAATAATTGTCGGTGTACACAATAAAGAGGTCCGAAGCCGGGCGGTAGCGCCATTGCAGGCGGGTATTCAGGTTCATGTTCTTCATCTGCTCGTTGTACTGCACAAATCCCGTGAAATAAAGCGTGTTGGTCATGGTGACGTCGAGGCGCGGGCCTACGAGCCAGAAACCGTTATTGCCCCAGGGCTGCGGCAGGTTGAGGCGGTTGTAGTTTGCGCTCATGGACGGCTGGAACCGGTAACCCAGCTCCCCGGTGGCCGTGAAGCGCTTGCCGCCCGCATAATAGCCGCCGTAACGGGCGCTGAGCGCGTAGGTGAGGAGGCTCTGCGGTTTGGACACATAATCGGCCCCCACGGTGTTCCAGCTGTGTTTGGAGAAGGCTTGCAGGCTGTCTTTCCCGAGGTTCAGCGGGTCGAAAGGTTGCAGCAGCTGGATGTAAGTGGTGCTGGCCCACAGGTTGAGCGTGTTCCGGGCGCGAAAAACGAGGCCGTAGTTCAGCATCAGCTCGTTATCCGTCCGCTCCATTTTTTCGGTGAAGAAGTTGGTGGACGTCAGTTGCGGGCCGTGGCTGAGGAGCGCGCCCGTCTTCGGGAAAAACAAGCGGGTGGCCGTAGGCGCGAATTTGATGTACCCTGTTCTGGGTACGTATCCCACTTCGGCCTTATAATTCTTGCCCACATATTCGTGCTGCCAGCCGATGCTCCAGACTTTGCTGGTGTATTGCAGGTTGGCGGCATGCGCCCAGTCTTTGCTGCGCAGGCCGGGCGAGAAGGATTTCAGGGCCAGGGCCTTGCCCGTCCAGAAGTTATTGGCCGAAGCGAGGTTGTATTCCAGCCCGAAATTGCGGTTGTACCGGGAATAGACAGGGTCTCCCGGTTCCGCTTTCCCCGGATCGTAATTGATGGATTCCTTGTTGATGAGCAGCATCCCGATGTTGGACCGCGAAAACACCCGGCGCTGCAACGCGGCCACGGTAAAATTCTGTGCGGGCAGCGAAGTGGCCGATTGTTTCCCCGTTTGCATGTTCATTATACCCAGCCGCCAGTTCCGGTTCAGTTTGCCGGAAAGGCGCGCGCCGAAATGAATGGGCGTTCCCAGCCCGATACGGCGCGAAAAGAATGGGCGAAGCGTACTGTACCCGAAATTGGTGAACTGGTCGCCGTTCTCCAGGAAAAACTGCCGCCGCTCGGGGAAGAACAGCTCGAAGCGGTCGAGGTTGGTCACCTGCTTGTCTACGTCGACCTGCGAGAAGTCGGGGTTCACGGTCAGGTCGAGGTTGAGGGAAGAAGTGATGCCTATTTTGGCGTCCAGCCCGGCGTCGCGGCGCCACTTGGTGGGGTTGCCGGAGATGTAGTCTTTGTTGAGGCCGCCCAGCACGTAGGGGATGAGCGAAATATTGGGCCCGGCATTGGGAGGGATCGTGTCCCAGTCGAGCACGCCGGTATAAGCCAGCGAAGCGGAAGGGAATTGCCTGGGCACCGGGGCCCAGCTGCTTTTCTCTGTGGTTTTCAGGTCGTTCCGCCCGAAATTGATCCCCCAGCGCGTGATCCCTTTTTTGTACCGGATGGTTTTGAAGGGAATGGAAGCTTCGAACACCCATTTGTCCGGGTAATTCTTCACGACGGACGTCCATTTGTTCTCCCAGCTGAGGTCCACCTTCCCGCCGTCGTACATCAACCCGTCCCACTGCGCCCCTGCGGCGTTGGAACCGAAGGCGAAGCCGTTGGTCTGATCGTCGAAGGGGTCGAGGAACATGAGGAAGTTATCGTTCTTCAGGAATGCGAAATCGCGTCGGAGGCTTTCTACCATGTACGGCCCCGGCGCGCCGTTGTAATTGATGACGAGGAGGTAGATCTGGTTATTGTCGTACGTCATCTTCACATCCGTGCGAACGTTGGCATAACTCGTATCCATGGGCAGGATCATGAAGAAGTTGGACGCGGAATCCGCATTCCGCCAGGCGGGCTCGTCGGCCACGCCATCGATTTTGATGGCGGAAGTCGCCTTGCGCATCTGCAGGCGGTATTGTTCGTTTTTCTTCTGTGCCGCCGCCTGGAGCGTGAATATGCAGCCGAGTAAACATGGAATGATTCGTCGCAAAGTAAAGTCGTGTTTCCGGGTTAGGGGGGCTAAAGTACACAAATGCGGTGGGGTTGTATCTCCGTTCATGTAAAAAACAAAAGACCGGCAAAAAGCCGGCCTTTTAATCCTCTACTGAAAACACTCACACGATTCACTCGTTCACACTTACTTGCTGTTGATTCTTTGATTAAATCGTTTCGTTATAAATCGTCTTTAGTTTGTACATTTTTGAAAAATCGTCGTACCTCGCCAGTTCATCGTTGCTGCGGAACTGCATGTCGATCAGCTGGTGGAATTTCCCGTTGCCGGGGAACGCCTGTTTGAGGTTGGCGATGGTCAGTTCCAGCACTTCGCTGCCGGGTTCGGCGCTGAAGTAGAACTTCGTTTCTTTCACGCGGCCTTTGCCTTTGCTGGTTTCCACTTCGCGGCTATACATATTGAAACCGTTGGCGTCCAGGATTTTGTAAGCGTTGTTGCCTACGAACCTGTAATCCTGCTGGTTTTTATCGCGGTAGCCGTACAGCTGGCTTTTTTCCAGCAGCATCTGCTGGTCGCCGTGCCATACTTTCACTTTACCGTGCTGGAAGGGAACGTTTGCTTTGATTTTATGATGTTCGGCGCCGTAGCTGATCTTTCCTTCCGCATAATCTGCATCGGAGAGATAGAGCCCGGTTTTGCCGGTTTGCGCTGCAGCGGGAAGGCTGAGCACAACACCTAACATGGCGGCGGATAAAGTCAGGAATATGCGCTTCATGGGCTTTACGTTTTGGTGTAGGGCAAATGTACCGCCGTTCCGCACCGCCGGTTATGACAAATATCATGTTGTAACGCATTTTGGAAATTTTTAACAATTCGGGTATGGAAAAGGAGAAAATACTGCATCCGGAAGGTAAAAAAGCACGGATATGATAAAAAGAATCGCACTGTTCCTCCTGATATTACCCGCACTGCCGGCCGCCGCCCAAACGCCGCAATTCGCGCCTTCCGCCCTGAAATCCGTTACGGTGTACAGCCGCGGCGCTGAAATGACGCATACCGCCCGGCTGTCGGTCTCCAAAGGCGTCAGCAAGGTAGTGGTAACGAAAGTTGCCGGGAATATCGATGAAAGCAGCATCCAGGTGAGCGCGCCCGGCGGGGTAACCGTGATGTCGGCTACATTTGGCCGCAACTTCCTCCCCGAAATCGCCGAAAAACCGGCGTACCGCAAGCTGCAGGACAGCCTCGAGTCCGTGAAGTTCTCCATTTCGCGGTTGCGCAATACGCGCACGGCACAGGAAGGCACCCTCGCGCTGCTGGATAAAAACCAGGCATTGGGCGGCAATGGCGCCAACGTGGCGGAACTGGCCAAACTGGCTGAATATTATACCGCCAAGCAAATCGAACTGCGGAATAGCATTTACGGACTGGTAGAAAAAGAAGCAAAGCAGGCCGAGCTCATGGAACGGATCGAAAAGCAGCTGGCCGAACTGAACGAGAACCCCGAAGCCGCCGGCGGACAAATCGCCCTGCAGGTGATGGCCAGTGCCGAAGTGAACGGCGCCATGGAAATCCGCTACGTAGCGCGCGACGCTTCCTGGAGCACGCATTACGACCTGAAGCTCGAAAACATCAGCAAACCCCTGAAACTCGTCTATAAAGCTAATGTGCGCCAGCATACGGGGCTCGACTGGAAAAACGTGAAGCTCACGCTCAACACGGGCAATCCCTCCAACGCCGGCGTGGTCCCCCAACTGGCCACCTGGTTCCTGAATCCCGTGGTCCGCATCCGCGGCACTGCGGATGCATTGGCAGGCAGAACTTTGGGATTACAGGAAGTTGTGGTAGTGGGTTATAGCGGTGAAGGAGCGGCAAAAAGTGTGAAAAAGGAGAATGTTGCGCCGGCGCCTCCGCCGGTTATGGCAGCGGTTCCCACAGCGATCGTGCAGCACCAGACCAGCGCCAGCTTCGATATCGACATACCTTACGACATCGCCGGCAACAACGAAAATCATTCTGTGGTATTGAAGGAAATGGAAATGCCCGCCGGATACACTTATTACACCGTCCCGAAACTCGACCAGGATGCGTTTCTCGTCGCCAACGTGAAAGATTTCGCGGCCTACAACCTGCTTCCCGGCGAAGCCAACATCATGATCGGCAACCTCTACGCGGGCAAAACCTGGATCAACCCGCAAGCCACGGAAGACACGCTGAAAGTAAGCCTCGGCCGCGACCGCCAGGTGGTGGTCCGCCGCGAACTGATGGCGCAGATGAGCGGCACCAAAATGATCGGCAGCTCCGTTCGTAAAGCTTACACCTACGAAATCCGTGTGCGCAACGGCAAGCAGGAAGCAGTGAAATTGCAGCTGAAAGACCAGTATCCCATATCCACCGACAAAAACGTGGAAGTAGCGCTCACGGAAGCCTCCGGCGCCGCATCCAACGGGGAAACCGGCGAGCTTACCTGGGAGCTGGACCTGAAGCCCGGGGAAACCAAAACCCTCCGGCTCAGCTATACCGTCAAACATCCGAAAGGAATACAATACCAGGGTTTATAGGAATGCGCCCCAAAATGGCGGATGCGCGGGCACAGGTCCGCGCATTTTTTTTACTTTTACACCAACATGAGACAGAACAGTAACCCCATCGTGTAAAAAATTAAAAACGTAGCTGAACTATTTATGAAATTAGACATTAGACCAGAGACAGCCGCCGAAATCCCTGCCATCCACGAACTGCATGAGCTGGCATTCGGCCAGAACAACGAAAGCCGGCTTGTCGGCAAGCTGCGCGATTCGCAACACTTTATTCCCGAACTGTCGGTAGTGGCCTACGCGGGCGAATACCTCGTGGGGCACATCCTGCTCACGCGGTTGCCGCTGCAGGGCAACGACGGGCAAACCTACGAATCCCTGGCCCTCGCGCCCATGGCCGTAACACCGGCGCTGCACCAGATGGGTGTTGGCGGGCAGCTCGTAAAGTATGCCTTGAAAACCGCGGCAGACATGGGTTTTGAATCCGTGATCGTATTGGGTCACCCGGAATATTACCCGCGCTTCGGCTTCAGCCCCGCATCGAAATTCGGCATCCGTACCGCCTACGAAGTGCCGGACGCGGCCTTCATGGCCATCGAACTGAGACCCGGCGCGCTGGCCGGCAAATCAGGCATGGTCGTGTATCCGAAAGAATTCGAAGAAGTGGGGTAGCAGCACATCGGAAGACATTAAAAAAGCCGGCGGAACATCATCCCGCCGGCTTTTTATGCGTTTAGGCATTACCGTGCTGCTTCCAGGCACACGAGCTTCCCATCCATCGATGAAGCCAGCAACAGGTTGCCGCTGAGCGGTTGCACGGTATTAACGAGGCAGTTGGAGAACTGGTGCTTCCAGCGCAGGGAGCCGTCTGCCGCCGACAGTGCGCATACCAGGCCCGATTGCCCGGCGATGAACACAACGCCATCTTTTTCGGTGATTGGCGTCGGGCAGATTTCGTATCCCAGCTGCACCGGCGATTGCCATACCAGTTTGCGTTCCGGCACCGTGGCGTCAAAGGCGAGGATGTTGCCCTGCATGGTTTTGGCGTACACGCGGGCGCTGTCTTCCGATTGCCCCAGGGATTCGCGGACCCATTGTTTGTCGTCGCGGAAGCGCCAGATCTGTTGGCCGGTTTCGGTGTTAATGACGGTCATATACCGGTCCGGCGAAACGATCCAGGCGCGGCCGGCGGCGGCCACCGGCCAAACGGCGGCGGGGGAGAACATGCGGTTGGCGGCGCCATTGGACCATTGCCAGGCGGAATCGCCGGTGCCGGCGTTCAGTGCGTAGAATTTATTGCCCCAGGTGCCAAACATCACTTTACCGCCGTAGACGAGCGGTTTGGTTTCCACGAAGCCCTTCAGGCCCGGATGGTCCCAGGCGGGAGCACCGGAAAGGATGTTCCAGGCGCGGCAATGCCCGTCGGACCCTGCAACAATCGCCAGGTCGCCGTGGCGCGCGGGTGATGATACGATAGCCATGCCCGTTTCGCGGATCCAGGCGCGCTTGCCGTTGGAGAGCCGCAGGCAATAGACTTTACCGTCGGAACAGGGCACCACCACGCGGCCGGCGTGTACCAGCGGCGTAGCATATATCTTGCCGCCGGCTTTGTAGCGCCAGCGGATTTTCCCGGTTTCGATATCGGCGGCTTTGATGTCGCCGTTTGTGGTGGTGTAAATGATCTTTCCATCCGCGATGGCCACGGCGCTGCCCATGTCACCGTCTTCCTGTATCTGCCATTTGACCTTCACCGCCGGGAACGAATCGTTCAGGCGTTTGGCCGCATCGTCGGCAATGGCGGGGAATATGGCTGGACCTCCGGTTGCGGCGGCCATCCGGTGCCATTCGGGGAGCGTTTGGCCGGAGGGGCGGCGTTCGGCGAAGAGGATGGAATCCTTGCGTACGGTAACCAGGTTATATCCGCCCACGGTTTCCTTTGCCCGGAGGTTGGAGCGGCACATCACGTTGGGGATGGCAGTGCGCGTCATGATGCGGTTGGCGTGGCCGTGGCCGCAAAGCATCAGTTGCACGTTTTTCTCGCGGAGCATGCCGTACACGTCGAGCCAGTTGTTCAGCCCTTCGTCGAGCGGATAGTGGTTGATGTACACGATGGGCATGGAGGCGGGCGTGCGGTCGAGGGTTTTGCGGAGCCAGACCATGTTCTCGCGCGGTACTTGTCCCGGGCCCATGCGCATGTTGGGTCCGCTGTTGGTGCCGATGAAGCGGTAGCCTTTGTGGTCGAACAGGAACGTTTCGTCTCCGAAAACGGTCCGGAACGAATTGCACCCGCTTTCCGACCATTTCGTATCGTGATTGCCGGGAATAATGTGCCAGGGTTTCTCCAGCTTGTCGATGGCCTGTTTGGCTATCTTCAGTTCAGCATCCGACCCGAACTCCGTCACATCTCCCGAAAAAATGACGAAATCGATACCGGAAAGCTGGTTGAGGTCGCGGATGGTGCGCTCCAAATCTTCCAGCCCCGTTTCCACACCTACGTGCGTGTCGGTTACGAGCGCGAAGCGGAACAGGGTATCCTGTGCGGTGGCTGCGCGGGAGAGCAGAAGTGCTCCCAGCAGCCAGGCGAAGCATGTTTTCATGATCCCCAAGATACCGCGCCGCATCTGGAAATAAAATGTCTTTTCCGGTAACGGCAGGCAGCGGCAAGTTTGTCAAAGGGGAAGAAAAAAGCCCGCGGCCGGAAAAGCCGCGGGCAAATGATATGTCGCTATTAATAAAAATTACCGGTTGTTCCGCCGGATCATCGCGAAATTCACGATCCACTGGAACGCAATGAACCCGCCGGCGTATATGAGGAACCACAGCGAGAAGGCTTCTCCCGTAATAAATCCCGATACAATGGCGCCGAGGGCCAGCACGCCCAGCCCGTAAATGAACAATTGCATGAGCAACGGTTGTTTGAATTCTTTATTCCGCACGCTCAGCGGGATCATATAAGAAATCCCCGCAAACGTCATCGCCAGCCATCCCGCGCC
>NZ_CALNBI010000094.1 GCF_937874145.1 uncultured Chitinophaga sp. | reverse complement strand
TTCATCGATGAAATGGGCGAAGCAGAAGAAGTTATACGTGTTAAAGAACGGCAGGTGTGTATAAAATTAAGATTGATTGTCGAATATCTAGCTGTCCGGAAAATGCATCTTTCATTGTGTTTCGACTTTATGTGTATGACAAATTTTGAAGGCGCAGGTAGTGCATTTGTCCCCAAAGATGAAGATTTTGTTGGCGATAGCTTCCATTATAATCATCTAATCAGAGGAGTTCCAGGAATAGACGGGAATAATTTACAAAGCTGGATTATCGGCAAAACTATACTCAAATACGATCCATCGAAGAGCCAAAAATTTTGGTTCGACTTGGACGAAGATGCGTATGAAAGCTTTGTAATTGGCTATAATGATGATGGAACGGAACAAACAGTTTCCTGCAATTCAGAAGAACATAAGTTTTTTACTCCCGTATATTTTAATAAGGAAGTATTAAACAAATACTATAATAACCCACATAAATATCAAGTAGACGGTTTCCATCTTAAGTCCAGTTTCCTTAGTCTTAAAATGGATAATAACAATGACGACTATGTAATGGTATTTCTCAACGATTTGGCTATGCTTCCACAAAAGGAGCAACTACATTGGAAGCATCATAATATTGCTCCTCAATCAGAAATGGGTATCAGCGGTTCTTACTATGATACGATGATACTAGGAAACTGGGCGCGTGAATCTGATTCGGTAGATATACATTTTAAGGAAAAATATATGCGGTTTAATAAAAAGTGGTTTGATAAATATGGGCTGTTCCCCATTGCCCATTTTCACGAAGCTCTCCAATAATAGTTGACAGCATCTCTTGTAAAGCAATCTCTTTTAATTCATTACATCTGCCTTCGGAAAACAATATCCGGTCTTTTTGTGAACAAATGCTGATCCTTGTGAAATTTACTATAGATAGTTTAAATGAAGAAATGCTAGTAAAAGGTTTACCAAAAGTGGAAAATGAAAAAGGTATCTCAAAACTAGCCCGATTTCTAGAGGATCATCAAACAAACATTCCCGATATGATAACTTTTCTCAGAAATTTGCAAGACTTAAGATCAGGAATGATGGCTCATCGTTTTAGCAATTCCAATAAAAATTGCCTTAAAGCCGTTTCCTTTTTTGGGATCAAAGAAGACAATTATAGAGAGGTCGCACATGATATTTTTGTAAAGTCACTTTTCACTTTGAACACGTTTGGTAAAATATTTCTTGACAGAAATGATGATGATTGAGAGAAAACTCAATGCTTTCTGCAAAAAATTACTTCCTTAACACTTGTTGTATTTTAAGCCAACTTCTCCAAAAGAGCCAAATCTTGTAAAAAAAAGTTCAACATTTGTTCGTTAGGGGGCTAGAGAATTTTCGTAATAATGGTTGATTACCCTATGATGTTACATAGTTATCCTGTATATTTGTAGGGATAACGGTAAGTTCTTTAAATCATATCAAATTGCTCAAAATTGACTGGTGCCCTAAGTGGTGCCCTGATATGATAAACATGGTTTAAACCGCTCATTTCGAGCGTCTTCAATATTAAAAAGTTATCCCAGCGGGATCACAAAGACGAAAGTCTAACAAACTAAAGCCGCGCAGATCGCATGATCGGCGCGGCTTTTCGCTTTTTATCACGTAATGTAATCCTTGTCAAACCACGCTAAATGGTGACGAAAAAGGTAATCTCAATTTATCCTACTTTGGGGTCACCTTTTTTCTTCGAAATTCTTGTCTGCAATGATTTATAGGAGTTGAAACGGTTCATTCTGAACCATTCTGAACAATATTTTTCAGTTACCAAAAAACAAGGTGTATGAAACTAAGTCACGATCTTTCAATTTCATTTTGGCAACTGCCGGAGTCTCAATAGAAAGAACTGGACGCCACCAGTTAAAGCAAAAGACCAGAAGATCAAAATGGTATATGTGTTTGCCCCGCGCGGCTTTCTCGCCTTAAATTGTTTACTTTGCCGAACCAAACATGTTAAGGATCTATTCTTCTTAGCTTTACAGTGCTAGCCACACGCGAATAACAGAAAAGCAGTTGTACTACACAGCGGTTTTTCTGATATAAATTGACTTTTAAGTTTAGGGATTGCTACTGAGTGGCTAACTAACTTTCTTTAAGTATTAGTTTACCTGTAAAATATTCATTATTGCATTAAGTACATGTACAGGATCGTTATTATTCTCTAGCATATCTTCTGCTATCTGTGATGCAAAAATCTCCGCTTTAAATTTATCTGGTTTATCGTCAGTGTGATTATGCTTTTTGGGAATTTTAACTTATGCCGATGGTACAAAAACGGTTGAGGATATTCCTTTAAGATTGTCGTCCGATTGAGTTACGTGAAGAAGTCGTTAAAAAGGAAGTAATGGCGGCTGCTTTAGACTAATCATAAAACCAAAGGGAGTAACCGTAATGGCTACTCCCTGAAATTTTGACTTCATACCGGCGTAATTTTGATATCCTTTTAAAAGTCGCGAAGGCATTTATGGCCGTTGATCTTCATTAATAATTCAACAGTTTCACCATTTTAAACTTGGTGGTGCGGAATGACCGGCGGAAGGTGCTTCCTGTTCGATTGGAGGGTGCATTTATCTATAATTTATTGAACTCCACGCGCCGGTTCTTCGCTTTCCCTTCCGGGCTGGTATTCTCAGCCACCGGCACCGAGGCGCCTTTTCCTTCCGTTTCGATCCGGTCCGCCGCAATGCCATGGATTTCGGCAAGCGCCTTTTTCACGGCTTCAGCTCTCTTTTTAGACAACGCTTCGTTCGTGGCCGCGGAGCCGTCGCTGTCGGTATGGCCGGTAATGCGGATCTTCACGGCTGGGTCCGACTGCAGCGCGGTACCAATTTCTTTGATCACGCCCAGGGAAGCAGGCCTGATCACGTCCGAATTCACATCAAATGTGATGCCTGTAGTGCTGAACTTGCCTTCCGTAAGCAGTTTGGAACGGACGTCCGGGTAGCCGGTGGCCAGCTTGAAGTTGGAGATATAGAAGCCCAGCTCATCGTCTTTGTAGTTGGAGCTGCTGATGGCGATCGCCAGCTGGTTGAACTGATCGTCGATGATCTTGGGCATGTCGTATACCTTCTGTTCGTTGATCCACATCCGGAAGCGCGTTTTCTGCACGCTGATGGCGAAATGAACGGGTTTTTTATAATTATCTTCCAAAACCTTCACGGTTTGTACCGCTGTTTTGAACGTTTCATAATGTTTGGCATAGGTGGCCAGGGTGCTGCGGGTGTTATTATTTTCTCCCAGGAAGAAATTCATTACCACGGCTTTGTTTTCATGCAACTTCTTGAATACCGTATTGCCGGTGGGCGATTCCGCGCCGCTGTTGAACAGGGTGAAGGTCATTTCCGGGTAGAGGTAGCCTTTGGTCTGCATGTCCAGGATCATATCGAATTCCATGGTGAAGTTTTCCGGCAGCATTTTCGAGTTGGGTGAGGTATAAGTGCCGGCTTGTGCGAGCTTCAGCCATTTCGTGTTGTCTTTCATGGACACTACTTCGCCTTTGTTGTTCGTATTCCAGTGCATGGCGAATTCCCCGATGGCATCCTGCGAAAAATCATCCGCGATGAGCAACTGCTCGCCCGCTACGAAGTCGAATTTGGAATAAGCCTGTACGGGCACGGCAGCACTTTTACCGGCGGGGGCGGTTTTGTCTTCCGCCGTACCCGGCGTTTTCTTCCCGTCGGTTTCTTCTTTCTTTTTAGGCCCGTTCAGTATCTCGTCGGAGGCGGCGTTCACCGTTTTCTCCACGGCGTTTCCCGCTTTGTTGGTGGCGGCGTTTTCGGCCCTGCTGGCCATATTCTTCAGGAACCGCTGGGCATACGCGCTGCTCCCGGTAACGAGGAGCAGGCAAAGCATTACTTGGATCTTTTTCATATTTATTTCAATTCTTTTAACCACTGATCCGCATACGCCCTGGCGGCCGTCACGGTTTCTTTTCCACTGCGGAAACATAGTTTCCAATGTTCGTTTTTCCGCTCCAGTTCCTCATCCGCAAAGTATTTCACGCCATGGCTGTCTGTTTTCAGCTCGGCGTCGAAATTGATGTCGGCCGTCAGGTCCAGGAACTGCTGCAGGCGCTTGCGGATCAGGTCTTTCGGTGTGGCGGGGTATTCCGCATCCCATTTCTTCACCGCCGCTTCGTAGTCGGCGGCGTTGGTATAATCCATGCCCGCCACGGTCATTACATACAGGTCATGTTTGGGATCGGCGGGATTTTTGAGCGCGTTGTATTTCTCCTTCAGCAATTTCACGAGCGATTCGGCCAGCGCTTTGGTCGCTTCCGTGGCTTCTTTCAGGTCTTTTTCGGCTTCCGGGATGGATTTTTCCAGGTCGGCGATTTCTGCCTTAATCTTCCCTTCCGCGCTTTTGGGTTTCGCGTTTTCCCTGTCCTGGCTGAACTTTTTGGCATATACCGGCGACTGCATATAACTTTTGATAAAATCCCCGATCTCCTTAACGGCTGCCGCCCGCCGGGATGGATCCAGCTTTTTCAGTTCCCGGGTGTTGGGGAAACGAAGCTCGCCGTCTTCAAAGTTCCGGTCCACATACCGCGGCACCTCTTCGCGGTCGATCTGCAGGGTGCTGAAAATGTCCCAGGGCCTGGTGGCCAGGGCGGTGGTGAGCAGCACGCTGCCGCAAAGGAGTACAAACAAGAATTTCATGCGATGGGGGATTATTGACGGCAAAATTAGCCGGCGTGCGCCCAATCCCGCCGGTTGCCCGTGCGGAAGAACGATCCGGCGCCCCGTAATGCCGGAAACCGCCGTCGAAGTGCCGAGGCCATACCGAGTATTACCGGGTTTTGCCATCTGTTCCGCCGCTACATCACCGGTTTTCCTTATATTCGGGTATGTGCAAACACGAAGAAAAATCCTGTCCCAGGTGTGGCGGCGGGTTTGAATGCAAGGTGGGCTCGATTGCATTGTGCCAGTGCATGACCGTAACGCTGTCGCAGGAGGAGCGGGATTATATCGGCACGAAGTACGCGGATTGCCTTTGCGCTGCCTGCCTGAAGGAGATGAAATCCGCCTTCCACCAGGAGCAGCATCGCGAAAAGCTGTATAATATCTCGACGCTGTTGTTCCCTAAGAAATAATATGCCCTTTCACCTTATCCTTACTTATGAGACTATTCGATTTTTTACGAAGGAAACCCAGGGTAATTTTGACGGACGATTTATTCGGTCCGTTGGAGTATGTTACGTTCAAAGACGCATCGAAGAACTATTACGAAGGGACGGTCTCCTTCGATGCACAGCCCTGCATTATTTCCTTCGATGCCGACGAAAACGGGCCCACTACGGCACAAAAGGAATTCTTTCGTGAACTTGCCGACCGATACCCGCAACTGAAAAATGAAGTACTGCTGCCGTTCCTGGATAGAGAACTGGAAGATTGGACGAGTAAAGAACCCCTGACAGACTTTGATAAAGCATTCGAGATGGATGGAATTTCATTTTACAGGATAGAAGGCGGGCCCATTTCCTGGAGTTTGACGCTATACTGGCTGAATATCGATCATTGGGTGACGATTGAATTTAATGATTGGACGCCTGAGGAAGGCGTGGCGATAGACGGGTAACCCAACAAACAACCCCGCCCCAACATGTTTAAACCCCTCATCAACCGCGGCCTGGTATACGGCCTGCCTCTTTTCTTCGCCTTCCTGGCGGGGTTCCTCATCTATGTCAATGTCCGCGAAAACAACCGCGAGCGCGGCATCCGGGAAAACAAAGCCCTCACCGCCGGAACCATCACGGAAATCGACGAGCGCGGGTACAAGAAGCGCGACCGCGTAAGTTATACCTACACCTTCGAAGGCCGGCAATATGCCGCCGTCCGCTGGATACACGTCCCCGAAGCCTGGAAATCCACTTTGCCGGGCCAAACGATCCCCGTTGCACTGGATGCCCGCGCACCAGAGAATAGCCTGTTCCTCGTCTTTCCCCTCGATTTCGAGGGACTGAACCTGCCGTATCCCGACAGCATCCGGCTGCGTTTTCCGTTTCCCTGAAAAAATACTTGTCCATTTTCCGGTTGCCTGCGGGTAGCCGCGCCGGTAATTTTGCGCCATACTTCACTTGTAAATACTTAGTATGGCTGGCAAACAACATTCCCGGTGGCTCGTGCTGCTGGTGATCCTTACGGCGCCGCTGCTGTATGTGATCGATATTTTCATCATCAATATCGCTGTCCCGACCATCCGGCAGCATCTCCATGCCACGCAGGGAGAAATGCAGCTGGTGATTGCGGGATACCTGCTGGGGAGCGCCTGTTTCCTCATCATCGGCGGGCGGGCAGGGGATTACCTGGGAAGGAAGAAAGTGTTCTTTTGGGGCATGTTGTGGTTTACGGTCACTTCCTGCATCTGCGGCCTGGCGCAGTCCATGCTGCAACTGAACATCGCGCGGTTCCTGCAGGGCGTGAGCTCGGCGTTCATGGTTACGCAATCCATCGCTTTGATCCAGGAATTGTTCCCCGAGCCCGGGCCCAGGGCCAAAGCCATCGGCTGGTATGGCATGACGCTCAGCATCGCCGCCATCATCGGGCAGGTACTCGGCGGATATCTCGCTGAAACGAATACCGCCATTGCGGGTTGGCGGCTGATCTTTTTTATCAATCTGCCCGTAGGCGCGCTGGCGTTGTGGGCCATCCGGCGATACCTGCCGGAAACGCAGCAGGAGCGTGGCGTGCGTTTCGATTATTCCGGCGCCCTGCTGCTGCTGGCGGGCCTCGGCAGTTTCATTTACGCCATTACAGAGGGCAGGGAAGGAGGCTGGCCCGCCTGGAGCCTGGGGCTGCTGCTCTGCGGCAGCGTGATGCTGATCCGCTTTTTCTATGACCAAAAAAGAAAAACCGCTGCCAACTTGCAGCCACTGATGGATACGCGGCTCTTCAACAACCGGCATTTCATGCTGGGCTTGCTGGCGGTGCTGTTCCATTTCATGTTCCATACGGCATACCTGCTGATGGTAGTGGTATACCTGCAAAACGGCCCTGGCATCTCCGCATTGGCATGCGGCCTCTATTTCGTGCCGCATGCGCTGCTTTTCATGCTCAGTGCGATGCTGGCGTCAAAATTACTGGTGGCGTACGGCAAATGCGTACTGCTGGCCGGATTGCTGATCATCTTCGCCAGTTTCGTATTGCAGATCCGCCTGTTCGGCACGGAAAGCCAGCCTTACCTGCATATACTGCTTATCGGGGTATATGGACTGGGCAACGGGATGGTGCTCCCTTTCTTGCTGAACATCGTGCTGGACAGCATCCCCACCCGCAACGCGGGCATGTCGGCCGGGATCTTCTCCACCTTTCAGCAAATCGCATCCGCGCTCGGCATCAGCATTATCGGCGGGATTTTTTATAGTTCGGTTTTCGGGGAAACGAAGGTGGCGTACAAATTAGCGCTGGATAACGGCCTGACCGCCGGCATCATCTGCATGGTGATCGTGGCGGGCATGCTCTGGCTGCTGCCCGGAGGTGTGCGCAGGGAGCGGCGCGGGCAGGTGGTTTCCCTGGAATAGGGGTTCAGCAATCCACCCGCATCTCGGTCAGTACCTTTTTAAACCCTGCTTTTTCATAAGCACGGATCGCACCGGCGTTTTCGTCGTACACCTCCAGCCGCAGTTCTTTCAGGCCTTTTTCCTGCGCCCAGTCCCGCAAACGCGCGATGATGGCAGTGGCGATGCCCTTGCCGCGGTGCTCCGGCGCCGTGTACATAAAGCCGATATAACCGTGATGGCTGTTGGCTTCGTAAGGTTTGTTGGGCCGGCGGAGGATGTAACCGGTGCCCGCCAGCTGCCCGGCGATCTCGGCCATGAGCAGCAGCACGTCGTCCCGGCCAAACATATTGTCCAGGTCGTAATAAGAGATCGGGTCGGGGGCGAGGTGGTGATCAAAAGGGCGCTCCCAGGCGATTACGCCCTGTTCGGCCATGCGAAGGGCTGGTAGGTCGGCCGGCGTAGCGGGGCGGATATGGCATAATGCCTCGCGTGGCGGTTGTTTGTCCGTCATAATAGTAGTAATTAAAGTTAAGCGAGGTGATATCAGTATTATCGGATAGTGAAAATAAGGAATCCGGGCTTATCAGCGTTGGCTCAAACGTATCGCCCGCTCAATCCGCGGACGGTTGTACCGTTGCAGGAAAACGGGGTACAGGTTGAGCAGGATATTCAATATCATCAGGGGGACCGATTTCAGTACGCCATATTCCATGGCTACATACACGGTGAATCCCAGCACGATCACCAGGATGATCAGGTGGCCCAGTTCCGATTTTTTCGTTTGATAATGGAGATGCGCCAGCGCACCGGTGCCTTTCACAACGGGCGCGTTCTTCTTGTTCAGCTTTTCCCAACCGGTCCATACCAGCAGTTTCCTGTACAGGTTGATACCGGCCGCCTCGTATATTTTCCCCCGCCGCTCCCAGGGCTTTGCCGTGTAGTAAGCGGAGGCAAGCGGGCTTTTCAGCGTTTCCGTAAACGCCAGCACGCAGAACATCAGCAGGAAATTCAGCGCCCAGGCAAAGGCAAAACCGTCCATCTTCATAAAATAAACGAGGGCATAGACCGCGCCGGCCGTAAAAATGATAATCAGGAGAAGGGTAATTGCTTTTTTCATAGATTCCGGTTAACGGTTGGCGCAACGTACGCTGTAATCAAATATAATCAAATGCTGCAAAAGTACTCTTTCGTCAGGAACCGTTACCATATTCGCCGGAAGCAGGCCTTATTTTCCGCCTGAAACGGCAAAGCCGCGCCGATCCCCGGGACCCGCGCGGCTTTCTAGCTAATAAATCACACCCATCACGCCACGGCAGCCCTGCTGCCGAAGCGCTGCTCCTGGATGCGGTCGTATTCTTTCACATAATCCGGGTTCTCCGTTTTCATGAGCTTGTCCCACCACCGGAAATACAGGCTGTAATTCCCTTTGAACTTGCTGTGGTGCAGGTTGTGGTATACGGAAGTATTGATCACTTCGAACAGGAAAGAATGGCGCAATCCCTTCGGCATGATCTCATAGCCCAGATGCCCGTACACATTGATCATCAGGCTCACGATCGTGAACAGGATCAGCATTTCCGCATGCATGGGCAATGTAAACGCCAGCACAAGCAGGATCCCGCCTTCGGCCACGGCTTCCAGGATGTGGAAGGAATAGGAGGTCCAGGGCGAAGGGTTGGTGGACTGATGATGCACTTTATGCGTAAAGCGGAAAATTTTCTTGTGGTGCATCAGCCGGTGCATCCAGTAGAAGTACGTGTCGTGGATGACGAGGCTCAGCACCAGGCTCAGCGGCAGCCACCACAGCGGGTAAGCATTGTAGTCGGAATACAGCAGGGTGTAAGACTTCAACGGCGTGAAAAGGATGACGAGCGATATCACGGCAAATACGAGGCTGGAGGAACTGGAGAACAGGATCTCCCGCAGGAAGTCCTTTTTGCCGGCAGTCCGTTGCTGAATCTTGTATTTCGTGGTGGAGTTGGAAAGTACGATATAGAAAAACAGAAAGGGGATGCCTGCCAGGATCAAATACCTCACAAGCGTAATGCTGAATATCGCCGCCAGCGTTTTAACCAGTTGTTCCATGCGTAGAATATTTAGCACAAAAATATCCCGGCGGCGGCGGAGCGGCGTTAACAAAAGATAATTAACGCGAAGGCTTCGATTGTATTCTTTTCCGGATGCGGCTCAGCGAAACGGGCGTGATGCCCAAAAGGGTGGCCAGGTGCTTGTCGGGCACCCGCTGCAGCAGGTCGGGTTTGTCTTTGATCAGCTGGCGGTACCTTTCTTCCGGCGTCAGCAGCACAAAGGTTTCTATCCGCTCGAGCGACTGCGCCAGCATGTCGAGCACGAAGTGGTAGCGGGCTTTTTCAAATACCGGCTTATTCTCCAGCTGCTGCTCAACGAGGTGGTAATTGACTTCCAGCAGGGTCGTTTTTTCCAGCGCGTGGTACGTAAAGCGGGAGGGGCGCTGCATGAGGATGCTGTCGTACGAGGCCACGATCTGCTCTTCCCAACGCAACAGCACCGTGGATTCCATCCCTTTTTCATTTACATGGTATGACCGGATGAGGCCTTCCTTGATATACCCCAGCCTGGGACTGTTTTCCCCTTCCCGGATATAAATTTCGCCCGGTTCCAGGACGCGTTGTTGCGTGGCGTGGATCACTTTCAGGAGGTCTTCCGGCGCGATGCCTTTGAAAAGTCCGAGGTAGAATGCAGTTTTTTCCGAGTCGAGCATGGGTGGATGGCGGATGGTGTGTACGCGAAAATAGCTACGAACCGCTCTCCATTTACATTTTTATAGCTTGATTTTTTAATTATTTTTACGGTTCAACTACCAACAAACTTCAAACTTGCCGCGTACACCTTCTCATACTGAGCAGCAGATTTTACGGGGATTGACTTCGGGGGATACATTGCAATATTCCTATATATTCAAAGAATATTACAGTGCGCTTTGTCTATTCGCGGCAAGGATCGTGGGCGAGCCCGGTCATGCGGAAGACATTGTGCAGGACGTTTTCGAGAAGCTCTGGCAAAAGCAGTCTTATTTCGCGGATCTCCGGCACCTGAAGGATTACCTCTACAAAGCCACGCGCAACGCTGCCCTCAACTTCTTAAAAGGCGCCCGGCACAGCCAGGAGCGGCAGGCCATATTCCTGGACGGGCAGGAGGAGATGACCGCGGCGGAAGACCTGGAAGTGATCCGCACGGAGGTGTTTCGGGAAATTTACCGTGAGATAGCCAATCTGCCCGAACAATGCGGGAAGATCGTGCGGATGAGTTATATAGAAGGATTGAAAAACGAGCAGATCGCTGAATTACTCGATATATCCCTTCAGACGGTGAAAAACCAGAAGACGCGGGGCATGAAGCTGCTCCGGATGCGCCTTTCGCCGGTGGTTTTCGCCTTATTCTCCCTGTTTTCCCATCATTCGTGAATTTTTTTTCGATTCCTTTAGTACGATCAGGGTACCGCGTTGTAATAATATAAATATCATTAGACATGGCGCCTTTTTCGAACGATCCTTTCGATATCGCATCGCTCATTTCCCGTTCGCGGCAAGGTGAGCTGACCGCCGCCGAGCAGGCCGAGCTCGATGCCTGGATCGCCGCTAAAGACGAGCACCGCCGCCTGTGGGAATCGCTCCATAACGAGGCCGGGCGCCAACAGCAGGTGCAGGCGATGGCGCAGTTCGATGAAGCCGCCGCGCTGGAGCGCTTCCTGTCTGGCAAGCCTGCCCCGCGGAAAGTATTCCCGATGCGCGCCCGCTGGCAATGGGCCGCCGCAGTACTCGTGCTGGCCTTTGGCGTATCTTCCTACTTCTTCCTCATCCAACCCAACCCTTCATCCATCCTGACCGGCGGTAAAACCTCCGTGCAGGACATTCCCCCCGGTAAAAACGGCGCCATCCTCACCCTGGCCGACGGTACCCGGCTCGTGCTCGACAGCATGGCCAACGGCACCATCGCCAACCAGCACGGCACCGAAATATCCCTGAAAGACAATGAGCTCGTTTACGACGCCACCGCCGCCACCGGCGAAGCCGCAAAAAATACCATCACCACGCCTAAAGGCCGGCAGTACCACGTTACCCTGCCCGACGGCACGGAAGTATGGCTCAACGCCGCCTCTTCCATCGAATACCCCGTGGCGTTCAAAGGGGAGGAGCGACGGGTGAAGATCTCCGGGGAAGTGTATTTCGACGTCACCAACAGGAGCTGGCAGCCTTTCGTCGTGGAAACGGGTGACATGAAAGTCGAAGTGCTGGGCACTTCTTTCAATATCAATGCCTACGCCAACGAACAAACCACGCAAACCACGCTGCTGACGGGCGCCGTGAAAATCACGCCCGCACACGCTTCCGCCGCGGATCATAAAGCCCGGCATAAAATACTCGTACCGGGCCAAACGGCCATCCTCAGCAAAACGGATACGCCGGCCGAACCTTCCCTCACCGTCACCGAATCCATCGATCCGGGTAAAATAACGGCATGGAAAAACGGCCTGTTCAATTTCGACGGGGTAGACCTTTACAGCATCATGCGGCAACTGGAAAGATGGTATAATATAGACGTGCAGTACGTCGGGAAGCCGGAGAACGTCATCTTCAAAGGCAAAATGCACCGGAACACCAACCTTTCCGATGTGCTGAAAGTACTGGAAACGATGGACGTGAATTTCGAACTGAAGGGGAATACTTTATATGTAAAATAACAACCAAAAGATCTTGCCGAAAACAAAAACCGGAAGCGCTTGCAACACTTCCGGCCGATGTTCAAGCAATGTAAAAAACACAATCAGGTAAAGACTGCTTTTTGTTCACTTAAACATGCCGCCCCGGGTGAAAGGGGCGGAAACTACTGCAATTTATGCAAAAGATTCTTAATTGCATGCGGGCTCCCTATGGGTGTGTACGTAGCTCAACCAAATCGCTGTTAGTCATGAAACTAACATTCTTCCTCCTTACCGTCGCCTTCCTGCAGGTTTCCGCAAAAGGCCTTTCCCAGCACATCAATTTCAACGGAAAGAACGTTCCGCTGGAAAAAGTATTTGCCGCCGTGGAGTCGCAGACCGACTACGTTTTCATGTACAAAGCCGCTGCTTTGTCCGTGGCGAGGCCTGTCACCATCCAGGTGAAAGACATCAGCCTGGAGGCTTTCCTCAACAAGGTCTTCGAGCAGCAATCGCTGACCTACAAGATCATCGACCGCAACATCCTCGTCTCCAAAAAGGAAACGCCCCCGGCGCCTGAAGCCTTGCTGGCGCCACTGATGAAGGAAAGCGCCATCAACGTATTCGTGTACGCCAACGGCTTTACGCCGCTGGGCAGCGCTACCGTGAGCAACCTCACCACGCAGAAGCACTTCCTGACCGCCGGCAACGGATCGGTAGAAATCGCCGCCAGCCTGGGAGACCAGATCCGGATCAGCTACATTGGCTACGTCGATCACCGTTTTAAAATAACCGAAGAGATCATCACCTCGCATGCCTACAGTGTGGAGCTCAAACTCTCCGAGAACAAGCTCGACGAAGTGCAGATCACGGTATTGGGCACCACCAATAAAAGGACCGGTACGGCCAACATTGCCACCGTGAAAGCCGCCGATATCGAAAGGCAGCCCGTCGTGAATGTGCTGGACGCCATCGCCGGGCGCATCCCCGGCCTCCGCATCAGCCAGTCGGCCAACTCCGCCGGCGCCAGGAAAGTGGAGCTTCGCGGCCGCAACGTCCTTAACAATAACATGTTCACCGATCCGCTGTACGTGGTGGACGGGCTCCCCATCGCCACTTTGTCCGTCAACCCCTTCGGCGCCTCCAGCCCGGTGAACGGCGGG
>NZ_CALNBI010000093.1 GCF_937874145.1 uncultured Chitinophaga sp. | reverse complement strand
TGGCGGAATCCGCAAGCCTGACGGGCATCCCGTTGTAGGGGCCGCCCACGAACTGTTCGCCTGAATAGTCGTCGTTGTTGGCGGTGCCTACGTTGATGGATACCAGGCCCTTGAAGTTGATCCGGGGGAAATCGAAAATAGACATGGGGGATAGGTGTATTAGATTAACAATGCATTAACAGATCAAATTAAGGGAAATGAATCTGGTTAAAATGTTAATACATGTTATAACGCCTATGTACAAACGAATTGGAATCAGGGAGATAATGGGGATTTCCGCCGGAGGCAGCCCCCGGCGGAAATGTTAACGGCTCCGTAAGAACGCTTAGAAAAAAATCGCGGACCACTCCCGTTGGAAGATTCCTTCAGGGGCCAGTTCGATGATGCCTTCCTTCTCCTGCAGCTCCCCGCTGGCATTCACTGCATCTGCAATGCCGCACCAGGGCTCGATGCAAACGAAGTCTGCATCCTTCGCCGCCCAGATCCCCATATACGGGAACCCCGGGAAGCGGAGCTCCAGCCCATGGGGCGTTTTATCGCTGCGGATGGAAATGGAATTGGAAGCGATGTGCTTGAAAACGAGGGCGTCTTTATAAAACAATTCCTTCGTCAGCGGCAGCTCCTGGGTATTGTCGAAAAACGCCACCGGCTGATCCTGAATTTGTCCTTCCGGAGAAAGCGGCCACAACCCGGCGTTTTCTGTATTGTTGAAATGCAAATGGTAGTCGGAATAGTCAGTCCCCTCCGCCAGCGGCACCCTGAAGGCAGGATGCGCGCCCACCGAAAAATACATGGCGCGTTCGCCCGTGTTCTGCACGGTGTACTTCACGGAAAGCGTGGCGTCGTGCACTTCGTACCGGATGCCCAGCGTAAACGGAAAAGGGTAACGCTGCAAGGTATCCGCATCATCAGTGAGGATGAAAGTAGCCGAATGCGGCGTCTGCTCCGCCACTTCGAACTCCCTGTCGCGCGCGAAGCCATGGCGCCCCAGTTCATACGTCTTTCCCTCAAACCGGTATTGGTTATTTTTCAGTCCGCCCACGATGGGGAACAGGACCGGGCTCTTCTTCCCCCAAAACGCGGCGTCGCCGCTCCAGAGGTATTCCAGCTGGTTATCTTTCCGTTGGATGCCCTGCAGCTCTGCGCCCTTGGGACTGATCTGCACGGCCAGGATTTCGTTCGCTATGGTTATCATCATGTCACAAATTTACAGTTTCAGCCGGATTCCCCTTCTGCTGATCCAGCCCGTTACCTGCACGATAATCAAAGCAAACAGCAACGATTTCAGCAAACCCGGCCACCCGCCCCATGGGAACATCATCGGCACCGACATTACCCCCATAATGGCATAAGCGTAATACGGCACCAGGTAACACAGTAAGGTGTCGGTCCCGGCCGGCCGGATGATCCGGAACGCATCCGCCTTTCCCAGCAGATCCGCCACCCAGTACACGATCGCGAATACTGCAATCGTAATGCCACTGCAGATGAACACCCAGCTCGGCGTCACCATCACTTTGGAAATTCCCCAATACGGCCGGGTAATGATCCCCGCTGTTACCAGCCCCGCGGCTATCAATATTAACCATCCAATAACGGAAACGGAGCGCGCTGTAGCCGTAAAGTGGCGGAAGATCATCGAGGTAATGGCGCCTCCCAGCACCAGGGCCGCCAATCCGCCATCGCCCACCGGCCCGAGCCAGGCCCGCAGCCAATGCCCTTCGGGCGTTACATGCCTGTGCGCCGCGATATTGAATGCCATGCACACCGCCCAGGCCGCCAGCACTACTGCAATCCTGCCGCGCCCAAAGATAAACACCACCGAAGCCACGAGATACGACCAGCCTATCAGCCCCAAAATGCCCCACCAGTGTTTCGAAAAACCCTGGGAGCCGTCGCCACACCGGCATACATACACCAGCAGCAGCAACCCGGCGATGCCCAGCGCTTTGAGCACATACTTCCGGACGCCGGGCCAGCTTTCAGGATATTGGTTCCAGATGAGGATAAACGACGTGCAGGCGATCACGTTCCACATCCCGCGCGACAGGCCCGTGGCGCCTTCATTCAGGTTTTCGCCGTTCACCAGCACTACACCCATCACCAGCAGTGCCAAACCCCGCTCCAGCGCATGCCGTAACAGCGCCCAGGTGCTGTCGCCCTTCCGGATGCGGTTGGCCATGGCGTAAGGCAGGCTCATGCCTACGATGAAAAGGAACGCGGGGAAAACGGTGTCCGCCAGGCCCATGCCGTCTTCCTGCGGCTGCGTGTGCCCCAGCCAGCCGGGTATATCGTGGAGGGTCCAGAGGTCGTTGACGAAGATCATGAGCGTCATCGTCAGGGCGCGCGTGATATCGATGGAAGCGATTCGTTGCGTGAGGGTCATGGGAAGGTGGAATTTGGGTCAAGATAAAAAACGGGGCCGGTATTTTCACCGTGCCCCGCTGACTTTGTTATAACCGCCTGACTACAGTTCCACTACCAGCCTCACCTGCTTTTCCAGGCGCCCGGCTTTCATCCGCAGGATGTACACGCCCGCGGGCCGGGGAGCCTGCGGCCAGCGCAAAGTATGTTCGCCCGCATCTTGCCGCGCATTCGGCAATGTTTGCGTTTGACCGTTCATGTTGCGCACCGCAATGTGTACCTGTGCCGCTTCCAAAATTATCAGGGGCGAGTGGAAGGAATAGCAAAGGCGCCCCCGGCCGGGGGCGCCTCACAATTATCTGCGGGAATTTAATTCCAGATGTCGTTGCCGCTGGTGAACAGCACGGGCGCGCCGTCGGTCACCATGAGGGTATGCTCGTGCTGGGCAACGAAGCTGCCGTCTTTCGTCTGCAGCGTCCAGCCGTCGCCGTTTTCATACGCCCAGGTGGCCCGGGTGGAAATGAATGTTTCTATCGCCACCACGCCGTTTTTGCGGAACCGGGTGCGGTTGTATTTATCGTAATAGTTGGCGATGGAATGCGGCTCTTCATGCAGGCTGCGGCCGATGCCGTGGCCGGTGAGGTTCTCGATCACGCGGTAGCCTCTTTTCTTCGCTTCGAACTCGATCAGCCCGCCGATCTCCGCGATCTTCACGCCGTCACGGATACCGTCGATCGCTTTGCGGAGGATCTCCCGGGAAGCGTCTACCAGCTTTTGATGGCCGTGAACGTCTTGCCCGAGCACGAACGACCCGCCGTTGTCCGCCCAGAAGCCGTCCAGTTCGGCGGACACGTCTACGTTCAGCAGGTCGCCCTCTGCCAGGATGCGTTTGGTGGAGGGGATGCCATGGGCGACTTCGTTGTTGACGGAGATGCAGGTCCACCCCGGGAACCCGTAGGTGAGCTTAGGCGCGCTCTTTGCACCGAAGGAGGCCAGAACGGCATTGCCGAACTCGTCCAGTTCTCCGGTGGACATGCCCGGACGGGCATATTCCCGCATGGCTTTCAGGGTGAGGGCTACCGCTTCTCCGGCCGCCCGCATGCCCTGCATTTCCTGTTCATTCGTTATCGACATGGGACTGATGTTTGCTGTTCCCTGCAATTTACGGAATCCTGCCCTTTAGTGTGTAGGTATTACTGCCCAGGCGGGATTTTCCCGTTTGCGCCGGGAGTTGTATTTTCGGGACATGCGAAAGATAGTTTTAGCCAGTACGTCGACTTTGTCCGGACAGGAATACCTTGCTTACCTGGAGCCCGCCATCCGCGAGTTGTTCGCCGGCATCCCGGAACTCGTTTTCATCCCGTATGCCCGCCCCGGCGGCATCTCCCATGACGATTACACCGCCCGCGCCGCGGCCGCCTTCGGCAACTGGGGGATTAAGGTGAAAGGACTGCACACTTTCAAAGATCCCGAAGTGGCCATCCGCCATGCCGCGGGATATTTCACCGGCGGTGGCAATACCTTCCTGCTCGTCAAACAGCTGCACGAACAAAAGCTCATGGACCTGCTCGCTGCCGAAGTGGAAGGAGGGAAGCCTTACCTGGGCACGAGCGCCGGCAGCAATATCGGCGGCGTCAATATGCAGACCACCAACGATATGCCCATCGTGTACCCGTCCAGCTTCCAGACCATGAACCTGGTCCCCTTCAACCTCAACCCCCACTATCTCGACCCGCTCCCTGATTCCGGGCATATGGGCGAGACCCGCGAAACCCGCATCCGGGAGTTCCATACCCAGCAACAGGTTCCCGTGGTCGGCCTGCGCGAAGGCAGCTGGATCGAAGTGAAAGGCACCGAGATCGCATTGCGGGGGCCCCTCAGCGCCAGGATCTTCAAGGCCGGCCATGAGCCTTACGAAATGGCGCCCGGCGGCAACTTGTCGCTCATCTGACGCCAAAACCGCCCGGCATGTAAATAAGCTGCCTATCCACCGGATGGCGCATTTCTTCCAAAATTTTCACCGTTAATGGAGGATTTCTGAAAAAAGCGGAAATCTTTATTAATTTAACCGGCTCTTTATTGTCAATAAGCTCAACCTATTTCATTATGAGTTCAAATCGGAGAAATTTTCTTCGCCACCTGGCGATCGGTTCCGGCGCACTGATGACCGGCATCCCGTCTTTCGCATCCACAGCTGCCGTTCCGACCGACGCGGAATTGAAACGCGCCCTGGATCAGTCCAAGAAAGGCCAGCGCTTCAATATGAGCGGTTACGCCGCCCCGAAGATCGATAAAGTGCGCATCGGCTTTATCGGCCAGGGTATGCGCGGCCCCGGAGCGGTACAGCGCATGTCGTATATCGACGGCGTTGAAATCGTAGCCCTCTGCGATCTCCTCCCTGAGCGCGCCACCAAATCCAACGCAATCGTTACCAAATCCGGCCGCCCCGCGGCGAAGGAATATTCCGGCGAAAACGGCTGGAAGGAAATGATCGACAAGGAGAAGCTGGATCTCGTGTATATTACTTCCCCCTGGGACCTCCACACGCCCATGGCCCTCTACGCCATGGAGCACGGTGCCCACGCGGCATCCGAAGTGCCCATCGCGCTCACGCTGGAGGACTGCTGGAAACTCGTGGAAACTTCCGAGCGTACCAAAAAGCATTGCATGATGCTGGAGAACTGCTGCTACGACTTCTTCGAGCTGCTGACTCTCAACATGGCACGCCAGGGCCTCTTCGGTGAAGTAGTACACGCCGAAGGCGCGTATATCCACGACCTGCGCGATCTGAACTTCTCGAAGAAAGGCTACCAGAACATGTGGCGCCTTCGCGAGAACATCGCCCACAATGGCAACCTGTACCCCACACACGGCCTCGGCCCCATCGCGCAATGCATGAACATCAACCGCGGCGATAAAATGGATTACCTCGTATCCATGTCCAGCAACGATTTCATGATGGCCAACATGGCTAAGGAGCTCGCTGCCACCGATCCGTTCTATAACGAATTCGTAGGCAAGAACTACCGCGGCCAGATGAGCACCACCACCATCAAGACCGCCAAAGGCAAAACCCTGATGGTACAGCACGACGTAACTTCCCCGCGCCCTTACTCCCGCATCCATCTCGTAAGCGGCACCAAAGGCGTAGCGAGCAAATGGCCCAGCCCCGAGCGCATCGCCTTCGGCCACAGCTGGATCAAGGAAGAAGAACTGAAAAAACTCTACGACCAATACACACCCGAGATCGTTCAGAAGATCGGTGAAATGGCCAAGCAGATCGGCGGCCACGGCGGTATGGACTTCATGATGGACTGGCGCCTGATCGATTGCCTCCGCAACGGTCTGCCCCTGGACCAGGACGTATACGACGCCGCTTCCTGGAGCTGCATCTTCCCGCTGAGCGAGAAGTCGCTGTCCAAACGCTCCAACAGCGTGGATATCCCCGACTTCACCCGCGGTTCCTGGAAAACGAACGCACCTGTTGAACTGACGCTGAAAGGCGGCGGCACTACCGGCGTGATCGGTGTGGAAAAGAAGAGCGATTCCAAGCAACTGAACGTGCACTAATCCCGCACATCGTACCATAGTAAGGCGCTCTCCATTCCCGGGGAGCGCTTTTTTTTCCACCATCTGCTTCCCTTTATGAAACACTTCTTCTCCTGCTGCCTGTTGACATTCGCCGTCAGCGCCTCCGCGCAACGGCCTGATACCGATCTCTACGCGCAAACCAGCGAAGTCAACAATATCATGGTGCAGTACGATGCCGACCGCGGTATCCTGCAACGCTTCTACGCCGTCCGTAATTCCCCGGAGCGGCGCCGGCGGCTCGAAAGGCTGCAGGACGATTACCTGCAGCGGCTCTCCGCCCTGGACTGGGAACGCCTGCCCGTGGGCTCGAGGGTAGATTATGTTCTCTTCCGCCGCAACTTATTGCAGGAGCGGCAGGTGCTGGAACAGGAAAAGAAAGAATTTGAAGATGTGAAGCGTTACTTCCCCTTCGCCGATTCCCTGTATGCCGCGGAAGCCCGCAGGCGCAGGGGCCTTACGCCCGACGCGCGCGCCCTTGCTTCCGCGTGGAACCAGGCTGGGAAAGACCTCCTGCGCCAGCAATCCCTGCTGGGGAAAGACAGCTCACTGTCCCCCGCACTTGCCCAGCGCGGCGCCGGCATCGCCCGGGGATTGCAGCAGGCCATCAAAAGCACCTATGATTTTTACGCCGGCTTCGACCCACAGTTTTCCTGGTGGATGCCCGCGCCCCACCGCCGGCTCGACAGCCTGCTGAACAGCTACGCCAACGCTTTCCAGCAGATCGCCAAACGCAATCCCACGCAGCAGGACGATGGTTCCGGCATCATCGGCAATCCCATCGGCCGCGAGGCCATCATCCGCCAGCTGCAACTGGAAATGATCCCCTACACGCCCGAAGAGCTGATCGAAATCGCCAACAAAGAATTCGCCTGGTGTGAAAAGGAAATGCTAAAAGCCTCCCGCGACATGGGCTTCGGCGATAACTGGAAAGGCGCCATGGAGAAAGTGAAAGGCACTTCCGTGGAGCCCGGCTGGCAGCCGGAGGCCATGCTGGAGCTCTATAACCAATCCGTCGCCTTCCTGAAGCAGCACCAGCTGATATCGTTGCCGCCGCTGGCGGAGGAAACCTGGCGGATGAACATGCTTTCGCCCGAAAGGCAGCTCGTAGCGCCGTTTTTCCTCGGCGGAGAAGAATTGCTGATCGCTTTCCCGACCAATACGATGAGCCACGACGACAAGATGATGTCGATCCGCGGCAACAATCCCCATTACTCCCGCGCCGTGGTGCACCACGAATTGCTGGCGGGGCATGGCTTGCAGCAGTTCATGAACGACCGGTACAAGGCTTACCGCCGTTTCGATACGCCGTTCTGGACGGAAGGATGGGCTTTGTACTGGGAAAGGTTGTTATGGGATAAGGGATTCCCCCGTTCGGCGGAAGACCGCGTGGGCATGCTGTTCTGGCGGATGCACCGGTGCGCCCGCATCCTGTTTTCCCTCAGCTACCACACCCACAAATGGACCCCGCAACAATGCATCGATTTCCTGGTCGACCGCGTCAATCATGAACGCGCCAACGCGGAAGGAGAGGTGCGCCGCTCGTTTACAGGCGGGTACGGCCCACTGTACCAGGTGGCCTATATGATCGGCGGCCTGCAGTTCGAAGCGCTGAAAAAGGAATTGGTGGACAGCGGGAAGATGAACATCCGCGACTTCCATGACGCCATTATCCGCGAGAACGCGATGCCCGTGGAAATGGTGCGCGCCATTCTGCTGGACCGTTTGCCGGCAAAGGATTTCAGGACGTCTTGGCGGTTCTACCCGCTTTAACGGATGGCGTCCGGGTTGGGGATGAAATTGAGGAAAGCGTTGAACTTGGTCTGATACTTCCTTTTATCGAGTTTGTAATAGAAAGCCCCTCGTTTCGAGGTGGCTTTTTCTTTGTCTTTTTGCTTGATGAGCAGGCCGGTAGACAGCACCTTCCGGGAGAAATTCCTTTTATCCATCAGCGTGTCGAAGATGCCTTCGTAGAGGTGCTGGAGCTGGGGGAGCGTGAATTTTTCGGGCAACAGTTCGAATACGATGGGGTGGAAGGCGGCTTTGTAACGGAGCTTCTGCTGCGCAAGCGTCACCATATCGCGGTGGTCGAAGATGAGGGAAGGGAGTTTTTTCAGGGGGAACCACTCGGCATGGTAATCCTGGTTGATCTGCTGGGTGTAGCGGTTGATGTCGATCAGGCTGCTGTAGAGGACGGAAAGGGTACGGTCTACCGGGTCGCGCTCTACTTCCCCGAAAGTGCACAACTGTTCCATGTACACGTTTTCGAGCCCGGTGAGCTCTTTCAATACGCGGCTGGCGGCATGGTCGATGGTTTCGTCGCGCTTCATCAGCCCGCCCATCAGGCTCCAGCGGCCCTTTTCCGGCTCAAAGCCCCGCTTGATGAGCAGCAACTTGAGCTCGGTTCCGTCGAATCCGAAAATAATACAGTCTACTGCCACCAGCATCCTGTTTTTGCTGGAATATTGGGCGATTTTCAAAGCGGATCAGTTTTTTACGTGGTTGCTATTTAAATGTCGGCCAGACAATTTATCAAACATTCCTGAAAAATTGACTTTAAATATCAGGATTTAATCCAGATATTTAAAGGATCAAACCCAAGTATTGTATTTTAAAATTTCACGCTCTACATGAAAAAGCTCTCGACCCTCATGGCATTGTCTACCGGTGGCATTATGGCCTTCACCGCCTGCGGCGACAGCGGCCAGAAAGCCGCCACGGTTTCGCTGACCAGCTCGAAATATGGTGAAACGGGCGGCGCTGAAGTCACCCAATACACGCTGACCAACGCCAACGGCATGATCGTCAAAGTCCTCAACTACGGCGGAGTGATCACCGATATCATCACGCCCGACAAGAACGGTGCCCCCGGCAACGTGGTGCTTTCCTTCGACAGCCTCAGCGGTTACCTTCAGCCCGGCAATCCCTACTTCGGCACACTGGTAGGCCGGTACGCCAACCGCATCGCCAAAGCGCAGTTCACGCTCGACAGCGTGACCTACAAA
>NZ_CALNBI010000092.1 GCF_937874145.1 uncultured Chitinophaga sp. | reverse complement strand
CGTGGATGGTAGTTCCGCCCCGTTTCCCGGGATGCCAGCCCAAAACAAGCACGCCGCCGCCGCCGTCTCCAGCTTTGCTTTACCATCCAGCGCGGCCATTGCGGAGGACACCATGTTCCGGAGTTCCCTGCTCTTCGCCGGGTCATCGTGCCAGGCAATCACATTCAAGTGGGCTTTCACTGGCAATCGGCCCTGACCGATGGCTTCATTGAGGAATGCGCTCGTCGCGTCACGGCTGATGGCGTTTTCACGTGAATAGGCCGAAAGTGATTGCAAACGTTTCCGTTTTGCTTCCAAGTGGCGGAGGGTCCCCGCCGCGTCACCGACAATGATGTACTGGTTGACGATATGATTGCAATGCAGCAACAGGCCTAACGGCGCACCGAAACCGATGGAGAACGGGGTACGCTCGGTGCTGTACTTTTCGTAATTCAGGCGGGGGCCGCACAGGGAAGGCAGGTCATCAGGATCTGCAAGGGAAAAAATGTGCAGGGAGTGTCCCGCTACGCCCAATTCCCCACCAGTATTGAAATCGGCCAATACCGGCATTTGGTCTTCAGCCAATTGATAGCAATATCTTTCGAGCAGGCCTGCACGATTAGGAGAACTGGCCAGGACATCACCGTCCAGCCTCCGCAGCTCCAGGAAACCGCTGTCTTGCAGAACGGCGGCGAACTGGCTGGCCTTTTCGGCAAATACCTCGAAGCGCCGGTCGTCCAGCAGCTCCCGGGCAACAGGAGACGTGCGAAACAAGACGCCTGCCGTCGGCGCTGGGTTCAATAAGGCCGGTGGCACCGTGCTGAGAAAAATGTAACATTCATGGCGCAGAAAGGGTCTTTCCGAAAAATGCCGGTCGCTGGCGTCCATAAGGAAAGAGTCAGCCGAGGCGGATGGCTTGAAACCTTCCTCTAAGTACCAGTCTTGCTTATGAACGATAGTATGTTCCGGCAGTACGCGTATCGCCTTCACAAAAGCGGCATGGAGCGCCTCATAGTCAGCGGAAGACATCGTGAATATCTCCGGCAGCACGACCGAAAAAGCTATGGAAACGCTGCCGGATTTAGCAATGAGAAAATCCTTTTCGATTTTATGAATAGGGAACACGCTCTCCAGCGTTTTACTCTTTTTCATACTTGCGTGAATTGAAGGAGGTGAAGACACTACGCGAGGACGTCGTGATATGCTGCGGCAAACGGGATTGAGCGAGCTTCTTTGCTAGGCCATGCTCGCCGTACCGCTTGCTATACCGTTGAACCGCAACCAACAGCCCATATCCTGCAACCACTACGGCTACGACAACCGGTATTGCCGGTATTCCTGCGATGAAGGCAATTGCACAAAGCAGCAGCAGGAGAACCATGCCCACTGCGAGAAAGAGCAGATACTGCGCCTTTATACCCCGAAACTCGATGCTGCGGTTGACGCCTTTGTTTATTTGATATACTGTTGCCATCGGTAAAGATTTACACGCCGAAAAAGCTCTTCAATACCGTAGCCACAACGACCAGGAAAATGCAGGCACCGAACCAACTCGCGGCCAGCTTCGTCGTTTCCGTATCGCCTTGGCTCCATCGGGTATAGACCTTTACGGCGCCTACCAGCCCAAGTACGGCGCCGATGGCATAAAGCAGGGTTATTCCAGTGTCGAAGTATTCACGGACCATGTCATTTGCTTGTTCGATACCGGCAACACCATCTTGGGCATTAGCGGAAATGCTCGCAGATAAGAGAACGATGGCAATAGCCTGCCAGCGGGCTTTCTGCCCGTATGAATTGAGTAATTTCATGAATTGGAAATTTGGGAGGTGAGGATGCCCTGCCTGTGGGGGCCCGTCGCCGGCGGAGAACCGTTGATCGGCAGGCAGGGCTATGATGGGAAAGTTAATTTGACCATGTGGCCTACGACCACAGTTCCGCCAGTTCCGCTTCCGTAAAACGTAATGCCAGGTCGCGCTCTACAGATACAGCCACATATCGGTTAATGGCATCGTAGAACTCGGTATTCTGGAAAATACCGTATTGGCTTACGATAGCCCGTATCTTCGTGAACACTTCAGCAGGATTGGCGGGATGGCTGGCGATGTTGCCGATAACGGCAGCGATATGATCGATTACTGCTTCAGCTTCCTTCAGGAGAATACTTGAATCGTCCTCCACCAGTTCCAATTCGCCGGAGTTATCTTCTTCTGTAAAATCGATTTCGGGATCTTGAGGCTCGTAGCTGGAAGTTGGAAAGCGATTGCTAAATGAAGGTGCCAGGGGCTCCCTGAAGCCAGCCGTCTGAACGACTGGTACGGGAATTTCTTTCTTACTGAACGCTTTTGCCCTGATGAAAAAAAGATAAACCAGGACATATGTAATGCCCGAGAGAAGCAGGGCGAGCAGTACCGGTGAAAAATTGATAGATGCCATACAATTGTATTTTGATTATGAAATAAATTGTAAGGCAAATGTGCGATCCACTAAAGCTCATTTTTCATAGTCTAAATCCTAGTTGGGTAATTTTATTTTGAATTTTTCACCATCTTTGGAATAGTTATCTTCAAAAACAAAAAATCCGATGGATGACATAACCGTACGGTACAACTTTAAGTATGATTCCGTAATAGTAATTCAGTCGCTTCTTCCAAATGAACCAGAAACCGGAAAAGAGCTTTTCAATGACATAATTAGAAGACGTTGTGAGCGCAACGGCACGCGGGCACATTACATTTCCATTCAGACTAAAAACGAATTCTTCCAAGAACTATATGCCATAAAAGCGCAAGTAATAGCCGGAACAGTATCTCCCATTTTGCACATGGAAATACATGGAGGTCGAAAAGGTTTAGAATTAGGAAATGGAGAAGTAGTTTTATGGGAAGAGCTGGCGGGAATTTTCAGGGAAATGAACCGGGCATTGACGAATGGGTTAATCATTTCTTTGGCGACTTGTCAGGGGGCATACATGTACAAGTTAACTGACATTCAGCAGACTGCACCGTATTGGGGATTCATAGGTCCAAAGGATATTATTAGAAACGAAAACTTCACGCGAGACTTCAGTGGTTTTTACGACCTTTTGTTAGAAACACACGATCTTGGAAAGGCCCTTGACGCACTTAACATCAATAATGAAACCTATTTATATGCATTTCTTACTGCTGAGATGATTTTCGATTTGGTCGTTGAAGAAATTAATAGAAGGCCAAAGGAAAAAAGCGTGGAAACTTTTAGACGGCTTTTTTCGCGGACAAAAAAAGCATTTCCCGAACTAAATAGATATCAAAGGAGACAACAATTAAAGCATAATCAAAATGTGCACAACAGAAGTGTTTTCTTGGCGAAACTAAAAAGAGATTTTTTGATGAAGTGATGTTACCTTTTATTTCTCCGTATTCGGTTTCTTTCCTCTACTGCATCAATATATAGCAAATACTTACTTTTAATCCATTCCAAGGCTGAGGCTAGTCCTTTCTTTCTGCGAAGGATTTCCTGGAACGTAATTGTATGGGCTTTCAACTCAATATAAAACACCTTTTCGCAATACCGTGTAATCGCTTCGACCGTCGCATCCCCGTTATTGAATACCTTCGCTGCATAGAATGCATAAATGATCTCGATCAAGCTGGTTTTTGATTCAGTCCATTGAAGCGGGGCAACGCCATCCGACTTCACCTGCTGAGAATTTCCGGAAAGTTCCTCTTCAATAGCGTCATTTACATAAACCCTTAACCGCTCATTCGCCAAAACAATTGCTATTTTAAGTGAATGCGGTGTACACTGCTGCCTGTCGATCACCGCTGCATAAGTATCGGTATAAAACTCCTCCATTTTCGGGTTACGGAGAAAGAACTCCTGATCGCGATGCGTTTTTCCACTTCTGTAATATTTATAAAAATCAAGGTGATGAAAGAAAAAATCATCGATCTTCTTTATTTCATGCTCAAGGTATTTCACCCGGCTCTTCGATGAGCCAGGGAAAGTGTGGCATTGAATCGAATAAACTGTACTATAATAAATCCACAGCGCATAAAATTCCGGGTTAATATCCTTAAAAAACCGGATTTCCTCGTCGGTGCTGGTGAACGTGTGTAATCTTACCAATTCTTTGAGGGAAATGAGTGCTTGATTAATATAAACCAGGATCTTTTCAGTGCGGGCCAACGATACCGATGGGTCACGAGATAATATATTGATCTTGGTCTGCAATTCGCGCAGCAGATCATCAGAAGCGGTCAGCATTTTGAATCATTTTAAAATGAAACATAGGGGCACGAAAAAGGGGAAGCATCATTGCCCAGGTTGGGGTGATACTTCCCCCTCGCAGCTGCGATTAAAGCAGCGTAAGGTATGGTAGTTATTATATCAGTTCAATAATAGATAGGCTTTTCCCTGAAACAATACAAATGATTCGATTTGGTCGTCTTTCAGCAAAAAGTACCGTACAAACTTACCTGATGGATCAGTCACAACATACGACCTTTGGCGATAATCGGGTCCGAGGGTCATTATTTGTAGTTTTTCATCAACATCGTTATATGGTATGATCTTCAGATCATCGATTTTGACCCTTTTGACCTGTTCCACCAAATCGGCCACCGCCATGCTGAGGTACATCTTCCTGGTCGCTCTGGAAGCGACTTTTGATTCTTCCGCATAAAAAACCACATACTTTGACACTACGGTATCGATATGCCACCTCGGGCCTGCGATGTAAGTAAGGAACTTCTTAATGATCGCCTGGTCACGCGAAGGCTGGGTAACTGCAAATGCGTGGAAGGTAATCAAACTAAAAATGATAAGAAACTTCACGGTTTTCATAAAAAATATGGTTTAGTTACATTCTCCTGTGTTATCGTCCGAGCGGCCCCGTCCTGAAACGGCTCCGGGCACCTTTTTTAAATCCTCGCC
>NZ_CALNBI010000091.1 GCF_937874145.1 uncultured Chitinophaga sp. | reverse complement strand
GTCCACGAGGCCAGGAACGCGTACAGCGCGACCGTCGCCGCGCCCGGTGTGATCAGCGGCCGCAGCACCGAGAGCAGCATCCGCGCCAGCCCCGCCGCCCCGATCAGCGCCGCCACTTCTTCCCTTGCCTGCTGCACCGCTTCTTCGGCCGCCCAGCCCCAGGCATGCGCCCGCGAAGCGGCATTGCCGAACTGGTGGGTGAAGTAGGGCAACATGGCTTCCAGCACCCGCGGATCGCAGGGCGTGGTGGCGTTGTTGTCGAGGTAAACGGGCAGTGTCTGCATCCACGCAAAATTACGATATAAGTTCTACTTTTACCCGGAAGGGCCCTTACGTGCGGGTAACCGCAGGGTCATCTTTCGGGCATTAAATCATACACCTATATGTTGAAAGTTGAGCACATCGGCATCGCCGTGAAGTCGCTGGCCGTTTCCGTTCCCCTGTTCGAAAAACTGCTGGACGCGGAATGCTACAAAACCGAGGAAGTAGCCACCGAAGGCGTGGCCACCGCATTTTTCCGCCAGGGCGAAACGAAGATCGAACTGCTGGAAGCGTTGTCACCCGCCAGCCCCGTCGCCAAATTCCTGGAAAAGAAAGGCGAAGGCGTGCACCACCTTGCCTTTGAAGTGAAGGATATCCGCGCCGAAATGGCCCGCCTTCAAAACGAAGGCTTCGAGCTGCTGTCTGCCGAACCGAAACCCGGCGCCGATAACAAGCTGGTTTGCTTTCTCCACCCCAAAAGCACCAACGGCGTACTCATCGAACTTACACAGGAACGCAGCTGATAGAACGAAATCAGCCTGTTATGAAAAAATCAGGAAAATAATTGGCGGTATTTAAACCTTTTATTTAATCCCGCGTTGATATTGGTATAAGTTAGAGCGAATGCAGCCGCAAGGCTTCAAACAATACTCTAAAGTTGGCATAGGTTATGAAAACCTGTGGGTTTTTTAACTCGCAGGTTTCTTTTTTTGCCCTGTCGCCCCGGTTGGCGGGGTATTTGGCATCGCTTTCATCATCCGGTACCTATCCGGACGTCAATCCATTCAATTCACGACTCTCTCCATCCCCACGCTGCGCGAGCCTTTCACGAGGAAATGCGTATCCCCGTACCGTTGCTGCGACAGCCATTCCTTCGCCTCATCCGCGGTTTCGAACCAGATGTACGGGTGCTGGGTTTTGGAGAACTCCTTGCCCACGAGCACCACGGCTTTCCAATGGTGCAGCTGCAGCAGGTCGGCCAGTGCCTGGTGCTCCTTCTCGCTGTCGGGCCCCATTTCCTTCATCGCTCCCAGCAGCAGTACTTTCTGCTTTGCGTCGAGCGTGGCGAAGTTTTCTACGGCGGCTTTCATGCTGGAGGGGTTGGCGTTGTAGGCATCCATCACGAACGTATTGCTGCCCTTTTGCACTACCTGCGAGCGGTTGTTGGAAGGCACGTAAGCCTCCAGCGCGGCGCGCAGCTTATCGGCCGGCACCTTGAAGTGCAGCCCGGCTGCGATGGCCGCCATCACGTTCGGGAAATTGTAAGCGCCCACGAGATGGGTGCGTACATGGCCCGCTTCCACGGCTTCCAGCTCCAGCAGCGCGGTCCCGGGAAAGGGGGCGCCGGCGTAATCGGCCGGTTCATGCCCGTAAGTGATCACGGTGCCGATGCCTTCGCTCATTTCCACCAGGTACGGATAATCTTTGCAAACGAACACCGTTCCGCCGTTTTCGCGGAGGTAATCGTACAGCTCGCCCTTGGCCAGGCGCACCCCTTCTTCGCTGCCGAATCCTTCCAGGTGGGCCTTCCCGATGTTGGTGATGAGCCCGTGCGTGGGTAATGCCACGGTACAATATCCCGCGATCTCATGGCGGTGGTTGGCGCCCATTTCGATCACGGCCATTTCCGCATCCAGGGGTATACGCAGCAGCGTCAGCGGTACGCCGATATGGTTGTTGAGGTTGCCTTCGGTGGCGTATGTACGAAACGCCGCCCCCAGTGCGGTGCGGAGCATTTCTTTCGTGGTGGTCTTCCCGTTAGTGCCGGTAATGGCGATGAACGGAATATTAAACTGCCGGCGGTGATGGCGCGCCAGGTCCTGCAATGCCACCAGCGCATCTTCCACCAGCATCATCTTTTCCGGCTGGGTATGAAACGCCGGGTCGTCGATCACCGCGAAGCTGGCCCCGGCATCCAGGGCCGCGGCGGCGTATTGGTTGCCGTTGAAGTTGGGCCCGCGCAGGGCGAAGAAGATGTCGCCCGCCTTGAGCTGGCGGGTGTCCGTTTGCACGGAGGGGTGTTGCCGGTAGATGTCGTATAGTTGTTCGATATGCACGTCTTCGGTATTTGCGTACAAAAATAAGGAATGAAGGCCCTCATTTTCTTTATTATCTTTCGCAGGCAACCTATCCCGACCTTATATCGTACAGAAAACTATGCAAACCCATACAACCATGCCCAGGCGCAAAACACTTTCCCGGATCTGGCCGGTCCTGCTGGCCGGCGGCCTCCTGGCCGCCTGTACCTCCGAGCAGGCGCCGGAGCCTTCCGCCAATGCGGACTGCGCATCCGTCAACGTAACCACCGCCCGGATCTACGCGATCGTTCAGCAGAACTGCACCAACCGCAACTGCCATCCCGGCGGCAGCTCGCCCCTGATCTCCGATTTCTCGACGCCTGCCAAACTGAAAAATTACATCTCGGCCAATGGCGAAAACTGGACGTTCAGGGTTACGCACAGCAATGCGGACATGCCCCAGAGCCAGGGCTACCCCGCGCTATCCCGCGCCGTCCGCGATTCGATCGCCTGCTGGGTGAACAAAGGAATGCCGGATTGATTCATCAAAAGCCCGCCACATGAAACGCATATTCATCATCGCCGCTTTTCTCGCCTGTGCCGCATCTGCCCTGGGGCAGGATGTGCTGTCGTGCCGCAACGTGCGCCTGCGCTTCTTTTCCAGCGCCCCGCTGGAAGACATCGAGGCCACCACCAACAAAGGCGTCTCCGCCATCAATCCTGCCTCCCGCGCTATTTACTTCAAGGTGCCCATTAACACCTTCCAGTTTAAGAAGAAACTCATGCAGGAGCACTTCAACGAGAATTACCTCGAAAGCGATAAATACCCTTACGCCGAGTTCAAAGGCAAGATCCTCGGCGACGCCGACCTCACCAAAGACGGCAGCTACCCCGTGGAAACGGAAGGCACGCTCCTGATCCACGGCGTATCCAAAACTTACCGCGTACCCGGGACCATCACCGTTTCGGGCGGCAAAACCACCGCTGAAGCTAAGTTCGACGTACGCGTAGCCGATCATCAAATCAAAATACCCAGCCTGGTGGTAAAAAATATCGCGGAAGTGGTGGAAGTGACCATGACCGCCGAGTACCAGGCCGCAACCAAACCTTAACATGAAAAAGACCATCAAACCTGCGAATATGTTGCATCTCCGCCTGCTCACCGCCTTGCTGCTCACGGCCCCCGCGGCTATGGCGCAGGAAGACCTGGGGGCTATTTTCGGGAAGGACTCCGTCCGCCGCGACCCAGTCTCCTCCACCTTCAAAAGCACCCGCATCATCAACGGGCAGTCGAACGAAACCCTTGCCAAACGGGACCTCGACTTCCGCGTGGCGCACCGGTTCGGGGATATGGGCGGTTCCGGCGGCGGGTCGTCCACCTTTTTCGGCCTGGATAACTCCACCGACATCCGCATCGCCTTCGAATACGGCATCACCGACCGGCTGACGGCCGGGGTGAGCCGCGCCAAAGGCAGCGGTAATTTCTCGCAGCTGTGGGAAGTGCTGGGTAAGTACCGCCTGCTGCAGCAAACGCACGACAACCGTTCTCCCGTGGCGGTTACGCTCTTTGCCAACGCGGTGGCTTCTTCCATGAAAAGCAGTCCGGATAAGGCGGACCCCAACTATTTCGATAAATTCTCCGACCGGGTGAGCTATGTGGCGCAGGCGGTGATTGCCCGGAAGTTCGGCAACGCCTTCAGCCTGGCGCTGACGCCTTCTTTCGTACACCGCAACCGCGTGGGGTATAAGGATATGAACAACATGTTCGCCATGGGCGTGGGCGGCAGGCTGCGCTTCAGCAACCGCGTGGCTTTTGTGGCCGATTATTTCTATTCGTTCCGCGACAGCGAGAGCAGGGATTATTACGAAACGCGGGGCACGAAGTTTTATAATTCCCTGGGTGTGGGCGTGGAGATCGAGACGGGCGGGCACGTGTTCCACCTGAATTTCACGAATGCCACGGCCATCCTGGAGAACCAGTTCATCCCGGAAACCGTCAGCACCTGGACGCACGGGCAGTTCCGCTGGGGCTTCAATATCTCCCGGAGGTTCGCGCTGGGAGGGCGTTGACCGGTTAACGGGAAGTGAATAGGTACGATTGTGCTGTTTTTGGCCCGAAAGCGGTTAAATTGCAAACATGTCAACACTGAAATGCAGTATCCGCGAGGGTTCTATGGTAGCACGGCTGGCGGCCTGGAAGATGGGGAGCAACAACATCGCGATCGTTTTCGGGAACGTGATCCACCTGCACGGCGTGTCGCGGGAGCAATTTTTGGCCAATACGGCCTGGGTGCGGCATGAGGTGCGGCACGTCAGGCAATACCGGGAAGCGGGCTATTGGCGGTTCCTGTGGCGCTATGTGCGCGACTGGGCCCGCTACGGCTATTACCACATTCCCTATGAGCAGGATGCCCGGCGGGCGGAGCAGAACCCGGGGGAGCTGGAAGGGGTGGAAATACGATAAAGATTCGTTAAAACGCCTGGCCCCCGGGACAAAAATGTTACAACGCGGTTTTTTTCCTTATTTTTACGGTAAAGGCTGATTCTATGGTTAAGAAGGTCACAGAGGGAATCACGATAAGCGTGGAGACGTTTTACCAGCCGGATTATTCCAATCCGATCGGCAGTGAGTTCATGTTCGCTTACCGTATCACCATCGAGAACAATAATACTTTCCCGATAAAATTACTGCGCCGCCATTGGTATATCATTGATTCCAACGGCTCGCACCGTGAAGTGGAAGGGGAGGGCGTAGTGGGGGTTCAACCGCTGCTGGCGCCGGGCGAAAGCTATCAATATGTTTCCGGATCCAACCTCCGTACCGAGATCGGCAAGATGTACGGTACCTACCAGATGGAAAACCAACTGAACAAGAAGCTCTTCGATGTGAAGATCCCTGAGTTCCAGATGGTGGTTCCCTTCAAAATGAACTAAGGCCTGTACCTGGCTCCGTTGAAGATGAGCATCGCGTCCTGCGTGTTCATGAGTTTTTCCAATGTATAATCTTCGTGGCGCTCCATAAATGCCTGTACGATTTTGTACCCGGTATACGCGCCGATTTTTCCGGGGGCTTCGGAAGGCATCCCCTGGGTGGAAGGGCCCTCGCCGATGTACCGCGCGATCGTTTGTCCTTCCCGGTTATACAGCAGTTTGTTCTCCACGAAATATTGCCAGATCATCTCTTCATTTTCTTTACAGAATTTTAGTTGCGCCGGCGTGTAGCCGAGGCGGAGGGATTCGTCCGTTTCCGGGAGCACCTGTTCCAGCCAGTATTGCTGCTTGCCGAGGTACACCATCTGCTCGGCCAGGGTGCCTTCTTCGCGGGGTGCGTCGAGCTGCTGGTAGAGGACGG
>NZ_CALNBI010000090.1 GCF_937874145.1 uncultured Chitinophaga sp. | reverse complement strand
CACAGAAAGCCGGAAAATTCTTCGATTATGAGAAAGAAGTGTTCGGTGAGAAAGGATTTCTCCGCAACACCACCTTCAGCATGAACGGCGGCACCGACAAAACGCAGTTCCACCTTTCCGCCGGCCTGAAAAAAGAAGATGGCATCGTGCGGAATACAGGTTATAAGAACGCCAACGTACGCCTCAACCTCAACCACCGCGTTTCCGACCGCGTGAAAGTAGGCTTCACCAGCGCGTACATGAACACCAATTCCGACCGCGGCCTTTTCGGCAACGAAAACACGGGCGCAACCATCGGCTACGGCATGATCGCCACCCGCCCCTGGCTCGACCTGTACCCGAACGAAAACGGCGTGTACCCCAATCCCCGCAATGGCGCCAACATCCTCCAGACGCTCGCGCACATGGAAAACAGCGAAAGGGTAAACCGCGTGCTGACCGGCGGTAACCTGGAAGCCGTTCTGCAACAATCCCAGAAATCCACCACCCGCTTCATCGCGCGCGGCGGCCTGGACTTCTATCACACCAAATCCCAGGCGCTGTTCCCCGCCCTGCTGTTCTTTGAAGCAGCCACCGGCGGCCGCAACATCCGCGGGAACACCTACGAGCTCAACACCAGCTGGGCGGGCTTCCTCGTAAACAGCTTCACGCCCGGCATGGGAAACCTCACCTTTACCACCACCGCAGGCATGACGCATGAAGCCGGCGAATATGACCAGCTGCTGAACGTGGCCTCCCAGCTGATCGGGGCCGAAACCAGCCAGGGACAGGCCGGTGCGGTGCGCGTACAACAGACGCGCAACTCCTATCGAAACGACGGCCTCTTCTTCCAGGAAGAGCTGGCGTATAAGGAATTCCTCAACTTCACCGCAGGTGTTCGTCTCGACAAATCCACCAACAACGGCGATTACCGTAAATACAATATCTACCCCAAAGCCAACGCATCCTGGAACATCACCAAAATGGGCAACTGGGATAACAGCGTGCTGAGCGACCTGAAATTCCGTATCGCCTACGGTGAAAGCAGCGGCTTCCCCACGTTCAACAGCCGCTTCACCACCCTGGGCGCCACCGCCATCGGCGGCCGTCCCGGTTCTATCGGCAGCCTGGTGTTGGGCGACCCCAACATCAAGTCGGAACGCCAGACCGAACTGGAAGGCGGTTTCGACGTGAGCTTCCTGAACGGCAAACTGAACTTCGAAGCCACCGCTTATAACAAGGTGATTAAAGACCTGCTCGTTGCGGCCGACTGGTATGGTTCCACCGGCTTCGTGAGCAGATGGGTGAACGGCGGCGAACTGCGCAACCGCGGTATCGAACTGAGCCTCCGCGCTACGCCTTTCAATACCAAGAACGTTCGCTGGAATTCTACCGTGAACTTCTGGAAGAACCGTTCCCGCGTGATGAAACTCTCCGTTCCTGCCTTCGACCAGGGAGACAGCTTCGGCGCCAGCCTTGGCACCATCTGGATCGAAGAAGGCAAGTCTGCCACGCAGCTCGTGATCGAAAGGGAAACCGGCCTGCAGGTGATCGGCGACATCGAGCCGCGCTATCAACTGAGCTGGTTCAACGACGTGACCTTCTTCAAAAACTTCACTTTCCGCGCCATGCTGCACTACAAGAACGGCAGCAACAACGTGAACCTGACGCAATACCTGCGCGACGGCGCCCGTCTTTCCAAAGACTGGAGCGACAAGAACGACAAAGGCGAATACCTGGGCGCAGTACGCGGTTCCGACCCGATCCATTACACACAGGACGCCTCCTACCTCCGCCTCCGCGAAGTAGCGCTGTATTACCAGCTGCCCATCCGCCCGCGCGCAATCAACAGCATTACGGTAGGTGTTTCCGCGAACAACTATTTCACCTGGACGAAGTACGACGGTTACGATCCTGAAGTATCCAACTTCGGCACTACATTCGGAACCGGTGTCGACGTGGCGCCTTATGCAGCTTCCAAACGCCTGCAATTCCACCTGTCCGTGAATTTTTAATCCATTAAAGAAGTCAGAAAAATGAAACTGAAAATAGCTAGTGCAATCACAATAATGGCAGGTTTCGGATTGCTCGCATCCTGTAGGAATGAAGCGATCCCTAACCCCAACGCTCCTTCGATGGAGGAGATCATCAAGAACCCGACGCTGACGCAGCTGAACAGCCTTGTGATCGGTTCGGAAAGCATGATGCGGAACCGGCTGGAAATTTATATCGACATGGTGAGCGTGCTGGGAAGGGAATACTACCGCTTCTCGGGCGCAGATCCTCGCTGGACGGACATGATCCTGGGCAAGGGACCTGGCAATACGTTGCCCGCCGGCGGTTTCTATGCTTCCATTCCCTGGGACACGCGTTATAACGTGGTAAAGAACTGCAACCTGCTGCTGCAGGGGATTGAGAATTCGAAGAACTTCCCCAATCAGCAGATCGAAGACGGCTATGTCGCTTTCACCAAAACGATCAAAGCTTATCAGCTCCTGCTGATCCTGAACGGCACGCACGAGAACGGCATCCGGCTGGAAGTTTCGGACCCCTTCAACCCCGGCCCCATCGTTACCCGCCCGGTAGCCCTGGAAGCCATCGCCACGCTGTTGAACGACGCGGACGCACTGCTGGACGATGCTACGTTCAGCTTCCCGCTGTCCACGGGCTTCGAAGGCTTCGAGACGCCTGAAAACTTCCGCAAATTCAACCGCGCCCTCGCCGCGCGCGTGGCCGTTTACCGCGAACGCTGGGCCGATGCGCTTACCTATCTCGGGAACAGCTTCCTGTCGCAGGCCGCGGGCGCCAGCCTGACAGCCGGCCCGAAGCACGTCTATTCCCTCGGAACCAACGACCAGGTAAACCCTTTGTTCCTGCAAGAAGAAAATGAAGACGAAATGCAGATCGCGCATGCATCCTATATCACCGCTATCGAAGCGGGCGACGACCGGATCGGTAAAGTACGCCAGCGCGCCGCGGCGGTAACGGTGGATGACCTGACCGGTACGCATGAAATGCGCTTATACAAAACGCAGCTCGATCCCATCCCCATCATCCGCAACGAGGAGCTGGTGCTGCTGTTTGCCGAAGCCAGTGCGCAAAACAACGCACTTCCCGCGGCCGCTGACGCGGTGAATTTCATCCGCACCAGCCACGGTCTTACCGCCCGCCTCGACCTCGACACCAAAGACAAGCTGATCGACGAGATCCTGAAACAACGCCGGTTTTCGCTTTGGGGTGAAGGCCACCGCTGGATCGATCTCCGCCGTTACAACCGGTTGAACACGCTGCCTGTTGATCGTCCGGAAGACAATATCTGGACGGAAATTCCGATCCCGCTGTCTGAAAATGCGAAGTAATACACTGTAATCAACAATCAAAATCAGAAGGCTGCCACCGTGCAGCCTTCTGCCATAACCCCAGACATACAAATACCATCTCTCATGAAGCATTATCTACGGATTTTGCCCTGGCTCTTTTTACTGCTGTGCGGTATCAGGGGCGCAAGGGCCGCAACCCCAACGCTTCCTTCTTCCGGTATTACATTCAACACGGTGGAAGGCAATTATCTAGGATTCTATTGGTCGAAAGGCGATGGCGCGAAGCGCATCGTGATCGCGAGGGCAGGCGCACCGGTGCAGGCCAAGCCCGCCAACGGCAGAAAGTACACGCCCAACCTGGCGTTTGGCCAGGGCGAAGCGGTGGGCGCGGGTGAATATGTAGTCGGATACGGCAACAACACCCAGCTGACCGTCACCGGCCTCACTTCCGGCATAACGTATTATTTCGCCGTATTCGAGTTCAACGGCGACGATGCCACCACCGAATACCTGACTTCCGCTTTTATGACCGGCAGCAAGGCCACCGAGAAACCGCCGGTCACGCAGGTCTCAGACATCCAGATCAGTGAAATCACCGGCAGCAAGGCCACCATTAAGTGGAAGAACGGCGACGGCTACGGCCGCTTGTTCGTGATGCGTGAAGGCGGCCCCGTGGACGCGCAGCCCACGGAATTCACAAATTACAACGCCAATGCCAATTTCGGAGTGGGCGCCCAGATCGGAACCGGCAACTATGTAGTTTACAACTGGTACGGCAGCTCCGCCACGCAAACGGTGTACCGGCTGAAAAACGGTACCACCTACCATGTGTCCGCATATGAATTTAACGGCTGGAACGGCCCCGCATTTGCACGGCCCGCCGCCACCGCTACTTTCTCCACACCTTCAGAACCTTCCAAACCTCCCGGCGCCATGTATTCCGACTCCCGCGACACGCGGCAGTTCCGGATGCTGTTCCCCGCGGGCGACGGCACCAAACGCCTCGTGATCGGAAGAAAGGGCAGTCCTGTTACTTCCGTTCCTACAGACGGCACCGTGTATACCGCCGACCCTGAATTCGGCAAGGGCACCCGGCTCGGAACGGATGAATTCGTTATGTATGCCGGAACAGAATGGCTGCAGATGATGACCGGCCTGGAACCGGGGACCACCTATCATTTCCGTACTTTCGAATTCAACGACGCCAACACTACGGATTACCTGACTTCCGTCTTCAGCGAAGGCTCCGCCACAACCTTTACCACACCTGCAACGGGCCCCACAGACCTGCAGGCCTCCGACATACGGGCGTTCCAGATGACGCTCAAGTGGGATAAGGGAGACGGCAACAGCCGGATCCTCATCGGCAAAGCCAACGGCCCTGTAGACATAACCCCTGAAGATTTTAAAGCCTATTCCGCCAGCGGCAATTTTGGCAACGGCGCGCAAATCGGGAACGGTAACTTCGTATTATCCGAAGGCAATCATACCCAGGTAACGGTTTATCAGCTGCAAGCGGGCGTCACCTATCACTTCGCTTTGCTGGAAGCCAATGGCGCGGTGGCCCCCATGTACCTGAAACCCGGCATCACCGCCAGCGCCACTACCAATCCTAAACCCACCACGCACCCCAACGGCCTGAGCATCGACAGCAGGATGATCAACTCGATGCGGGTGTATTGCAATATGGGCAATGGTACAAAGCTGCTGGTGATCGGGAAGAAAGGTTCTCCCGTGACCGCAGTGCCCGTCGATAAACAAATCTATACCGGCAGCTGGAAGTTCGAGGATGGAGATGAGATCGCACCCGGCGAATTCGTCATCCATTCCGGCACCTGGAACGCACCGACCGTTAATACCCTCGAACCCAACACCACCTATCACTTCCGCGTGATCAACTACAACGAAGTAAACGGAGAACCCTTCTATTACACCGCCGATCCCATGACAGACGGCAGCGGATCCACAATAGATTATGCGCGGCCCCAGGCCAGCAATCTGACTTTCCCCGAGATCCAGCACACGTCCATCAAGCTGAAGTTCGACGCGGGCGGGGGCACGAGAAGGCTCATTGCCTACAAAGCGGGCGGCCCCGTGGATGCGGATCCCGTCGACGGCACAGGCTACGGCACCGGCTCTGCCTTGGGTAATGGCAACTTCGTCGGGGGATATACCACTTCCGATGAACTTACTGTTACCGGTCTCACCGCGGGCACCAATTACCACTTCGCGGTGTATGAGATGACGCCCACGTATAACTTCTACACCCCTGATCCGTTAAGGGGACAGACCACCACTACGGGCGCCTCACAAACCATCACCTTCCCTGATTTTACCGCCAAAACATACGGCGACGCTGACTTCGACCTGCCTGCGCAAGCCAGTTCGGGATTACCCATCTCATATGATTTCAGCAGCAATTATGTGGAAGTCGTAAACGGCAAATTCCATATCATCCGGAGCGGCACGGTAACCGTTACGGCCCGCCAGCCCGGTGATGCCACGTATGCACCGGCGGCGCCCGTTTCAAAAAATCTAACTATCTCGAAAAAAGCGCTGACCATCCGCGCGGAAAATAAAACCATCGCTTTCGGCGACGATATCCCGGCGCTCACCGCCACATACGACGGTTTCGTGTTGGGTGAAACGGAGACGGCGCTC
>NZ_CALNBI010000089.1 GCF_937874145.1 uncultured Chitinophaga sp. | reverse complement strand
CGCCCTGCGCCTCACGAAGCAAACGCTGGCCGGCCGCGTGCCCCTCATCGGCTTCGCCGGCGCCCCCTGGACGCTGCTTTGCTATATGGTGCAGGGTAAGGGCTCCAAAACATTTGACGAAGCCAAGGCTTTCTGCTATACCCAACCCGAAGTAGCCCATGAACTGCTGAACCGCATCACCGAAACCACCATCGCCTACCTGAAAGCACAGGTGGAAGCTGGCGCCGATGTAGTGCAGATCTTCGATTCATGGGGCGGCCTCCTCAGCCCGGAAGACTTCGAAAACTTCTCGCTGCAATACATCCGCCGGATCGTGGCCGCGATGCAGGGCGTAGCCCCGGTGATCGTGTTCGCCAAGGGCGCCTGGTTCGCCCTGGAAGAAATGGCCGCCACCGGCGCGCAGGGCCTCGGCCTCGACTGGTGCATCAAGCCTGAACTGGCCCGCCAGTTTGCCGGTCCGGGTGTAACTTTGCAAGGCAACTTCGACCCGGCGCAGCTCATGAAGCCGATCCCGGAAATTCAGAAGTCCGTGAAGAAAATGATCGACGCATTCGGGCCGCAGCGGTACATCGCCAACCTGGGGCACGGCATCCTGCCGAACATCCCCGTGGACCATGCCAAAGCATTCATCGAAGCCGTTAAAAGCTATGCATAATATGTCCGTAAAAGACCGTTTCGTTCCCTTCATCCACCAGCTGCAGAACGAGATCTGCGCTGCATTGGAGCAAGCCGACGGGAAAGCGAAGTTCCGGGAAGACCGATGGGTGCGCCCGGAAGGCGGCGGGGGCATTACCCGCGTGATTTCCGGCGGCAACGTGTTCCAGAAAGGGGGCGTCAACACTTCCGTGGTCAGCGGAAAACTGCCGCCCGTGATGGCGCAACAGTTCAAAGTGGCGGACAACAGCAATTTCCTGGCGGCGGGGCTTTCCCTCGTCATCCATCCTGAAAACCCGTATGTGCCTACGGTACACGCCAACTGGCGGTACTTCGAGCTGTACGGGGAAGACGGGCAGATACAGGACAGCTGGTTCGGCGGCGGCGCCGATCTCACCCCGTATTACATCCATGAAGAAGACGGCATTCATTTTCACCGTACCTTCAAAGAGGCCTGCGGGGCGTATTACGAACAATATAAGCGCCAGTGCGACGAGTACTTCGTCAACAAGCACCGGAACAACGAAGCCCGCGGTATCGGCGGCGTATTTTACGACTACCTGCGGCCTTCGGCGGAACGCACGGCGGAAGACCTGCTGCAATTCCAGTTCTCCAACGGCAATGCATTTCTGAAAGCGTATCTTCCGATTGTAGAAAAGCGGAAAGATCTGCCTTACGGCGAAGCGCAGGTGGAGTGGCAGGAATACCGCAGGGGCCGTTACGTGGAATTCAACCTGATCCACGACCGCGGCACGCTGTTCGGGCTGAAGACCAACGGGCGCATCGAGTCGATACTCATGAGCCTTCCCTCCCGCGCGCGCTGGGAATACGACTACCACCCGGCGGAAGGAAGCCCGGAAGCTGAGTTGCTGGAGTACCTCAAGCCCCGCGAGTGGGTAAAACCGTAACAGACGAACTTTAAAATATTTCAGTGATGATCAGAAGAAACAGAATATTGCGCACCTCTCCCGCCATCCGTGCGATGGTAGCGGAAACCATCCTCACCCCCGCCGATTTCATCGCGCCCCTCTTCGTTGTGGAAGGGAAAGGCGTGAAGGAAGAGATTTCTTCCATGCCCGGTTATTTCCGTTATTCCCTCGACGGCACCGTGCAGGAAGCGAAGGAATTGTGGGCGATGGGCATCCGGAGCGTGTTGCTGTTCATTAAATGTGCGGATGAATTGAAAGACAACAAAGGCACCGAAGCCGTGAACCCCGACGGGCTGATGCAGCGCGCCATCAAGGCCGTGAAAGAAGCCGTGCCGGGTATGGTGGTGATGACGGACGTGGCCCTGGATCCGTATTCCAGCTACGGGCACGACGGCATCGTGGAGAACGAGGAGATCGTGAACGACGCTACGGTGGAAGTGCTGGCGCGCATGAGCCTCAGCCATGCCGAGGCCGGCGCGGATTTTGTGGCGCCCAGCGATATGATGGACGGGCGCATCCTCGCCATCCGCGACATCCTCGAAGAAAACAACTTTACCAAAACCGGGATCATGGCCTATAGCGCCAAATACGCCAGCTGCTTTTACGGTCCTTTCCGCGACGCGCTGGATTCCGCGCCCGGTTTCGGCGATAAAAAGACCTACCAGATGGATTACGCCAACGCCCGCGAAGCCCTCCGCGAAACGCTGATGGACGTGGACGAAGGCGCCGATATCGTGATGGTGAAGCCCGCGATGGCTTACCTGGATATCATCCGCCTGATCAAAGACAGCGTAACCGTTCCCGTGAGCGCCTACCATGTATCCGGCGAATACGCCATGATCAAGGCCGCCGCGAAGATGGGATGGATCAACGAAGAGAAGGCCATCATCGAAAGCCTGACCAGCATCAAGCGTGCCGGGGCCGACCTGATCGCCACTTACTTCGCGAAAGACGCGGTACGCCTGTTAAACCAATAAAAACCCTGCAAAGATGTTTACAAAGAGCCAAGCATTATTCGAAAAGGCCAACCAGGTTATTCCCGGCGGCGTGAACTCCCCCGTGCGGGCATTCCGCAGCGTGGGCGGCACGCCCGTGTTCATGCAGCACGCGAAGGGCGCCTATATGTACGACGTGGACGGCAACCGCTATGTGGATTACATCAATTCCTGGGGCCCCATGATCCTGGGCCATGCCTATGAGCCGGTGGTGAAAGCCATCCAGGAATATGCAACGTACAGCACGTCGTTCGGCGCGCCTACCGAGCTGGAAGTGACCGTGGCCGAGCTGATCATCAGCATGGTGCCCAATATCGAAATGGTGCGTATGGTGAACTCCGGCACCGAAGCCTGCATGAGCGCACTGCGCCTGGCACGCGGGTATACCGGCAGGAATAAAGTGATTAAGTTCGAAGGAAACTACCACGGGCATGCCGATTCCTTCCTCGTGAGCGCGGGCAGCGGCGTGGCTACTCTCGGTATTCAGTCTGTTCCCGGTGTTACGGCGGCCGTGGCGGAAGATACGCTCAGCGTTCCCTATAACAACCTGCCTGCCGTGGAGCAGCTGGTAGCGGAAAACCCCGACCAGATCGCGGCCATCATCGTGGAGCCCGTTGCGGGCAACATGGGCTGCATCCTGCCTCAGGCGGGCTTCCTGGAAGGCCTCCGCGACATCTGCGATAAAAACGGCATCGTATTCATTATGGACGAAGTGATGACCGGCTTCCGCCTCGCCAAAGGCGGCGCGCAGGAGCTGTTCAACATCAAGGCCGACCTCGTGACGTTCGGCAAGATCATCGGCGGCGGTATGCCAGTGGGTGCTTTTGCGGGCAAGCGCGAGATCATGGAGCATATCGCGCCGGCGGGTAAAGTGTACCAGGCGGGCACGCTCAGCGGCAACCCCATCGCGATGATCGCGGGGTATACACTGCTGAAAACGCTCAACGAGCATCCTAACATCTATACGCAGCTGGAAGAGAAAACCAGCGCGCTGGTAGCGGGGCTGCGTTCGGCACTGGGCGCTGCCGGCGTCGTTCACCAGGTGAACCACATCGGTTCCATGATGAGCGTACACTTCGCGGAATATCCCATTGTAGACTTCACGTCTGCTTCGGGCGCCAACAACGAGCTGTTCCGCCGTTTCTTCCACGCCATGCTGGAAAAAGGCGTGTACCTGCCGCCTTCTGCGTTCGAGAGCTGGTTTATTTCCCATGCGCTCGGCCAGGAAGATATCGACTTCACCGTGGAAGCCGCCAAAGCTTCCATGCAGGCGATCAAAGCATAATAAAACAGCCCGGAGCGGTGTGCTCCGGGCCATATATCTCGTTAACGATCAATCCGGCTATTGTGAGAGTGAGAGCTGCCTTCGGGCAGCTTTTTTTTATTTCAGTTGGTGCGAGAACAGCCAGGGGAAGAGTTCCGGTTCCGCGAAAACATTGTCCCAGCTGTTGTGCCCCACGCCGGGGTACTCGGTGTATTTGACGTCGGCGCCCCTGTCTTTCAGGTTTTCGTAGAATTTCCGGCTGGAAGTGGGCGGCACCAGTTTATCTTCCGCGCCGTGGAAGATCCAGACGGCGGTATTCTTAGCGTATCGTTTCGCGAGCTTTTCGTTGCCGGCTCCGCAAATGGGGAACGCGGCGGCGAAGCGCGAAGGGAAGCGCGCGAGCATATCGAATGTACCCATCCCACCCATGGACATGCCGCCGACGTAGAGGCGCTTCGTATCCACGCTGCCGGAGGCCATGAGGCTGTCGATCAGCTTGTAGAGCAGCCGCGAAGGCGCCGTGGGCGGCAGGGACGCGGGGAAATGGAAGGAACGGTTGCCGGAGGAGTCCTGCTGCACCATCATGGGCGCCCAGGTGGCGTTATCCGCGCATTGGGGGAAGATGACGAATGCAGGGAATTGCTGGCGCAGGGAATCGTTGAGGAAAAGCTGGCTCCCGTGAAGGAGTTGCTTCTCGTTATCATTACCGCGCTCGCCGATGCCGTGCATGAATATAATAAGGGGATATGCCTTGCCTGCGTTGTACCCTGCGGGCGGCAGGAGGCGGTATGGCAGGGTTTCGCCGCTGCGGGTGAACCAGCGGGCTTCAAAACCCTCTGACTGCGCGGAGGCGAATACAGGTAATAACATCAGCAGAAATATTGTAAAATTCTTCATAGCTAAACTGTTAAGATTCAATTTACGGAAAGATAGGGAGGATAACAACCATCACTGCACGAAACTGCGGAAAAGTGCAGCGGGCGCTGCATACATAACAGAAATACGCATGCATTATCAATTGATTTTACAACCACATTCATAAATCCTGAAAAAAAAATTCAGATTTTTTTGCGACTGCAGTGTTGCTGCTTTGGGTGGTAGTAATTTAGTACAATCAAAGGCACAGAAAGAGTCAACAGAGATTAGCCACATAAGTACGCAATTAAATTAGCTTAAAAGACAATTTGGAAGACCCACTATTCTACTAATAAAATTCTTACGCATGATCAAGACATCAGCCTGGAAAAGCAGGGTGACAAATCTATGCCTGGAAGTGATTACTTCCGCCCTGGTGATCCTGTGGATTTACACTTCGATCAGTAAAATCTTCGATTATGACAATTTTAAAACGCAGTTAGGCTTATCTCCTTTCCTGGAGGGGATGAACGGTTTTATCGCCGTGGCTTTGCCTGCCGGGGAGCTCCTGCTCGCGCTGGCGCTCATCATCAGAAAAACCCGCAAGCTGGGCTTGTACCTTTCCTTCGGGCTCATGTTCCTTTTCACCGGTTATATATGGATCATGCTCCACTTTGCCTACGACCTCCCCTGCAGTTGCGGCGGCGTATTGGCAGAAATGAGCTGGGACGAGCACCTCTGGTTCAACGCCGGGATGACGCTCCTCGCCGCGATCGCCATATTTATGATAGAACACAAACAACACGCAGCATCCTCTAGTGCCGCACAAATGAGAATGGCATAAACCAATAATTCAGCACATATGAACAAGAGAATTATTATCAGGCTCGTCCTGATCATGGTGGGCGCTATTGCCATCCTGGGCACCCTGATGGCGATTACAACCATGCCGAATGAGAATAATAATGGATTTGTGCGGAAGTGGGCGAGTGAGGAGGCGTTAGAGCCAATAAATAAAATCCATCTTGAAGAAGACTTATCCGGAATAGTTGGGAACTCAGATCATTCAATTTTTCTCGTGGGTAAAAGCCCGACTGGTCTTTTAATCGTAAACAAAGAAACTAAATACAAAGATTCTCTCCATATCAATATATCGTTACCACCAGATAAATTAGTCCCATTCTATTTGAAAATTGATTCTCCAAAATTATACCTACACTTAAACAATGCACAACTCCTAGTAGACGGAAAATTTCCAAAATC
>NZ_CALNBI010000088.1 GCF_937874145.1 uncultured Chitinophaga sp. | reverse complement strand
CGAACGCGCTGCGCTGGTCGGCCTGGAAGTAACGCTCGAATATTTTACCGATACGGTCGGGCGCAATGCCGATCCCGGTATCGCTGACTTTGATTTCCAGCCAGGCGCGCTCCTGTTCGATCGTCACTTCGGAGATGACGGATACCTTCCCGCCGGCGGGAGTGAATTTGAACGCGTTGGATAACAGGTTGAAAATGATGCGCTCCAGCTTGTCGTGGTCGAAGCAGGCATTTACCTGTTCCGGATTCGCGGAATATGCCAGCGTTACGCCTTTGCGTTCGGCCAGGTCGGAAAACGACTGCGCGGATTCGCGGAGGAAGCCCATGAGCTCCCCCGGCACGGGGTCCGTCCGCAATTCCCGCATTTCCATTTTCCGGAAATCCATCAATTGGTTCACCAGGTTGAGGAGCCGCCTGGCATTTCGCCGGATAAGCTGGAACTGCCGGCGCTCGCTTTCGTCATCCGAGCGGCGGATGAAATCTTCGATGGGAGAAAGGATGAGGGAAACAGGCGTCCGCAGCTCGTGGCTCACATTCGTCAATAGCTTGATCTTCATCATATCCAATTCATGCAGCCGCTGCGCTTCCTTCCTTTCGTTCTGCAATGCAAACCGGCGGTGCGCGCGGCGGATGATGGCCCTCCGCCCCAGGTACAACGCCGCCACCAGGAGCAGCACATACGCCGTATAGGCCCAACCGGTAGCCCACCAGGGCGGAAGGATACGGATCAGCAGCGATATGCCCCCGCCCGTGGGATTGCCGTCTTCCGGGGAAGAACGCACATGCAGCGTGTATTCGCCGGGGTTAATGTTGGTATAAGATATCCGGCGTGTTTTTCCGTCGGTCAGCATCCATTCCTTGTTAAACCCTTCCAGCATGTATTCATACCGGTTTTTATCCGCATTCCTGAAATTCAGCGAAGCGAAATCCACCGAAAAATCATTCTCATTGTACCGCAGGTCAATACTGCGCGTTTCGGGCAGCGAAGCGTCGAGCACGGTGTGCCCGCGGAAGCTTTCACCCGGCGCGATCGTTTTGTTGAACAGTTGCAAACCCGTGAAAACCAATGCCGGAGGGGTCCTGTTTTCCCTGATCTCCGCCGGATCAAAGAGATTGAAACCATCCGCCCCGCCGAAAATCAATTCCCCGCTCCGCAGGCGTAACGCGGCATTCACGTTAAATACCTTCCCCTGCAAACCATCCTGCTCATCATAATTCCTGCAGGAAATCACCAGTTCACTCCCCTTTCCCGTTGCCCGGACCCGCGAAAGCCCGCGCGCCGTACTGATCCACAGGTAACCGTCGTCACTTTCCAGGATGCTGACGATGGTGTTATCCGGCAGCCCGTCTTCCATCCGGAACGTGCGGAAAGTCAACGCCACCGGATCATAATAACCAAGCCCCTCCCGCGTACCGGCCCACATGCGGCCCTGGCGGTCGCAGTGCAGCGACGTCACATTGTCGTTGCTCAGCTGGTGCGTACTGCGCAGCAAATGCACGAAAACGCCTTTCGATTTATCGAGCACATCAATGCCATAAGCCGTGCCGATCCAGAGGTCGCCGTCCGGTGTTTCGGCGAATGCGGTGATATAGTTGGAATGGACCGAATTGGCCATGTCCGCATTGTTGTGATAGAAAATCCCGTTGCCGCGGTCGAACCGGTCGAGCCCGCCGCCCAGCGTCCCCACCCAGAAGTTGTTGCGCTTGTCTTCGTACAGCTTCCAGACGGTTTTATTGGCCAGGCTGTTCGCATCCTGCGGGGAATGACTGTAATGCGTGAACTTCCCATCCCTGAAATAACCCATCCCCCCGAAATAATATCCGATCCAAAGCTGGTCCCACTTATCAACGTGGAGGCTCACGATCACATCATTGCTGAGGCTGTTCTCGTCGCCCGCGCGATGCCGGTACTGGCGATAGGTTTGCGCCTTCCGGTCGTAATAAATCAATCCTCCCCCGTTCGTCCCGATCCAGACATTGCCTTTTTTATCTTCCGCGAAGCAGTTGACGTCGTTGTAAGGCAGCGACAGCGGGTCGCCGTGCTTGACTTCATGCAGCGCGAATTTCATCTTGTTCTCCGCGAAATAACTCACGCCTCTTTTATAAGTCCCGCACCAAACGATACCCTGGCTGTCTTTATACAAGGCATAAATCGCGTTCTCCGCGATGCTTTTGGAATCTTCCGGCCGGTTGACGAAGAACCTGGCCCGGAAAGTTTGTTTATCCAGCACATTCACGCCGCCGTGATCCGTCCCGATCCAAATCATGCCGCGGTCGTCCTGGATCACGCTGTTGACAATGTCGTTATTGAGTATCCCGGTTTTGCGCGAAACGATGCGCTTCTCGCCGGTCGAGGGCCGGAAGTACAGCACTCCGAAATCGCTCCCCGGCATATACACCCAGCAATCCTTCTGGTTATCTACAAACAGTGCGAGTGTCATGGGTGCGCGGGAAACGTTGGCGATGAGCGCTTCCGAATGCCATACGGTTTGCCCGGAGCGGATGTCGATACGGGTCAGCGCCCCGTCGAACCACAACAGGAGCAAATGCCGGTCGTCTTCCCGTTTGATATCCGCGATCCGCCCGCCGTTCCGCATGGGTAGCGCGATCCGTGCGGCATGGCCCCTGGCGCCGAGGCGGTACAGGCCTGAATCCGCGTACGCCGCCCAGCAGGTGTCGCCCGTCATGAGCATCGTCGTCAACCCGGCTTTCGGCAATCCCTGCGCGCCCAGCCATGCAGCAGCCGGGGAGAATTGTTCGCGCCGCGGATCGTAGAGGTTATCGCCGTTGCGCGTCCGGACGTACATTTTGCCGGCCGGGGCGGGAAAAAGCGCTACAATGTAATCATCGTTCAGGGAAAGGGAATCGGAAAGGATATGCCGGAACACGCGGACGTTGGCGCCGTCGTAACGGTTGAGGCCGCCGAGCGTGCCGAACCACAGGAAACCACGGTCATCCTTGTAGATGCAGTTGACCTGGTTGTTGCTCAATCCATGATGGATGTTGAGGCTGGTAAAGGGATACGCGGGTTGCTGCGCCTTGACCTGGCAGAGCGCGATCAGACATAGCGGAATCAGTAATTTTTTCAACATGAATGGATCATCGTGGAACTACTCTAATTTAGGAAAATACGGGCGAAAAAAAAGCGCTCCCGGCCGGGAGCGCTTCGGAAATATTCCGGAGTCTTATGATCAGGGTGCTGCTTTCCAGGTATTATTGGCGGAATTGACGTCGGGCAGCACCTTGTCGGGGTCCACCGTAACAGCCACTACCTTGCTTTTCGAGTAGTGATGGAAGGTCCAGGCGCCGCCGGCCTGCCAAACTTCCACCGGGAGGTTTACGCGGGAAGTTTTTCCATCGGCTTCTTTGATTTCCACTACCACCGGCATGGGTGATTTTTCGAGGCACAGCACCTGGATGGCCGTGGTGGAGTCATTGCGCGGCGCAACGTTGCCAACTGCCATATCCAGCTTCCAGTTGTTGATGATCCAGGAACGCCAGAACCAGTCAAGGCTCTCGCCTGCACTGTTTTCCATCGCGCGGAAGAAATCCCATTGCGTGGGATGTTTGAACGCCCAGTTGTCGATGTAATATTTGAATGCTTTGTCGAACCGCTCTTCACCCAGCACCACTTCGCGCAGGATATCGAGGCCCACGGCGGGTTTGTAATACCCGAGGATACCGTAGCTCGCGGGGCGGATCACGTCCGGGCGGTGGAGGATTGCGCTGGCGGAATCGAAGAACATGGAGCGCGACAGGGCATGGCGGTCGCGGGGGCCGTGGTCGAATTCCCCGTTATTGAATGCTTTGTCTGCCAGTCCATTGATAAAGGTATTAAAACCTTCGTCCATCCAACCAAACCTTCTTTCGTTGCTGCCTACGATCATGGGGAACCAGTTATGCCCGAATTCGTGGTTGGTTACGCCCCACAGGCTGGCTTTCTGTGCGCGGGCGGAGCAGAACACGATGCCGGGGTATTCCATCCCTCCGACTATGCCCGCTACGTTCACGGCGGCGGGATAAGTGTAGGGATACCATTTTTCGGAATAATGTTCGATGCATCCTTTCACGAATTCGGTGGAACGGCGCCAGGCGGAGTCGCCCGCGCTTTCTTCAGGATACACGCTCATCGCCAGGGCTTTTTTGCCTTCGGGGAGATTGATGCGCGCCGCGTCCCAGATGAACGATTTGCTGGCCGCCCAGGCCACGTCGCGCGTGTTGGCGCAGCGGAACTTCCAGGTAAGGCGGTCTTTCGCCGGACGGGAAGCGGGATCCTTCACTTCGGAGATATCGCGGAGCATTACGGTTTTATCGCTGGCGGAGGCCTGTTTCCAGCGGGCCAGCTGCGTGGGCGTGAGCACTTCCGCGGGATTAAGCAGTTCGCCGGAACCAACCACGATGTGGCCGGCCGGTGCATTTACGGTATAATCGAAATTGCCGTATTCGAGGTAGAATTCGCCCTGGCCCATGTACGGCAGGGTGTTCCAGCCCAACACGTTGTCGAACACGCACATCCGGGGATACCATTGCGCGATCTCGTAGATGCGGCCGTTTTTGGAATTCAGGATGCCCATCCGGTCGGTTCCATATTCCGGGATAGGGAAGGAAAAATCAACCTGCACCTGGATGCTGCCGCCATTGGCTTTCAGCGGCTGCGGTAATTCCACGCGCATACGGGTATCGTTCACTTCGAACTTCGCTTTCTGCGCTTTCCCCGCCGTCAGCAGCGCAACATTGCTGATATCGTAGCCGCCGTCGAAATTACGGTTGGCCCAGCGGCCGCCTGCGGGCGCGGTTGCCGCCACGCTCCTGGAAGAAAGGCGGTAAATGTTCTGGTCGAGTTGCAGCCAGAGGAAGGGAAGGTTCTCCGGGCTGTTGTTTTTATAGGTGATGATGACGGTCCCGGAAACGGATTCCTTCACATCATCAAAAGTTACATCGATTTTGTAATCGGCGGCGTTTTGCCAGTAGCGGGTGCCGGGGCGGCCGCTGGCGGTGCGTACATCGTCACC
>NZ_CALNBI010000087.1 GCF_937874145.1 uncultured Chitinophaga sp. | reverse complement strand
CCGGCGAGCCTGTGGCGGTAGCCAAGGAGCCGGGATCGGAAGTATTCGCCGGAACGTTGAACCAGAAAGGCAGTTTCAGGCTGAAAGCCTCGCAGGTAGGCGGCACCACGCTGCTGGCGCAGATCATCCGCAAAGTGCAGGAAGCGCAAGGCTCCAAAGCCCCCGTGCAGAAGCTCGTCGATAAGGTAGCCGGGATCTTCGTGCCGGTGGTGATCGGCATCGCCCTGCTGGCCTTCGCCTCCTGGCTCATCTGGGGCGGCGCCAACGGGTTGACGCAGGGCCTCATGGCGCTGGTGACAGTGCTGGTGATCGCATGCCCCTGCGCCCTGGGCCTCGCCACGCCTACGGCTATTATGGTCGGCATGGGCAAGGGCGCGGAAAACGGGATCCTCATCAAAGACGCGGAAAGCCTCGAAAAAGCCTATCGCATCCAGGCGCTGATCCTCGATAAAACAGGCACCATCACCGAAGGGAAGCCCGCTGTGACCGGCGAAGCCTGGCTAACGGAGGAAGACCGCCTCATGTATTCCGGCGCCCTGCTGGCGCTGGAGCGCGAATCGGAGCACCCGCTGGCCGAAGCCGTGGTGAAACATATGCAGGGCATCATGCCCGAGAAGCTCCAGCATTTCGATAGCATTACCGGCCGCGGTGTGAAAGGGAAAGCCCTCGGCAAGGGATTCTTCGCCGGCAACCAGCAACTCCTGGAAGAAAACGGCATCCGCATCGACGCTCCGCTGAAAGAACAGTCCGAAACCTGGCTGAATGCGGCATACACCGTCATCTGGTTCGCCGACGAGCAGAAAGCCCTGGCCGTGATCGCTATCGCGGATACCATCAAAGCCGGCTCCGCCGAAGCCATCCGGAAACTGCAGGACATGGGCATCGAAGTATGGATGCTCACCGGCGACAATGCCCGCACCGCCACCGCCGTAGCCGCTGAAACCGGTATCCGCCACGTAAAGGCGGGCCTCATGCCCGGCGACAAATCCGGGTTCGTGAAGGAGCTGCAAAAACAAGGGAAAGTGGTAGCGATGGTGGGTGATGGGATCAACGACAGTGAGGCGCTGGCGCAGGCGGATGTCAGCATCGCCATGGGCAAGGGAACGGATATTGCGATGGATGTAGCGAAGATGACGCTCATCTCTTCCGACCTCCGGCAGATCCCCAAAGCGATCCGCCTGTCGAGGAAAACGGTGCGCACCATCCGCCAGAATCTTTTCTGGGCCTTCATTTACAACGTCATCGGTATACCGGTGGCAGCCGGGGTGCTGATCCCGGTCATGGACTTCTCGCTTGATCCCATGCTGGCGGGAGCCGCCATGGCGCTGAGTTCCGTGTCGGTAGTGAGCAATAGTCTCCGGTTGAAATTATCCAACATTTAATCATTCAATATAAATCTGATAACGATGAAAACGCTCAAATTCAAGACCAATATCAATTGCAGTGGCTGTGTGAAAGGCGTGAGCCCCGCGCTCAACGGTGAAAAGGAAATCGCGCACTGGGAAGTAGATACCAACAACCCGGATAAGATCCTCACAGTATCGACCAGTACGCTGACGCCGGAGGAAGTGGAAGAAACGGTGAAGAAAGCCGGCTTCAAGGCGGAAAAAATATAGCGGGAACAAAGCACGCAAGTGGAAACAGCAAACCGGCGGCGCCCTCGGGCGGCAGCCGGTTTTTTTGTTGCCAGGGCCCCCCATCATGGCGGATTCCCGGAAACTGCAGCAGGGAACGGGGGCTGGTGGTTCCTTTTGGGGCGTGTTGACGGGAAAGCCGCCTCAGGCAACGGATACACGCAGGGCCGGAGGGGCGGCGGGCTTCTTCGTATATTTAATATCAACAAAAATGGGCGTATGAAAGTCATTTATAAGAAACTGGGGCGGGAAAAGGCTTTCGGTCTTTCGGATTACGGCTCTAATACGATAGTGATAGACAGCAGGCTGAAGGGCCGCAAGCACCTGGAAGTGGCCCTGCACGAATCATTGCACGTATATTTCCCCGAAAAAAGCGAAACTTTTATCACCAATACCGCGCGGAAGCTCGCCAATATCCTCTGGCGGATGAATTACCGGCGGGTCGACAATTCTGTCGGCATATAACCACCCCTCCCCGCACAGGTTCCGCCGGTAGCGCCGGCAGGGATTTGTCATGATTGTAACGTTGGAATTCCCCTTTTTACCTTAATTTCCCGGATGTAAGATTTCATTATCAACCTCCCGCCGGAAGGACTTGCCGGCGAAACCGCACGCTAAAAATGAAAGAACAGAAAGGCCAGGAAATGAAAAGGTTATCCCTGAAAGATGTCGCGCGCATGGCGGGCGTTGCCCCTTCGACCGTGTCGTTCGTACTGAACGGGAAAGCCCGGCAGATGCGTATCAGCGAAGAGCTGGCCGAAAAAGTAATGGCGGTGGTGAAGAAGACCGGCTACCAGCCTCATTCCGTAGCCGTAAACCTTCGTACGGGGCAGTCCAAAACCCTCGGCCTCATGGTGGAAAGCATCTCCGGAAGCTTTTTCGCGGCATTGGCCAGGGTGATCGAGTCGGAAGCCGACCGCTATGGTTACCACATCGTGTATTGCAGCACCGAAAATAACGCCCAGAAAGGAGGAGAGCTCATCAAAATGCTGAGCCGCCAGCAGGTCGACGGCTACCTGATCACGCCGGCCGCGGGCATGGAGAAAGACATCCAGCAACTCATCGCGCATAAGCGGCCGCTGGTGCTGATGGACAGCTACTTCCCCGAAGTGCAGGCGCCGCATGTGCTGATCGATAATTTCGGCGGGGTGAAGCAGGGCATCGAGCACCTGATCGACCGGGGCGCGAAGCAGATCGGTTTCGTGACGGTGGACATGGACCTGGTGCAGATGAACGAGCGGATGAAAGGCTACAAGGAAACGCTCCGCAGCCACAATATCGCCGTGAAGAACAAGCTGGTGCTTGAGTTGCCGTATAACGGCGAAAAGGAGGAATCGGTGCGGAAAATCAGGCAATTCATCCAGGCGAACAAAGGGATGGACGCGATATTCTTTGCTACAAACTACCTCGGGATATTGGGTCTCGAAACCCTCGCCGGGCTGCAGATGAAAATCCCGGACGACATAGCGGTGGTATGTTTCGACGACCACGATATTTTCCGTTTGTACCCTCCCGGCATCACGGTGGTGCAGCAACCGATCGACGAGATCGCCAAGACGGCCATGCAGCTCCTCATGAACCAGCTGGACAAAAGCCAGCGCGCCCTCCGCAAAACGCGGCTGGAGCTGCCGGGGAAATTTATTAAAAGGGGCTCTTCCTGAGCAGCTGAAAGCTTTGCCCGCAGCGCCGTACAAGGCTACCGCCGATCAGCTTTATGCACTACGGCCTTTCCGTAACCCCTTGCCAGCGGTGCGTTCGCCCTGCATTACATTCCATCCAACGGCGCGCGCCGGCCGAACATTGAGCGCCATTGCAACCGGGGGGGATAGCGCTTGGACCACGGATGCATGAAAGCCTTCCACGGGATCGCGACTTCGGGTCGGTACGCCTGTTGCCAATTTCCGCCGAAACCGTGACTTCGGGTCGTTACGCCTGCGGCCAATTTTCCGCCGGAAAATTTCAGTTATCGTTTTTTTCCCTACATTTATGAAACGCCTCCCACCAGGGCCTTTTTTTATACCGTTTTGCTAAATCGATTTTGCATTTAGCAGATGTGGACAGAAAACAGGCTGGGCAGAGGCCGCCGGACAAGGTCCGGAAGTGTGAAAAACAGGTTAGATACAAAGATGCTGGCTCCCTTCTCCCGGGTCCGGACGGCCAACAGCAAAAAAACTGCCAGGCCGGGCGGATGGCATACCGTTGAAGATGGTTTTTACAACCGATTGCATATCAGTAGGTTATAAGAACCGGCTTTTGCAATGGGACGAACTTTTGGCAGAAACGGGGAGGGAAATTATTTTTGAATGGAAAAGACGCCCGGATATTGATTAGGTTTGGTAAATTTACGACCGCAAATGGCAAGGCCATTTTGCAGTAAACGCCCCGCCGGATCATTTATGCGATATGCCGTCTGCCGGTCAGGTTTCATCCGATTCCGGAATCAGGACAGGCAAAAAGGGCGTCAAGTGAACAAGTGCTTATCATACAAACAATAAAGAGTAGCATCTAACGGCTGGCCCATTCCTGGGCCGGCCCCCTTTTTTTACAAAATCGATTTTGCATTATGAATACATTTCGCTGGTGCCTCGTCGCATTATGTGCAGGCTTTCACGCCAACGCTCAAACTGTACAAAAAGTAACTGACCCCGTGGAATGGGTCAACCCCCTCATGGGCACAGATTCCAAAGGCAGCCTGTCTAACGGTAACACCTATCCCGCCATCGCCACCCCCTGGGGCATGAACTTCTGGATGCCGCAAACCAATAAAAACGGCGACGGATGGGCCTACCAGTACAGCGCCGACAAAATCCGCGGTTTCAAACAAACCCATCACCCCGCCCCCTGGATCAACGACTACGGTCAATTCTCCCTCATGCCCGTCACCGGCCGCATGAAATTCACGCAGGACGACCGCGCCAGCTGGTTCTCCCATAAAGCGGAAACCGCCAAACCATATTATTATTCCGTATACCTCGCAGACGCCGACGTTACCACCGAAATCACCCCCACCGAGAGAGCCGCGCAATTCCGGTTCACCTTCCCGAAAACCGACAGCGCATTCATCGTGGTAGACGCCTTCGACCGCGGCAGCTATGTGAAAATCATCCCCGCCGAAAAGAAAATCATCGGTTACTCCACCCGCAACAGCGGCGGCGTTCCCGAGAACTTCAAAAACTATTTCGTGCTCGTGTTCGATAAGCCCTTCGCCCTCGCCCACACCTGGGACGGCAACCGCCTCGCCAAAGACACGCTCGAGCTCCAGGCCGGCCACGCCGGCGCCATCATCGGTTTCGCCACCGCAAAAGGCGAAACTGTCAACGTGAAAGCCGCATCCTCCTTCATCTCCCACGAACAAGCCGCCCTCAACCTGCAGCGCGA
>NZ_CALNBI010000086.1 GCF_937874145.1 uncultured Chitinophaga sp. | reverse complement strand
TGTCGATGTAGCGGAGGGTGCTGGAGGAAAAGACGGGCACCTTGTAATGATGCGCCGCACGGTAAATGGCGAGCACGTCGGTGAGCGAGGCGGCTACGGGCTTGTCGATGAAGACGGGCTTGCCCGCCCGGAATACTTCCAGCGCCTGGACCAGGTGCTCGGTGCCGTCGTTCGTTTCCAGCATGACGAGGTCGCACTCAGCCAGGAGTAATGCGATCGAATCTACCAGTTTCACGCCCTGCGCCTGGATAGCAGCGGTGTTCCGGGGGATCATGTCCATGCTGGATTTGATTTTGCGGCTCCCGTGAGGATAGGCTACCGTCACGCGCAAACCACCGTATTTATCGCCCGCGTCGGGCGCATTAAGGATTTTAGCGAAATGAGGGCCGTGCTCGGTGTCAAGACCGATCACACCGATGCGCTTGCCGTTAGCGGCGGCGAAAGATGCTAAAGCAGATAATTTGCCGGCAAATGCCAGTCCAAGCCCGGATAATGCGGCTGTTTTGAGAAAGGTTCTGCGTGGTTGTCCGTTTTGCATAGCGGGAATATAATTTTATGCGATTTGATGTTTATTCGCATCATTTCGCATAAAAATATATTCTTCAACCCAGCTTTTTAATATTTTTTATTAATGGTATAATATCAGCGTTTAGCCGTTCGGGTTTGGGCGGGAAGGGGATTGACAAGCGGCGGCGAACATAACGCCCACCGCAGCGCATAACGCGGAAAGGGATATAGGGGTGTTTTTCATATCATGAAGATAAAAAAAAACCGCCGGTCCGTTTCACACGGCAGACCGGCGGAGGTGTCGATATGCGAACGCATTGCGGCTCAGGCAATAGCGTATCTAACTTACCCAAACTTTCTCCAAAAATACATACAGCACCAGCATAATGTACAGTACGATGATGGGGAATACTGCATACGATTCAGCCAAAAAAGAGGTGAAATGCGACAGTTCAGGGTTGTTGAAGGGTGTTTTTATACACGATGCCATCTTTCATGATCAGCGTGAGGTTCTTTTCCGGATCTTCCAGCAGCTGGATGTTTTGGATGGGGTCGCCGTTGACGAGGATCATATCAGCCAGCGCGCCCTCTTCCAGCACGCCCAGCTTACCTTTGTACGGGCTCCGCTTCCCGGAGAGCGCCAGCAGCTCACCGTTGTTCCGCGTCGCCATCTGCAGGATCTCCACCGGTTTGAACCAGCGCGTCATCGCCGCCAGCCGCGCACCCTGACGGGTTGCAATACGGGCGTCGAACAAAGCGTCTGTGCCCCAGGCGATTTTCACTTTGTACTTTTTCGCCAGTGCAAAAGCATTGTCCGTTCCACTGTACATTTCCAGCTGCTTCTCGCGGTTCTCCCCTGTTTTGGGATTGCTGTCCTCATCATCGATAAACGGCTGCAAAGACCACCAGATCCCCTTCTCCGCAATCATCTTCGCCGACGCTTCGTCCGCCAGTTGCCCGTGCTCAATGCATTTCACACCAGCTTTGATCGCCGTCTGGATCGCATGTGGCGTATAGGCGTGCACCGTCACGTAAGTGCCCCAGTTTTCCGCCGCTTCCACTGCCGCGCGGAATTCCGCTTCGGTATATTGCGCCACATCCAGCGGATCGTACATCGAGCTTACGCCACCGCCTGCCATGAGCTTGAGCTGGCTCGCGCCGGCCATCAGCTGCTCGCGCGACCGGAGCAACACCGCATCCACTCCATCCGCAATAGCCGCCGCCCGGATACGCTCTGAATAACTCAAAGGATCATTGGCGGCTTTCGGTATCTCATAAGGCAAACGAAAATCGCCATGCCCGCCGGTTTGACTGATAAACGCCCCCGAAGGCCAGATCCTCGGGCCAGGCGTTACACCCGCATCGATCGCATCCTTCAATCCAAAAATCGGCCCACCCATGTCCCTCACGCTGGTAAACCCGCGCAACAGTGTATTACGGGCATTGTTACCCGCCATCAATACCACAAAACCAAAATCTTTTGTGATGGCCGCCAGCTGCGGGATGTTGGCGAACATGGCATGATAGTGCGCGTCGATAAGCCCGGGCATAAGGAATTGCCCCTTGCCGTCGATAATCGTGGTGTTCATGCTGCGGTCCGTCGGGATGGGGCCGCTCGATATTTTCGTGATGACGTTGCCGGTGATCAGCACGCTGCCGTTAAAAGGCGCTGCATCCTTTCCCGTAAATACGCGGACATTGGTGATGAGCGTGACGGATTTCGGTTTTTCCTGCGCAGCAGCCATGCCGGCTACGATCAGCATACAAAGGGTAAGGATCCGTTTCATGTTGCGGTTTTTGCGGCCCGGAGGCCGGT
>NZ_CALNBI010000085.1 GCF_937874145.1 uncultured Chitinophaga sp. | reverse complement strand
CTGGCCGAAATAGGGCTTTTCGGCGAACTTCCCGACGTAAGCCTGCACCGCGCTGTCGGGCGCCTGCAACGAAACGTGCGGCAATGTATAAGGCAGATAGAGGAAAAACGGTCCTGCTGCGTTGCGATGGATAAAATCGAGCGCTTTGCCCGTCATCTTATCGATCGCATATTCCTTACCCTTGAACTTCCCGTAATCCGCATCTGTGGCTGTAGCGGGCTTCAACGCATCATGCACGTAAAAGGGCGGGTTATTGAGGCTGACGTACCGGCCGTTTTCCCACAAATGGGTAGGATAGAAATTATGCGATTGTTTCTGATCGTAATATCCGTAGAAATAATCGAAGCCTTGCCTGTTGGGATCTCCGGTGTTGTAATGCATGCCCAGCCCCCACTTGCCGATGGCCCCGGTTTTGTACCCGGCGCGCTGCAGCATGCGGGCTACCGTCATCGTGTTTTCCGGCAGGGGCATTTGTCCGCCTTCGAGCGAATCAGCGAAGCCGCCCATTTCATAATTGCCGCGGATGTAACTGTGCCCGCCATGCCGGCCGGTCATCAGCATGCAACGCGCAGGTGCGCAAACGGGGGTGCTGGTGTAGAAGTTCGTGAACCGCATGCCTTCTTTGGCGAGGCGGTCGAGGTGCGGAGTAGCGATTTTCTCCTGCCCGTAAGCGCCGATTTCGCCTACACCCAGGTCATCGGCATAAATGAGGATGATATTCGGTTGCCTGCGGGAAGGCTTTTTGCGCTGGGCGGCCGCCTCCTGCACGGACATGCCCAGCAGGAGGAAAACCATACTTATCATACATTTCATGCCATTAAGATACAAAACAACGAATATTCGAGTCATGATATTTCGTGGCGGACATCGGCATTTCGCGGAAAACGCAGGCACGCTTCCCCGGCCATCATTCCCCCAAACCCTTTACTGCATTGATCTTTGGACCAAAACCCGCCAACTGGCACAACAATCGTTTGTTAAAGGGCCAAAACCCAATCCCATGCAAATACAAGACATGCAAACGTTCCGCCTGCAAGCGTTGCCCGCCAGGACCGGGGGCGCTTCCAACGAAATCCAGCTGGTGCACCTGACCCAGGGCGCCTGCCTGCTCGACAATGGCGCCGCATCCTCCGAGGGCCTTTACTTCATCCGCAGCGCCGCATCCGGCCAGGGCGTTTTTTCCCGCGATGCCAGGGGGCATGCTTTCACTTTCACCCACGATTTCATCCATTACATCCCCCTCGTGTACGAGCTCTGCCTGCTGGGCGCCGCCGGCAAACCCGTGCTGCGCGTAGAGAATTCCCAGCGCGGGGATACTTACGAGCTGCTGAACCTCATCCGCGCGGAATGGGAATCCGACAGGCCGTACCGGCTCGATATGATCCGTGACTACCTCAAAATCCTCCTGCGCCAGATCGCGCGCTGCCTGCCCGCACCGAAAACCGGGTATTCGGCCGACCGGAAAACGGGGCTCGTGCGGCAATTCCTGTCGCTGCTCGACCAGCAGTTTATCCTGTTGAAAAAAGTGACGGATTACGCGGCGAACCTGCACGTGACGGCCAACCATTTAAACACGACGCTTAAGGAGCTGACCGGTGTAACGGCAAGCGAGCATATCCGGCGGCGTATTTTGTCGGAAGCGCGCATGCTGGCCACGCACAAAGAGAATTATTCGATGAAGGAAATTGCTTACCACCTTGGGTTTGAGGACAAATCGCATTTCTCGAAATACTTTAAGAACGCTTCAGGGAAGAATTTCACCAATTACAAGAAAGAGCTGTCGATGGAAGCCTGATTTGGCTTAAATTGCCGCATGCTCACTTTTCAATTGACCCCTGTCCCCGAACTGGTGACCGAAAGGCTGGTATTGCGCCAGGTCCAGCGGACGGATGCCGACGACATTTTATATCTCCGCTCCCATCCCCAACTGATGCATTTCATCCCTCGGGTGCGTGCGGTGAACCGCGAAGACGCACTCTCGCTGATCGACCGGTTCAATACCTTATCGCAGGCCAACGAAGCCATCAACTGGGGGATTACGCTGAAGGGAGAAAATAAAGTGATCGGGGTGATCGGATATGTGAAGATGAATGCGGCGTACCACCGCGCTGAAGTGGGTTATATGCTGCACGACGGGTATCATGGCAGGGGGATTACCAGCGAAGCCCTCGCCGTTGTGTTGCGCCATGGATTCGAGGCATACCGGCTGCATTCGGTGGAAGCCATCATCGACCCGGCCAACGTGGCGAGCGAAAAGGTGCTGGAGAAGTCGGGGTTTGTGAAAGAAGGATTTTTCCGGGAAGCGGAGTATTGGGACGGACGGTACCTCGACATTGCGGTGTATTCGCTGCTGACGCCTTTGCGCGGCCTGCAGGATAACGGCAAATAATGTAATTTCGCTGCCACATGAGCAGAACTTTTGCGATCGGCGATATCCATGGAGCCTTCCGGGCCTTACAGCAGGTTATCGAAAGAATACAGCCTACGGCCAACGACCGGCTGATTTTCCTGGGCGATTATGTTGACGGCTGGTCCGAATCCGCCGAAACCATTGCTTACCTGATGGAGCTGGACCGCAGGTATACCTGCATCTTCCTCCGCGGCAACCACGACGCCTGGTGCGAAACCTGGCTGGGCGGCGAGCCTCCGCTGGATCTCTGGTTGCAGCACGGTGGCAGGGCAACGGTGGCGAGTTACGAAAAGCTGTCTGCCGAAGCGCGCAAAGAACATCTCGCATTTTTCCACCGCATGCGGCAGTTTTATGTGGATGAGCACAACCGGCTTTACATTCACGCCGGTTTCGCCTCGATGCACGGCCCCCAGTTCGAGCGTTACCAATATAATTACATGTGGGACCGGACGCTCTGGGAAACGGCCCTGGCCCTCGATCCCCGGCTTAAGCCCAACGATGCACGCTATCCCAGGCGGTTACGGCTGTACGATGAGATTTTCATCGGCCATACACCTACCATCAATTACGGCGAATTCGATCCCATGCATGCCGGCAACGTCTGGAACATCGACACCGGCGCGGGCTTCAACGGCAAGCTCACCGCCCTCGACCTCCGGACGAAAACATTTATCCAAAGCGACACCGTCCAATACCTCTATCCCGGCGAAAAAGGGCGGAATACCTGATTTTTCGTAATTTTGCGGCCGCGATGGTCAAACTCGGACATATCACCCTGCCGGAATTCCCCCTCCTCCTGGCGCCCATGGAAGACGTGAGCGATCCGCCGTTCCGTGTGGTTTGCAAGGCCAACGGGGCCGATCTCCTGTATACGGAATTTATTTCCAGCGAAGGGCTGGTGGGCGATTCGGCGAAATGCCGCCGCAAGCTGGATATTTTCGATGAAGAGCGGCCCGCCGGCGTTCAGATTTTCGGGGGCGACGAAGGCCGGATGGCCCAGGCGGCACAGATCGTGGACCTCACGCAGCCGGATTTCCTCGATATCAACTTCGGGTGCCCGGTAAAAGGGATCGTGTCGCAGGGCGCCGGATCAGGCGTATTGAAGGATATGAAGCTCATGGAAAGGCTCACCGCCGCTTGCGTAAAAGCCACCAGCCTGCCCGTTACCGTGAAAACCCGCCTCGGCTGGGACGATGACACCAAAAACATCGAAACCGTTGCCGAAATGCTGCAGGACGCCGGCATCAAAGCGCTCACCATCCACGGCCGCACCCGCTGCCAGATGTACAAGGGCGAAGCCGACTGGTCGCTCATCGCCAAAGTAAAAAACAACCCCCGCATCCATATTCCCATCTTCGGGAACGGCGATATCGACAGCCCGCAAAAAGCGCTGGAATATAAAAACCGTTATGGTATCGACGGTATCATGATCGGCCGCGCCGCCATCGGCTACCCCTGGATCTTCCGCGAGATCCGCCATTTCCTGCAAACCGGCGAAGAACTCCCCGCTCCCACCGTGGCCGAGCGCATTACGGTCTGCAAGCAGCATCTCGATAAATCACTTCAATGGAGAGGCGGCCAGGCCGGCATTTATTCCATGCGCCGGCATTATCTTACGTACCTCAAGGCGCTTCCCGGCATCAAGGAATACCGCAACAAGCTCGTAACCCTCACCGATCCGGACGAGATCAAATCCGTGCTGGATGAAATCCTCCGGGCATACGAAGGCTTCGAGATGGAGAAGGCGCCCATCCAGCTCATCAATTACCACGAAAATTGCCCGATTTAACCGCTATTTACAGTCGGTTTTTGAATAAGGGGAAGGATCGAAGCGAAGACGGCTAACGTCTGTCGCGAAAACGGGTATGCCATTGGCATCCGCACTGTCTGCCAGGGCTTCATAAAGCTGCTCGCCTATCATTTTGAAAATCACCGGCCTGTCGCTGGTAGTGCCCTCGCTCTGGAAATGGTACGTGCCGCGGAAAATATTGTCCGATAAAGCACCGCTTACCGTCCCGGAGTTTTTATCTTTCTCATGAAAATTATACTCCAGCACGCCTTTCACATCCGTATCATCCACCACTAACTGCAGCAGGAACGTGTCTTTACCCGTCACTTTCTGGTAACAGTGCGCGCTGGCCTGCGTTTCGGCGGATTGTTCGCTTGAGGGGGAAGATTGGCAGGCAAGTGCGATGAAAGGGATAGATATTAAAACAGCAGTTCTCATCAGTGGATTTTTTTTAAATCTACATAAAAAAAAATGAACACTGCTGACATAAGGCTGTCAAACCCCGGTTCCATCTTTACATCATCAAACCAAAAACCAAAAATCATGGCAACTATTCCTTCTTTGTTGAAAGAAATGGCCCGCGAGGCCGAAACCACCCGCAAAATGCTGGGCCGCATCCCGGCCGACAAGCTCGACTGGCGCCCTCATCCCAGGAGCATGGACATGCGCAGCCTGGCCGTCCATATCGCGGAGCTGCCTTCCTGGGCCAAAATGGCCATTGAAACCGACGGTATCGACTTCGAGGGGATGGATTTCACCCCAACGCCCGTGAATTCCGCCCAGGAGCTGCTGGATATCCACGAAAAATCCCTGCAGGAAGGGTATTCCAGCCTCGAAAAGGCCGACGAGTCCACCTTTGGCCAACCCTGGACCCTGCGCACCGGCGAACAGGTGCATGACGTGTCTTCCAAATCGGAGGTGATCCGCATGTCGTACAACCAGATCGTGCACCACCGGGCGCAGCTGGGCGTGTATCTCCGCCTGCTCGATGTGCCCATTCCCGGCAGTTACGGCCCGAGTGCCGATGAACCGGGCATGTAAGCACGCCATATAAAACGAAAAGGGAAGCGAAAACGCTTCCCTTTTTTTTTGCTTGCCTAAATTATCGTAAAGAAAGATTGAGAATACTTACGGACGATGGATCCATTTTTCGTTGAGGAAAAAGGTTCCGAAAGGTATCACCGAAGCGGCCAGGGCGATGGCGGTCTTTTTCATGGACCATTGCAGCACCATTTTCAGCTCGATGACCAGTACCACGTAGAGCACGAACAGCAAACCGTGCGCCATGCCGAGTTGCTTATTGAGCCAGGGCTCATCGAAGAAATATTTCAACGGCATGGAAATGAAGATGATAGCCAGGTATGAAAGCCCTTCCAGCCATGCGATGATACGGAAACGTTTGATGGAGCGGGCGTGCTGTTCGCCGGTCTGTTGTTTTTCCATGGCGCAAACCTACGGCGGAAACTGATTCTGGAAAATGATTATTGTCAGTTTACCGGTAACCGGCCGCCCGCAGCGAGAACAATTCTTCGTACCGCCCTTTTTTGGCGATCAGCTCTTCGTGGGTCCCGATTTCGAGGAGCTCCCCGCCTTCCAGCACCAGGATACGGTCGGCCATGCGGACGGTCGAGAAGCGGTGCGAGATGAGTACGGCTGTTTTACCGCGAGTAAGGTCGGCAAAGCGTTGAAATACTTCGTATTCGGCGCGCGCGTCCAGGGCGGCGGTGGGCTCGTCGAGGATGAGGAGCTGGGCGTTTTTCATATACGCCCGCGCCAGAGCGATCTTCTGCCACTCCCCGCCCGAAAGTTCCACGCCGTTGCTGAACCGGCGGCCCAGCATCTGGTCGAACCCGTTGGGAAGGCGGCCGTAGAGCAAATCGGCCATGCTTTTCTCCGCCGCCAGCTCGATCCGCGCCGCATTATCGATTTCCGCAATATTCCCTACCGCGATATTTTGGGAGAAGGTCATCTGGTACCGCTGGAAATCCTGGAAAATAACGCCTACCTGCATGCGGAGCTCGTTGAGGTCGTATTCGCGGAGGTCGTGGCCGTCGAGCAGGATGCGGCCTTCCGAGGGGTCGTAGAGGCGCGCCAGTAATTTGACCAATGTCGTTTTGCCTGCGCCGTT
>NZ_CALNBI010000084.1 GCF_937874145.1 uncultured Chitinophaga sp. | reverse complement strand
GTTGCCGTCTTTGTCGGGCTGGAAGAGGACGTTGTGTCCCTGCGGGGTTTTCACGGCGCGGGGGTCGTTGAAACCGCGGACGCCCTGGAGGGTGCCGAAGCAGTGATCGAAGGAGCGGTTTTCCTGCATGAGGAAAACGACGTGCTCGGCGTCCAGGAAGGTGCTGCCGGGCGCGGGATCGATGGCCATCGCCCGCTGGATGGTTTCGGGGAGGATGTTGGCCAGCCCCCCTGCTCCGGTGAGTAGCGCTGCTTTCCGGAGAAATTCTCTTCTTGAGTCCATAAGGATTGTTCTAAGGTTAAATGCCGATGGGCCAAAATAGGAATAATTCCGGACCGGCAATGTCAAACTTATATGAACTGCCGCCCCGGCAGGTACAGGAGGCGGAAGGCGGGGGATTTGCCCTCAGGGATGGAGATATTTTTCTTTCGTAACTTCGCGGCAAATAAATCAACGGATATGGGCATCGCAGACAAACTTTTTCAGATGAAGAACGAAAAATCAGCCGCCAACCTGAAGGCCGGCCAGGACTTTCTTGCCGCCAACAAGGAAAAGCCCGGTGTTACGGCGCTTCCCAGCGGTTTGCAATATGAGATCATTAAAGAAGGTACCGGCGCGAAGCCTGGCCCTACCAGCAAAGTGACCTGCCATTACCATGGCACCCTGATCGACGGTACCGTGTTCGACAGCTCCGTACAACGCGGACAGCCGGCCACTTTCCCGCTCAACATGGTGATCAAGGGCTGGACCGAAGGCCTCCAATTGATGCCCCAGGGCAGCAAATGGCGCTTCTTCATCCCGGCGGACCTCGGCTACGGCGACCGCCAGGTAAGTGCGCAGATCGGCCCCAACAGCACCCTGATCTTCGACGTGGAGCTGCTGGGAATCAGCTAAATTATTCCAGGGCCCGTCCAGCTGCAAGCGGACGGGCCTTTTTTTATTGCAGCAAGCCTGCATACGCTTTTTCAACATTCACCATTCCTTTCCCGATAAACTGCTACTTCAATATTTGCGCATGACCCCGCTGATCGTACAATTGCAGGAAGATTTACGCGCTGCCGGCACACCGGCAGGACAAGCCTCCGCCAGGAGGTTTTTCAAAGAAGACATCCGGACTTACGGCGTGAAATCGGCTGCGTCCAAGGCGTTGGCCAGGCCGTTCATCCAGGCGCTCAAAAAGGAGCCCAAGGCAGCGGCGTTTGCCGTGTGCGGGGAATTGTGGGAATCGGGGTATATGGAAGAAACCCTCATCGCCTGCGACCTTTCCTATTCGCGGCGGAAAGAATTTGCGGCGGGAGACTTCAGGCTGTTTGAACATTGGCTGCACGAATACGTCACCAACTGGGCGGCCTGCGATACGTTTTGCAATCATACCGTCGGCGAATTCCTGATGCGGTTTCCCGACAAACTGCCTGTTTTGCTGAAATGGGCGCGTTCCAAAAACCGCTGGGTCCGCAGGGCGGCCGCGGTATCGCTGATCATACCGGCCAGGAAGGGTTTGTGGCTGGAAGAAGCGCTGCAAATCGCCACCGTGCTGCTGCACGACGAAGATGATATGGTGCGGAAAGGGTACGGCTGGATGTTGAAGGCTTATGCCGAGCGGCATGAAGCGGAGGTTTTTGCCTTTGTAATGGCAAATAAATCCAGCATGCCCCGAACGGCATTGCGATATGCGATTGAAAAGATGCCGGCCGACCTGAAACGGCGGGCGATGGAGAAGTAATCAGGGAACGAGGAGCATATCGTACCGGTGCATCCCTTCCGCATACCCGTTTTCCGTGTATTTAACGATGGTAAAGCCGTACTTTTCGAAGAAAGGGTATGAATGCTGCGTGGTGTCGAGCTTGATGCTGCAGGCAGGGCAATGCCGGCGGATATATTCGATCCTGAATAACAGGAATTTTTTACCGATGCCGCGTTTATGCAGCCGGTTATCCACCATACCCCAGACCATCCCGGCCAGGTTGTTCTGCGGTTCTATGAACACACCGCCGCAGCCCACGTTCAATCCATCCTCCTCCAACACAAAATAAGCGGCCTCCCCTTCTACTTTGAAAGGCCCGCCGTTCTGGTATTTATCCAGCCAATCCGTAAAATCGGGCAATTCTTCGGGAAGGAAATACTTCGGCATGTTGCTTTTAAAAGCAGCGATACAAGCATCATAATCGGAAGATTCATACGGTCGGATCAGCATGTCTGGCGGGGTTTATGTTACGCCAAAGCTCGCGAAAAACTTTCATAATCCCATTGCCGCCGCCTGTTCTTCATCGACGAAAAAATACTATTTGTATGCCGTAACCGGTTATTTTTGAAAAAAGCAAACTGATGAAATACCTCATCCTGGCCATAGCCATTATTTGTGAAGTGATTGCGACATCCGCGCTGAAGGCATCCGAAGGATTTACCAAACCCTGGCCTTCTCTCATTGTTGTAGCAGGTTATGGCATTGCATTCTATTGTTTGAGCCTGACCCTGAAGTCGATCCCCGTCGGGATCGCATATGCGATCTGGTCGGGCCTCGGCATCGTGCTGGTTTCGGCAGCGGGTTGGATTTTGTATAAACAGAAACTGGATGCCGGCGCTATTGTGGGGATGCTGTTGATCATCGCCGGGGTGATCGTCGTGAACGTATTCTCCAAAAGCGAAGCGCATTAATCCGCGGGGATGCCGTTTGTCGATAAACAAGGCTTTCCGTCTACCAGATATTATTATTTTTAATATCCCGGGCGGTAATTTCCCGCAAGGGCTATGTTTGCATTATGGACGTACCGTGGCTATTCCGAAACAGGGGCCGGTTGCTGACGCACCTGGCATTCTGGATTTTCGCTTTTTTAATGCTGACCTATATCTACAGCACCGCATTCGATTCCTGGGAACTGGGGATCAAAGTGGTGCTCATGCTCCTGCCCGTTCATATCATTTACTTCTATTTCCTCCAGTACTTCGTGCTCCGTAAATACTTCAGCGGCAAATACTCCGCTGCCGTGTTCCTCGCTTTCCTCATCATGGCCGCCATGGCGGTAGCGTACCGGCTCACGGAGATTTACATCACCGATCCCTACATCTTCGATTTCTATTCCCGGACTGACCCCCACTTTACCTGGAGCAAACTGGAAAAAGACCGCTGGCAACAGCTGATCAGCAAAGGCGATTTTGTAAATGCCGTGGAAAGGAGCAACGTGGTGGTATGGATCGGCGTAACCCTTACCCTTTTTGCCATGTGGCACGAAAGAAAAAACGCCATGCTGCAGGCAGAGCTGAACTTCCTGAAAGGGCAGCTGCACCCCCACTTCCTCTTCAATTCCCTCAACAACCTCTACGCCCTATCGCTGAACAATGCCCCCCAGGCCCCGGGGATCATCCTCGGCCTGTCCAATATCCTGCGGTATGTGATCTATGAATGTACGGCCGACCGCGTACTGCTGGAAAGGGAAATCGAAGTACTGAAAGATTACATCCGCCTGGAACAGCTGCGCTATGAAGAACGGCTCGACCTGAACCTGAATATCGACGTGGAACCCGCCGCCTGGCAGATCGCGCCTATTCTCATGCTGCCCCTGGTGGAAAATGCCTTCAAACATGGCGCCGGCGAAACCATGCACCATCCCTGGATCAACATCGAACTGCGGGTGGCGAAAGGAGAATTGTGGCTGAAGATCAGCAACAGCAAACCGGAACCCGCTCCTGCCCCGTCCAACAAACAAGGCGGCAATATCGGGCTGAAGAACGTCCGCCACCGCCTGCAACTCCTCTACCCCGAAGCACATTCCCTCCATTGGTTCGACGAAGAAGACTGCTTTATCATAGAAATGATGGTTACCTTATCTTCCCCAACTAAATCCTGACCATGCAAATCCGGACACTGATCGTAGACGACGAGCCTCATGCCATTGAGATCCTCCTGAAATACACGGCCAACATCCCCGAAATCCGGATCGTGGCCACCTGCAGCAACGCCATCGAGGCATTCCAGGTGCTGCAGCGGCATGAAGTGGACCTGTTGCTGGTGGATATCAAGATGCCGGGGCTGACGGGCACCGACCTCGTGAGAAGCCTGAAAAGCCCGCCCATGATAATATTCACCACGGCTTACCATGAGTTCGCGGTGGAAGGGTTCGATCTCAATGCGGTCGATTACCTCGTCAAACCCATTCCCCTCAACCGGTTCCTGCGGGCAATCGACAAAGTCATGCACCAGGTGAAAGGCAAAACAGGTGTATTTGAAGAACGCCCCGACACACCGGCCCCATTGCCCGTCAAACATTTCCTGTACCTGCGGATCGACCGGCAGACGGTGAAAGTGGATACGGAAGACATCCTCTGGATCGAAAGCATCAAGGATTACATCAAAGTAGTGACGCGGCAGAAAATTTATGTCGCCAAACAGAAGATCAGCGTAGTGGAAAAGCTGTTGCCCATGGACCAGTTCCTCCGCATCCACCGTTCTTTTATCGTTCCGGAAACCAAAGTGGAAGGATATAACCCCAATTACCTGGTAATCGCCGGCAGCAGGATCCCCATCGGCCGCAATTACAAGCAGGCCTGCGCGGAGAAATTCAACGTACGGCCGGCGCCGTAACCCGCGGTATAGCGACCAAACCCTGCGTCCGTCGACATGAATTGCATGCCCGCCGCAATTCCCCGAAACTTGCATTCCATTTCTGACCATTCAACAATTTTATTTAAATGGAAGCATTACAAGCCAACGGATTCCGGCGTTACCAGGGAGGATATTTCAGGACCCTCATCGCGCCGGAGCATACGCAGAACGCCATGGCGCTCATCGAATTCACCCTTCCCCGCGGCGCAGAGCCCCCGCTGCATGTCCATCAAAACGAAGACGAAACTTTCTATGTGCTGGAAGGCCGGCTCAGCGTCCGTGTAGCGGATAAGGTTACCATCCTGGAGCCCGGAGAGGCGCTCTTTGCCCCTAAAAACACCCCACACGCCTTCAGCATCCTGACTGACAGCGCCAAACTGCTCAACCTCATTACCCCCGGTACGCTGCACCGCTTCTTCGAAGACTTCAGCGCACCCCTCAACGGCGCTCCGGCCATCGCCACGGAAGCGCCCGCGCCCGATATGGAAGCCATTGCCAAAATGGTGCAAACGATCTCCCAACAATACCAGGTTCTTTTTCTGGAAACCAAATAACAAGCATCACACATGAAACTCCAACTGTATTTCGGCGCAGGTATCCTGGCGCTGCTGGCGGCCTGTTCGCAGAAAGACGAATCGATCGCCCAAAAATTCACGATCGACGAAAGCAAATCCACCGTGGAATGGAAAGGCAGCGCCCCAACGCATTTCCACAAAGGTTCGTTTAAAGTGACGGGCGCCTTCCTCACGGATGGCAGCTCCCAGCTCACCGGCGGCGACTTCAGCATCCCCATCGCCAGCATCGATAACTCCGATTTGTCGGGCCCGCCCAAAACCGAGTTGCTCAACCACCTGAAAAGCCCCGATTTCTTCAACCTGGCCGTTTACCCCACCGCCACTTTCCGCATCACGAAGATCGAGGCGTTCAAAGACCCCGCCACCGGCGCAAACGTAAAAGTAACGGGCAATTTCACCCTGATCGGACAAGAGCATCCGTTGCAGATCCCCGCGAAAGTAACCGTCACGAAAGACAGGATATCCGTCGAATCCAACTTCAAACTCAACCGCCACGTCTGGGGCATGAGCAAATACAACGACCCGGCCGAGACGCTCTACATCCTGCCAGATATCGATATCACACTGGCGCTCCAGGGCATCCCATCCAAGTAAGAAGCATGACCCCAAAAACAAGAAAGCCTGTCGAAACGATCGACAGGCTTTTGTTTTGGGGTTAATCTGCAGGTTTGATGGCAACCTCCTGCCAGGTTATACGCAGTATTTTTTAAACAGCCGCTGCCTCACGCCGGCCACGCGGGCAATGCACCCCAGCAAGGCGAACAGGGGCGTAAAAACGACGGCGATACCAGCCGGATGCATATCGCTCATCGCCGATACGGCAGCCAGGACCAAGGGGTTCCTGGGTATTCCTTTTTCATCGGTTTGCCCGTCGGCCGCGAGGCCATACAGCACGCGCAATGCATGCTCGAAGCCGGCAGAGCCGGGTAAGATGACCGTCGTAAACAGCACCGGCTCGACGGATTCGTTGGAGAAATTATGCACCACGCCTTTTTCCACCGTAAACTTTTCGCCGGAGGAAAGGCGAACCTTCCGGTTGGCAAGGGTGAGCGTCAACACGCCTTCCACTACGGAAAAGGTTTCTGAGAAGTGCTTATGGTAATGGAGCGGCGTACCGCCGCCAGGCATGAGCTTGACAAGCAAAGTGGAAATACGGCCGCCCGTTTGGGCCGCGGTTTGAGTGAAGGTGACTTCATCTTTGATGACCGGGTTGATAATCGTTTCTTTCATGGGGCGATTTTTTAAGCTTTTCTCCTGATCCTGAAACTGCCGGACACCATTTTACTTTTGTTCTGGCAATCCGATACACGCGTGTAAACTGTTACCGTGAAGTTGCCCGAGATGATGCCGCCTATGCTGCCGTACTGCTCAATATTCAGCCTGCCTTTTCCATAACGGGGCACACTTTCTCCGCAATTGTAATAGGTGCTGAGATAAACGACGCTGGTGCCGTCGGGTATAGACACCTGCACATTGAAGAGATCGGGGCCCACCGCGCTGCCCACGTCGTATCCGCCGGGTTTGGAAGCGTTCAGGAAAAGGCCGATCGCTCCCGTGACCCCGGTGCCCATCAGTGTGGTAGCGGTTCCCAACAGTCCTCCGTCGATGGCCACGGCCATATGTTGGGTCCCGTCCATTTCCCAAATGAAGTATTCGTCCGGCACCAGTTTTATCGGGACCTGCACGATCGCCAGGCCGGAATTCCCGGCCCTGTCCGGATGGCGCTTGCTGACCATATTTTTGATCCTCACGC
>NZ_CALNBI010000083.1 GCF_937874145.1 uncultured Chitinophaga sp. | reverse complement strand
CTATTATGATCGTATCTCAGTACCGGGCGAAGACGAGCTGAAAGTAATCGAGCGCGTTGCATCGATCCTGAAAGTGATTTTTGAGAACCGCCGGAACTCCGAGCTCGTACAGAATGTGAACGAGCGGCACGAATTTGTGAATATGGCCACCAACGACGCCAACGGCTGGATCTTCGATTTTACCTGGAATGCGTTCGTAGACAGCGCCCTGAACGACGGGTACAAATTCTACCTCTATTGCGGCGGCAGCCAGGGCATCAACCAGGCCATCCATATCGAAAAGCCGCTGTTTCTCTTCTCCGAAACTTCCGGCGTATATGCCGAGCAGGATACTTCCAGTCCCAACGCCAGCACCAACCGCTTCCGCGACGATGGCGCAGACACGGTGCCGATCTCTTTTACCGGCTACCAGAACGGTCAGAAGCTCACCGATAACGGTGGCAATACCTTCGATTTGTGGTATTACGATACCACGCCCAACCAGTCGCCCGGTCCGGCCACCCTGCTGCTCAGCGGGTACAACCTCGGCGATCCCATCACGCTGGGGGTTTTCAAGAACGGGAATGTGCTGATCACCTGCACCACGCGCGACAATCCCCCGCCAATCAATTACGGTCAGTTCAATCCGCTCACCGGATCGATCATCAACGTGCGCATACTGCCGAACGATGAGGATTATTCGCAGTATTACAAAGACCCTTCCTCACCGCAACCCACCGGCAACGACAGGCTCACTTTCGACGTGATTTACGAGAAGGTGCTCCGCAACTACTACCTGCTTTATCCCGCGATGAGCAGGGTGCTGAAGCTGAATGATCCATCCATCTGGCAGGACCCCGTGATGGCCCGCGCCCTGCTCGACCGGATCAGCCTGCCGCAATGGAACAGTTCCATCGCCATGCCCAGGACCCGCGACCTGTCGGCCTCCCGCCGGAAACTGCTCACCGCCTGGTGCCTCAAAATCATCAACCCTTAAAATCACATCCATGAAATACCTGATCACCGGCCTGCTGCTTTGCACCGGCCTCATGGCCGCCGCACAGGCGCCCTACACCATCACGCTGCAAAAAGCATCATCCCAACCCGCCCCCGCCCTGCAATCCTATGCCATCGCCGTACAAAACGGGCTCTGGCTGCTGGTGGGCGGGAGAACCAATGGGTTCCACGGAACCTCGGGCCCAGGATCCACCTTCCCTACATCGAAGTCCAACACCTTCATTTGGGTGATAGATCCCGCCAACAACAGGTCCTGGAAAGGCAACATCCCCCCGGCGCTTCAATACCAGCTGAGCTCCACCAATATGGCGTTTTACCAGGACGGCAACATCCTGTATTGCATCGGAGGGTACGGCGCCGGTTGCCCGAACGACAGCTGTTACCAGACCTTCCCGCTGATAACCGCGATCGACGTGCAGCGTACTATTGCGGGCGTACAGAACGGTTACGCGCTCAACAATTACATCAAAACCACGCAAGACAGCCGTATGGCCGTTACCGGCGGGTATCTCACCAAGCTCAACAACTGGTTTCATCTCGTGATGGGACAGGATTACAACGGGAAATATTCCGGGGGCGTAACAGGAAAGTATACGGAGCAGATTGCCCGGTTCACGCTGAGCACGCTTAATGGCGCGCCCGTCATCGGCAACTACAACGTTATCACCACCAACCAGTCATACAACGGCGCCAACCAGTTCCACCGGCGCGATTACCCTTCCGTGAAAATGGTGATGCCCGCCAACCGGAACGTAGGTGTGGCGGTGTTTGGCGGCGTATTCAACAACCAGGGCGGGCCTTTCGTGAACCCTGTTTACTTCGAGGACATGGGCTTCAATACCCTGGCGCAGATCGACACGTCGTTCAAACAACGGTATTGCCTGTACGATTGCGCGGCGATTTCCGCGTTCAATTCCGCCAGCAACGAAGCCTATGTTTCATTCATCGGCGGGATTACGGATTGGTATATCGACGACCAGGGCCGTGAGGTGCCTGGCAATGCGTCGAACTTCATGCCCTGGTTCAACCGGGTATCTACGATCGTGCGCGGGCTGAAAGGGACGCAGGAATACCCGCAGCTGAACAGCACCCTGCCCGGGTACATTGGCGCCAATGCGGCTTTTCTCATCAATCCGCAGATTGCCGTGATGGGTAAAACGGAAGACGTGATCGATTACGCGAAGCTGCCTTCCGGCAATACGCTCATCGGCTGGATGTTCGGCGGGATCGAAGCTACGGCCCCCCAGAGCAATGGTTTCAACCCAACTAATGCGGGCAGTACGATTTATGAAGTCTGGCTGCAAAAAAACTGACGATAAAAAAAGCCGCGCAATCCGCGCGGCTTTTTTATTCAACATTTAAGCGTTTTCTTTTTCTTCGCCCCTCCCGGCCGGCCGCGCGATGCGGCGATGTACGCTTCCGCCACGGGCACTTTACAGGCCGTATCGCCCATATCTACATGCAAAATGCCATTCTTACGCGCAGTGGCCACCGCGGCGTCGTGCACGGCATCCACATACGTTCCCGCACTGATGACGAACCCGTTCATCACATACCGCACCCGGTCGTGCACACCATGGATTTCTTTTTCAATGCGTGTGAGCAGTTGCACTACTTCCGGCACATCTATTTTCTCGTCGGGCAGCAGGGACAGGAGCCCCGCGAGCGTGGCCCATCCGCTGACGGCAACGGATGTTGCGGGATCATCGATCCACTCCAGCGCGATTTGCCAGGCATCCGGGTGCTCGGCGGCTACCCATGCTACCGAATATTCACTGATGGCGAGGGCGTTGGGCGTTTCGGCCCATCGGCGCAGTTGTTTGGCCGTCATGAGCGCGCCGTTGGCAGCGAGGCCCGCGAGGTATTGCGCGTCGTAATGGCCGGTATCGTACAGCGCCAGGGCGAGCGCCTGGTCATTGCGGATCTGCTTGAGGATGACTTTCAGGTCGGAGACTTTCACGCCGGAAACAGGCTCCCGGGCGCCGTGGTTCATCAGCGTCTTTTTCGTTTGAGCGGTACCGGCGGCAGCAATGGCCGCCATGGTTTCTACAAGTGTCATGACGGAGGATTTACTCTTCTATCAATATACCCATTTTTCCCATTTGATAATCACGCATGGCTTCGAGCACTTCCGTTTCGGTATTCATCACAAACGGCCCGTTCGCCGCGATCTTCTCCCCGATCGGTTCGCCGGAAGCGATGAACAGGCGGGTATCTTCTTCAGCGGTGATCCCGATCCCTTTCCCGTCTTCCCGGAACACCAGGCAATGATACCCGGTGTAAACGCTCGCCCCGGTGATTTTCACTTCGCCGTCGAGCAGGTACACGAAGGCGTGGCGGGTTTCGGACAGGGGAATGTAGAATTGCCCCCCTTTCCGGAAATGCGCCGTGAAAGCATTGACCGGCGTGAGGGTGGGCACGGGGCCTTTCACCCCCAGCAGTTCCCCGGCCACCACGGAAATGGTTACCAGTCCGTCTTCACTCGTTACCACGGGCGTATCTGCGGCGTGTAAAGGGAAATAAGTGGGTTGCGCCATTTTGCGGCTGGCGGGAGAATTCACCCATATCTGGATCATTTCCTGTTCGCCGCCGGTTTCGTGGATATCATCCGGCGGGCGCTCGCTGTGCACGATGCCCATGCCCGCATGCATCCATTGCGTGCCGCCCGCGCGGACCACCGAGTTATTCCCCCGGCTGTCGCGGTGATGGACGCCGCCTTTGAAAATAAACGTCACCGGCGAAA
>NZ_CALNBI010000082.1 GCF_937874145.1 uncultured Chitinophaga sp. | reverse complement strand
GGTGTAGCAGCCTTCGCGGATGTAAATGTCTCGGCCGTGGAGTTCCAGCGGTGTATAAGGTTTCACGCTGCTGATGGTGGGAATGTTGCTGCGTACCAGGAAGGTGGGCACCATTTCCAGGGCGCCGCCGATACCTACTACGATCAGGCTGAATACCACCATCTGCACGGGGCGTTTCTCGATCCAGTTGTGCCAGTGGCCTTTGCTTTTGCCGTGTGTTTCCGCAACGGCGGTTTTCACGAGCGGCGCGGCTTCGGCGGGCTCGTTGGCAACGAATGTGCCTCGGCGAACGGTTTTAGCGATGTTCACGATCATGAGGATCACGCCGGAGATATAGAGCAGCCCGCCTACAGCCCGCAGGGCGTACATGGGTACGATCACGTTCACGGTTTCGATGAACTGGTATTTCAGCGTTCCGTCTTCCGTAAACTGTTTCCACATCATGCTCTGCGTAAATGCAGCCCAGTACAGGGGAATGGCGTAGAAGATGATACCGAGCGTACCGATCCAGAAGTGGGCGTTGGCCCATTTGCGGGAGAATAATTGCGTGTTGAACAGCCGCGGGATCATCCAGTAGAGGATACCGAAGGTGAGGAAGCCGTTCCAGCCCAGGGCGCCTACGTGTACGTGGGCGATGGTCCAGTCGGTGTAGTGGCTGATGGCGTTCACATTTTTCAGCGACAGCATCGGGCCTTCGAAAGTGGCCATACCGTATGCGGTGAGGGCTACCACGAAGAACTTCAGCACGGCGTCTTCCCGCACACGGTCCCAGGCGCCGCGGAGCGTGAGGAGGCCGTTGAGCATACCGCCCCAGGAGGGAGCGATCAGCATGATGGAGAACACGGTGCCGAGGGATTGCGCCCATTCAGGCAGCGCGGTATATAATAAGTGGTGCGGGCCGGCCCAGATGTAAATGAAAATCAGCGCCCAGAAGTGGATGATCGACCAGCGGTAGGAATAAACGGGACGGTTGGCGGCTTTCGGTACGAAGTAGTACATCAGCCCGAGGTAAGGAGTGGTGAGGAAGAACGCCACGGCGTTGTGCCCGTACCACCATTGCACCAGCGCGTCCTGCACGCCGGCGTACCACGAATAGCTCTTGAAAAGCGACAACGGCATCTCGAAGGAGTTCACGATGTGCAGCATGGCGATGGCCACCCAGGTTCCAATATAGAACCAGATGGCAACGTACAGATGGCTCACGCGGCGCTTCAGGATGGTGCCGAGCATGTTGGCGCCGAATACCACCCAGATGAGGGTAATGGCAATGTCGAAAGGCCATTCCAGCTCGGCGTATTCCTTACCGGTGGTGTACCCGAGGAACAGCGTCAGCGCGCCCCCCAGGATAATGGCCTGCCATCCCCAGAAGTGGATCTTGCTCAGCAGGTCGCTCCACATACGCGCCTTGCAAAGGCGCTGCAGCGAGTAATACACCCCCATGAATATACCGTTGCCCACAAATGCGAATATCACCGCATTGGTGTGCACCGGCCGGAGGCGTCCGAAGGTAATGGGCGCAAAACCCAGGTTGGCGCCGGGGACCACCAGCTCCAGCGCGGCCCACAGGCCCGCCAGCATACCAATGAGGCCCCAGAAAATGGCGGCATAGGCAAACCATTTGACGGTGCGGTTGTCGTACGAAAATTGTTCAAGAGACATATTAACGGAGGTTTATTCTTTACTGGTTTTGTCATCGAAAAGCATGCGGTGCGCAGGAGAGTAGTCGTCGTCGTATTGCCCGTCCTTCACGGACCAGATAAAGGCCACCAGGAAAAAGATGGCCACGGCAAGACTGACGCATAAAAGAATGATGATAACGCTCATGATCCGGTAGTTTGTAATTGTGATGTAAAAGTATCGAGGTGGCGCCCGCGTACAGATGACCCGGATCAAACCGCCCGATGATGCTCATCAACGGAGTTGCTTCCTTCCCGCATATTCGCTCATCCCCCAGGTCAGCAGGATAATGCTGATGGAACTGGACGGCATGAGGATAGCGGCCGTCAGCGGGCTTAAAATGCCCTGCACGGCGAAAAACAATCCCGTCAGGTTATACACGATCGAATACAGGAAAGCAATGAGAATGATGCGTTTATTGATCCGGCTCATCCGGATGAACGCCGGCAGCCGGTGCAGCTGCGATGCCTCCAGGATGCCGTCGCTGGCAGGGGTAAAGTTGTTGGAATCCTCGGTGAGGCTGATCCCCGCATCGCTCTGGCGAAGGGCGCCGGCATCATTGAGCCCGTCCCCGATCATCAGCACCTTTTCCCCCTTTTCCTGCAGCTGCACGATCCGGTCGAGCTTGTCGTGCGCCTGCTGCTGGAAAAGCAAAGTCGCCTTGTCGCCCATCATCCGCCGTAAATTCCCCGCTTCGCCCGGCTGGTCGCCGGAAAGCAGCGTGAGCCCGAAATGCTGCTGCAATTCGCCCAGCATTTCCGGGATCCCCTTGCGGTAAGCATGCTCCAGCAGGTAGTACCCGGCATGGTCGCCGTTGATGTTCACATGCACCACGCTCGCGCCCGGCTGCACGGCCTCCCGCGCCCCGGTGTACGCCGCACTGCCCAGCTGCACGTGCATCTGGTGCACCCATCCCTGCAAGCCCTGCCCTGTCTGCTCGCTGAACCGGTCGATGGTATGCACCACCGGCTTGCCAACAAACTCGCGGACCTGCCGGCTCGCCGGATGCTGCGAATGGGCCGTCAAAGCCGCCACGGCGCTCACTTCCGCATGCGTCAGCTCCCGCCCGTGCCACGACACGGTGGTGCTCGACTTGCCTGTCAGCGTGCCCGTCTTATCGAAAACAATATGTGTCACCCCCGCCAGCCGCTCGATGGCCTGCGCATTGCGGAGGTACAGTTTATGCCGGCTCAGGATCCGCAGCATGTGACCGTTCGTAAACGACGCCGCCAGCAGCAGCGCGCAGGGGCAGGCAATAATGAGGATCGCCGTTACCGAAGGCCAGATTTTGGCACTGTCGTAAATCCCCCAGTACACCGCCGTTGCCGCCGCAATGAACAGCACCACCCAGGTGAAATACTGTCCGAGCAGGTGGATGAACGAAGGTTTGCCGGGATTGTCGCGGCGTAGCTCCTCGCGGTTCCAGAGGCTCGTTAGGTAACTCTGCGCCACTTCGCGGATAGTGAGGATTTCCATATTCCCTTCCAGCTGCCGCCCGCCGGCGTAAATGATTTCACCCATCTGCTTGCGCACCGGCACGGATTCCCCCGTTACAAAGCTGTAATCGATCAGCGCGGAACCTTTCACCAGCAAGCCGTCCGCTGGGATCAGCTCCTGATGGTGGATCAGCAGGGTGTCGCCCGTTTTTACGTCGGGCAACTGCGTGGGCGCTTCGTTGCCGTCTTTCACCACGGTCACGGCAATGGGGAAATAAGCGGTGTAATCCCGGTCGAACGAAAGCCCGCGGTACGTTTTATCCTGCAGCAACCGGCCGATCAGCATAAACATCACGATGCCGGTCATCGAATCGAAATATCCGCCCCCCGAGCCGGAGAGCACATCCACCACGCTGCGGACGAACGTGGTCACTATCGCCAATACGATGGGGAGGTCGATATTGAGGAAACCATGTTTGAGCCCTTTCCAGGCGGGCATATAGAAAGCCTGTGCGCTATAGAGAAAAACGGGAAGGGAAAGCAGGAGGTTCAGGTATCTGAAAACCACGGTCATCTGGCCTTCCATATGCCCCTCGCCTGAAAAGTATTCGGGGAACGACAGTAGCATGATGTTCGCAAAACAGAAGCCCGCCACGCCCAGCTGGTAAATGAGCTTGCGGTTGGGGGCGGGTTTGCGGGACTTGAGGTCCTGCAAACTGATATACGGCTCATAACCGATGCTGGTCAGCGTTTCAGCTATTTTCCGCAGAGAAGTTTTGTTGGGGCCGTAGATGATGCGGACATCTTTTTCCGCGAAATTCACCTCCGTCTGCTGGACGCCGGCATCCAGGCGGTGCAGGTTTTCGAGGAGCCACAGGCAGGAGCTGCAATGGATGTGCGGGATGTGAAACGTAACGTGCGCCTGCTTCTCGTCGCGGAACTGCAATAGCTGCCGCTCGGTGCGCTCGTCGTCCAGGAAAGCGAATTTATCCTGGCGCACCGGCTGGCGCTGCGCCACGCCGGGCTTGTTGTTGATCTCATAATACCGGCAGAGGCCGTTTTCGTTCAGCAGTTCGTAAACTGTCTGGCATCCCTGGCAGCAGAACTGTTCGTCGGGTGGACAAGGCTCGCCGCAATGCGCGCATTGATGGCTTACTTCCTGGGCTTGTTTGATCATGCGCCAAAAGTATCCGCACTTGCGCGCATGGGCGATGAGTCGGGTCACACCCGGCGATGATCGTTATCAGCTTCCTTTGAGGGAAATAATGAACCCGGTCACCTGTGCGATCTCCAGGTCGCTGAGGACTTTCTCCCAGGCCTGCATCCCTTTTGCCGGTACGCCGGCCCTGATCGTATGGAAAATCTCGTTCACGCTGCCGCCGTGCAGCCATTCGCCGTCGGTGAGGTTGGGGCCGATGGTGCCTTTGCCCGCGCCGCCGTGGCACACGGCGCAGCGGCGGGCGAAAATGCGTTTCCCGGCTTCGAGGTCGGCGGCATCCGTCAACTCGGGGACATTGGCCGGGTCGATGGCCCTTTCGGGCGCGGGCGCGGCGGCTTCCGTTACGGCTGTTGGCGCCTGGGGGCGCTCGCCCAGGGTATTGGCCAGTACGAAGCCCAGCACGCCGAAAAGGATACAGGTGGTGGCCCAGGCTTTATAGCTGATCCTGATCCCGGTCATGAACCGCAGGATGGCCAGCAGGGCGAGGATAACCAGTACTTCTAGCACCACAACCGCCGACAGGGTGAAAAACATATCATCCGCCAGGCCGGGAACGAGGATCAGGGGGATGAATGATTTCGCCAGGTTGTCTTTTTTCAGGTGTTTGTCGCGGTAAACATCCATGGAAGAAATAACCGTATTGGCGAGGAGAATGATGATGAAAAGCAGGCCGGTGGCCGTACAGAGCAGGAACAACGCTACGGGGTGCGTGAGCTCAATCCATTGGGAAGCATTCATAGGTCGAATCGTTTATGGGAAGCTACGAAGGAACGTCATTCCCGGAGGTGAGCCGCCTCAGGGGGAAAGGTGACTTTGGTCAATATCCGGCAGGAATGTTGTGAATGAACTATCTATAAATGATGTAACAGAAGCGCATAATTGTGTAACGTAGGCTCCCGGGGACGGGGGTACCTTTGTTCCATCATTCAAAATTGGCCAATATGAAGATCATCACCAGCATTTTCCGTTTTATCGGATCGCTATTCACAAAGAAAAATTGTTGTAAGTAAACCTTTGGGTATGAAACGACTAGCAGTACTGGCCCTGTTCACTGCCATCACTATTTCCGCGTCCGCGCAACACGGGCATCATGCGATGCCGAAAAAAGATACCGTGCCTTCGAAAGACCCTCACGCCGGGCATACCATGCAGGAAAAAGGCGGTCATGAACAACACGGAATGAATATGACCCATGCCTACAGCCTTCACCTCCCCATGAACCGCAACGGATCCGGCACCAGCTGGCTGCCCGACAACAGCCCGATGTACATGTACATGACCGGCAACGACCGCACCAGCTTCATGCTCCACGGCAACGTCTTTCTGCGGTATACCTCCACCGATTTCACCGCCAAAGGCAGCCGCGGCGCCGCCAAACCCGATGCGCCCAACTGGTTCATGGGTATGATGAACCACCGCGTGGGGAAGAAAGGGCTTTTCAATACTACCGTCATGCTCAGCTTCGACAGGCTGGTGATGGGCGGATCCGGTTACCCCTTGCTGTACCAGTCCGGCGAAACCTGGAACGGCCGTCCGCTGGTCGACCGCCAGCACCCGCACGACCTCTTCGCGGCAGTGAGCGTGGGATATACGCACAGCATCAATAAAGATATGGATGTGTACGCTTACCTCGGATACCCGGGCGAGCCTGCGATCAGCGCTCCGGCGTTTATGCACCGTGTTTCCGCCATGAACAACCCCGACGCGCCGCTGGGCCACCACTGGCAGGATGCCACCCATATCACTTTCGGCGTGGGAACGCTGGGTTTCCGGTATAAACAGGTGAAGGCGGAGTTTTCTTCGTTCACCGGGCGCGAACCGGATGAGGACCGTTACAATTTCGATAAGCCGCTGTTCGACAGTTACGCTTACCGCGTGAGCTACAACCCCTCGCGCCAGTGGGCACTGCAATTTTCGCAGGCCTTCGTCCACAGTCCGGAAGCCGGCGAGCCCGACGAAGATGTGACGCGCACCACTGCGTCGGCCATTCATACCGTTCCGCTTCGCCGGCCCGGCAGCTTTGTGGCGTCTACCGCCGTGTGGGGGCTGAACGACAAGAGCGACGGCCACCGGGAGCATTCCTTCCTGGCGGAAAGCAACCTCCAGCTGCAAAAGAACGCGGTGTACGGGCGGTACGAATTCGTGGAGAAATCCACCCATGAGCTGCAACTGGAAGAAACTTTCGGCGAAGATAAATTCGGCGTACATGCTTTTACGTTAGGTTACGCCCGCACCCTGGCTGCCGTCTGGAAAACGAATGTGGCCCTCGGCGCCCAGGGAACCATCCATTTCGCCAACGCCGCGCTCGACGGCCTGTACGGCAAGCAACCCCTCAGCGGCCAGGTCTACCTGCGGATCAGCCCGGCCATACATAAATAATAATTGAGGATTAAGTAATTCCATCAATTGCGGAAACCTGCGGGAAATACGTATTTCCGCAGGTTTTTACGCATTATTCAGGAATCACACGTTCATAGCAGCACGGTCTTTGCAATAATCACTACATTCGACAGTCAATTTTAATCTGAGTCAGGAATGAGATTTCGCAAGATCGTATTGTCCTTTTTCATTATCCTTTTGGCCGCGGCCTGCGGGCAGAGGAAAGGGAAGCCCCGTCAGCAGGAAGTTGTGCAGGATGTGCAGCAGCTCGATGAAGTGGTGCCGCAACAGATCGCGGAGCGGCTGGAGTATGTGGATGGCAATGAGGGTTGGATGGAAGACAGCGTGATGGCCCAAAGCCCTGCCGCCCTGCGCGCCGCTTACGCCGGAAGTGGCGGGAAGGCGATGTGGTCGAAAAACGGGGAAGCGATCCCCCAGGCCGACAGCCTCCTGCACTGGATACGGAACGCCCGGCTGTACGGGCTCAATCCCGCACACTACCACGCCGCCGCCCTGCAGGACGCGCAGGAACGC
>NZ_CALNBI010000081.1 GCF_937874145.1 uncultured Chitinophaga sp. | reverse complement strand
GAACGGGCTCGTTTACGCTGGGCCTGGCGCCGCTCAGCTGGGTGATCGTTTCGGAAATTTACCCGAACCGCATCCGCAGCAAGGCGCTGGCGGTTGTGTGTTTCTTCCTGTACGCGGCGTCGTTCGTCACCGCGCAGTTTTTCCCAATGCTGACGGAATGGTTTATTGAAACGTTCGACAGCGCGGCCGGCGTATACTGGATCTTCGCCGCCATTTGCGCGGCATGTGCGCTTTTCTCCTGGAAAATGGTGCCCGAAACCAAAGGCCTCAGCCTGGAAAAGATCAGCGAATTCTGGCGCGACCGCCAGCAGGGTAGCGCCGGACAAAAAGTTTAACGCGAGCTAACAAAAAGTCATGATATGCGATTGAAAGATAAAGTGGCCATAATTACCGGTGCGGCGCAGTCCATCGGAAAAGCGGTGGCGCTGCGTTTCGCAGCGGAAGGCGCGAAAGTGGTGGTGAATCACCTCGCGCATCCCGAACTGGCGGCGGAGGTGGTGGAACTGATTACGGCGCAGGGCGGCGTAGCCATCGCCATCGCGGCGGATGTGGCGGACGAAGCGGCGGTGGAAAGGATGGTCCGCCAAACAGCGGACCGATTCGGCGGGGTCGATATCCTCGTGAATAACGCCGCCATCGATCCCCGGAAAGCCTGGCACGAGATCACCGTGGAGGAATGGGACCGGGTGATGACCAACAACGTGCGGTCGCAGTTCGTTTGCGCAAAGGCCGTTTATCCCTATATGCGGCAAAAGAAATACGGAAAGATCATCAACGTATCGTCGGTCACATTCTTCGCCGGGACGCGGAACTACGTGCATTACGTGGCGTCCAAGGGCGCGGTGATCGGGTTCACGCGGGCGCTGGCGCGGGAGGTGGGCGCCGATAACATTATGGTCAATTGCATCACGCCCGGCGCGGTGCTCACCGAAACGGAGCTGGAGAAAGTGGGCTCGAAGGAAGCTCAGGTGAAAGCGACCGAATTCCTGTTCGGCGTACAAGCCATTCCCCGGCGGCAGCAAACGGACGATATCGTTGGGGTGTTCGTTTTTCTCGCTTCGGACGACAGCGATTTCGTAACCGGCCAGACTTTAAATGTCGACGGCGGCTGGATGATGCATTAGCCCACGCCGGTTTTCAATATCAACATGTATGATGCACCGTTTTACTTGGGCGGTATTGTGCTGCCTGATGCTGGGTTGTGCAGTAGCGAAGCGCGCGGAAGAGGAACGTAGAAAGCCCGTCGTCTTCATGGGCGATTCCATCACGCAAGGCTGGCAGGCCCTCATGCCGGAATTCTTCGCGAGCAAACCGTTCGTCAATAAAGGGATCGGCGGGCAAACGACGCGGCAGATGCTGGCGCGTTTCCAAACCGATGTCCTGGATTTGCACCCACACGCTGTAGTGATCCTCGGCGGCACCAATGATATCGCCGGGTTGGGCGGAGATATGCCGGTTGATTCGATATTTCAAAACATCGTTACAATGGCGGGATTGGCGAAAGCCAACGGAATGAAAGTAATCCTATGCTCGGTGATCCCCGCTTACGAATATGCCTGTTGCAAAACCGTAGCGCCCGTACCGCTCATCGCCGCGCTGAATGAAAAAATCAGCAGGTATTGCCGGGAAGAAGGGATTTCCTA
>NZ_CALNBI010000080.1 GCF_937874145.1 uncultured Chitinophaga sp. | reverse complement strand
AAGCCGTCTGCCCGCAAGGATAGCCGGCTTTTTATCGTTTTCAGCGATCACACCGGCCCGTAGGCATTGGACTGCCCGCCGTCGATGGCGATCGTTTGCCCGTTTACGTAGCTGCAATCGTCGCTGAGGAGGAAGGCCACAACGTTGGCGACCTCCACGGGCAGGCCGAGGCGCTTGCTGGGATTATCTTTCGCGTATTCGGTTTCCGCTGCTTTGGGGTCGGCGGGGTTCATTTGCCGGAAGGCGCCTGCCACCATGGGGGTGAGGATGGCGCCGGGCGCGATGGCGTTGGCGGTGATGCCGTGTTTGGCGTATTCGAGGGCGGCGGTTTTCGTCATCCCCGAAACGGCGTGTTTGCTGGCCACATAGGGCGATTGATGCAGTACGCCGCGGATGCCGCCCACCGAGGCCACGTTCACGATGCGGCCGTATGCCTGTTTTACCATGATGGGCAGGATGTGGCGCAGGCCGTAGTAAACGCCCATCAGGTTGATTTCGATGACCTTTTCAAAAACTGCGAGGTCGTATTCAGCCATGGGGGCCTGTTTGCCTTCGATGCCGGCATTGTTGTTGAAGCCGTCGATCCGGCCGTAGGCGTCCATGGCGGCGGCTACGTATTTTTTTACTTCTTCTTCCTGGGATACATCCGCGGAAACGGTGGTGATCTGCGCATCGGGGTGCGCTTTGCGGATGTCTGCCGCGGTTTCATTGAGTGCTTTTTCGTTGAAGTCGACCAGCGTAAGCGAGGCGCCACTGGCGGCGCACACTTGCGCGGCGGCTTGTCCCAGCCCCATGGCGGCGCCGGTGATCACGATGGATTTTCCTGTCAAATCGCTCATGTCGTTCGTTTTTGTCGGGTGAAAAGATGATCAGGCTTTGACGATCATTTTGCCTTTGTTTTTACCGGAGAAGAGACCGAGCAGCGCTTCCGGGAGTTTTTCGAACCCTTCCGCCACGGTTTCTTCCGATTTGATTTTGCCGGCTTTTACCAGCGGGGCGAGGAATTCGATCCCTTCCCGGAAGCGGGCGGCGTAATTGCGGATGATGAACCCCTGCATGAGGATGCTCCGCGTCACCATTAATCCCTGCCAGCGTGGGCCGGTGGGCGGTTCGGTGGCGTTGTACATGGAGATCTGTCCGCAGAGCGGGACCCGGGCGAAGAAGTTCAGTTGTTTCATGACCGCGTCCGATATTTCGCCGCCTACATTGTCGAAATAGATATCCACGCCGTTGGGGCAGGTGGTGGAAAGGCGGTCGTCGAGCCCGGGCTCGTTGTAGTTGATGGCGGCATCGAACCCGAAGGTGTCCGTCAGGAGTTTCCCTTTCTCATCCGATCCTGCAATCCCGACGGCCCGGCAGCCGAGGTGTTTGGCGATCTGCCCCACTACGGAGCCGACGGCACCGGCGGCGCCGGAAACCACAACGGTTTCGCCGGCTTTAGGCCTGCCGATGTCCATCAGGCCGATATATGCCGTGAGGCCTGTCATGCCCAGCACGCCGAGGTAATAGCTGGGCGGGGCGATGTTGGCGTCTATTTTCTGAACGGCCGTTGCGGGAACGGTCATTTCCGTGCGCCAGGGGAGGTATGGGCCCAGGACGACGTCGCCCGGATCGAAGCCGTTGGCGCGGGAGGATACCACTTCGGCCACCACACCGCCTTCCAGTGCCTGGCCCACCTGGAACGGGGGAACGTAGGATTTAGCGTCGTTCATCCGGCCGCGCATGTACGGGTCTACGGAATAGAACATACCCCTGAGCTGGAGCTCTCCTTCTTTCGCATCGGGCAGGGCTGCTTCATCGATCCGGAAAATGGATGCATCGGGCAGTCCGGAGGGCCGTGCGGCGAATGTGATCTGTTTTACCTGTTTCATGTTGAAATAACCCTTGCGTGAGGGGTTTGGTTGGGAATGGAAGGTGAAATTTTTGCGAAATATGCATACCTTACCAATCAGAAAGCAGCCGTATCAGCATGCCGCTACAAGATAAAACGCCCCCTGCCGCAGACCTTGCCTGGGAGGCTTTCCGACAAGGTGACCGGGATGCATTCGCGCAACTGTATGATGAGCACGCGCCGCCGCTGATTGTTTACGGCATCAGGGTGAGCAGGGACGAAGGGTTGGTGAGAGATGTCATCCAGGACCTTTTTATTGAACTTTGGCGCTCCCGCGGGCGCGTACCAGCCGTTAGCTCCGTAAGGGGTTATTTACTGAAAGCCCTCCGCTACAAACTCATGCGGAAGGCCGGCGTGCGCATGCTATACGCCGATACGCTCCCCGAACAGGCGGACCCCGTCCATCCCGAAGCCATCCTCCTCGAACAGGAAAACGAATCCCTCCGCCGCCAGCTCATCCGCCAGGCCATCGGACGCCTGCCCCAACGCCAGCAGGAAATGATCAACCTGCGCTTCTACCAGGGCCTTACCACCGAAGAAGCCGCCGGCATCATGGCCATCAACTACCAATCCGCCACCAACCTCCTCCACCGCGCCGTTACCCATCTCCGCCAGCTCCTCGGCCCCCAGGCTATTGCCCTGATATTCATCCTGCGGGAAGGGTAAAATAATATCTGTTCAACTGAAAATTATTTAAAATTCATGTGGGCGGATTGTTTTTAAATATTTGATATTCAATATTTTATAAAACGCGTGTGAACTTGGTGCGATAGTGTTGGTACGGTATGAGTACGGTATCAGTACTGCGTCTGTACGTTGTTGCAGCTGCGCCGTTGCCGGGCGCCGGCGTTTGCAATCGTCAGACTCGCACTAAATTATCCTGTTATAAAAAATGTTAAAAATATTCGCCGGGGAGTGAGTATCGCGGACCGGTTTTATGTACATACCATTATACGACCACCTTTTTTCAACCGTATGACGTACACCCAAGCCGAACTGGAAGCATTGCTGCGCGACGATGATTTTGTGCAATGGATTTTGCGCCCTACCGTGAGCGCCGATGCCCGCTGGGAAGCCTGGATGGCGGAAGACGCCCGGCGAGTGGCATTGGTAGCCCATGCGCGGCGTACCATCGCCGACGTAAAGGCTTCGGAAGATGAAGTACCCTCCCAAAGACTGGCCGGGGAAATCTGGGCGGACATCGAAGCGGGCATGCAGCTGCAGGTCCGCTGGATGCGATACGCCGCCGCTGCCGCCGTGGTATTGCTGCTGGCAGGCGCCGGTTGGTGGTGGGCGGGCAATCAAACCGCCCCGGGAGGGGAAACCGCCGTGGAAACGCCGGCCATAGCCAGGCCGGGGGCGGGGGAGATACTCGCCACGAACAACGGTCCGGCCCTCCGTTCCGTATTACTGGTAGACGGTTCGCGGATCACCCTGAGCCCCGGCGCCAGGGTCCGCTACCAAAGCCTGCCCGGCCCGGACGCCCGGGAAGTGAAACTGGAAGGCTCCGCCTTCTTCGAAGTATCGCCCGACCCGAAGCGCCCCTTCACCGTATATGCCGGCAAAGTCGTAACCCGCGTTCTGGGCACCAGCTTCCGGATCAGCGGCGAAGAAAGCATCACCGTGGCAGTCCGCACCGGGAAAGTATCCGTTTCGCATGCCGGTAACGGCGCTTCCTGGATACTGCTGCCCAACGAACAGGCCGTTTATGACGCCGGACGCAACACGATGGCCAAGTCGGTTGTTATAAATAAGGCCATCCTCGAAAACCCCGTTGCTCCCGTTCCCCGTTTCAGCTTCGACGAAGCACCCGCTCCCTCCGTAGTGGACGAGCTCGCGGAAACTTACGCCGTGGAGATCCGGTACGACAGGAAGCTGTTCGAAAAATGCAGGATTACCGTGTCTTTGGAAGAAGGCACTTTTTACGATAAAATGGATGTGCTCTGCAAAGTGCTGGGCGCAACATACGAAACAGTGAACAATGAAGTGCGGATCTCAGGTCCTGGCTGCCATTAAGCCCCGCTCCGAACCCTCACCACGAATGAAAAAGCATTTACTGTCAACCAAAATATCAAGCGTATGAATACCTTCCGTTTCATGATGCGGGTAGCGCTGTTGAAGACCCTCCTGTGCTTGTACGTGATGTCCGCCATGGCCGCGGGCAGCGAGGCGCAGGGCGTGCTCGACAAGAAAATCTCCCTTACCGTAGCCAACAAACAACTGAAAAATGTGCTCGGCAGGATCGAAGAGGCGGCTTCCGTCAAGTTCGCCTATGCTACCCAAACCATCCCACTGGCCAGTATCGTGAGCGTCAGCGTGCAGGACACGCGGCTTGGCGACGTGCTGCAATCGCTGCTGTCGCCCTACAACGTCAACCTCGAAGTAGTAGGCTCCCAGATCATCATCCAGCGCGACGGGCTGAAGGTGGTCATCAGCCGCGACGCGCTTTTCAAGAAAATCACCGGCCGGGTGAAAGCGGCAGACGGTTCCAGCATCCCCGGTGTAACCGTGACCGTTAAAGGGACCGCCAAAGGCACCACCACCAATGCAGACGGCTTTTTCGAAATCGACGCCGAAGAAGGCGCGGTGCTCGTCTTTACCGCGATCGGCTACGCCGCGCGGGAACAGGCTATCGGCTCCGGCGCCAACTACGACGTGGTGCTGGAGGAATCCAAACGCGAGCTGTCGGAAGTGGTGGTAACGGCACTCGGCCAGCGCAAAGAAAAGCGCGCCCTGGGCTACACCGTGTCGGAAGTGAAAGGTGCGGAACTGGCGGCCACCAACGAAGTGAATCCCATCAACGCCCTGCAGGGCAAAGCCCCCGGCATCAACATCGACCAGGGCTCCGGCGGGCTGTTCGGCAACTCGCGCATCCTGCTGCGGG
>NZ_CALNBI010000079.1 GCF_937874145.1 uncultured Chitinophaga sp. | reverse complement strand
ACAGCGCCCGGTCGTCGTCCCCGAAAGCCGCCTGCCGGCTGCCGGGATCGTTGGCGCGGGTGTACTTCAATCCCGGCGCATCATGAACGGCGATGCTCACACGCCCGTTGAAACCCGTCATCACGCTACCGCCCGCATCCCGCACACTGCCCGACAAACGATAAAAGCCCAGCGCCTTCAGCGAATCCGAATCGCGGGCGGGCTGGCCGTTCACCGAGTCCAGGAACACGCGCTGCTGCGGGAAAGCGATCGCCATCGCGGGGTCGCCCAGGAGCTGGAACTTCCGGTTGTTGACCACATCGGCAGACTGGGCGTAGGTCGCATTTTTGGCGCGCATCGCACCTTCGCCGAGGAGCGGCATTTTCCCTGAAGCGCCTGGGCGGAGGGCTTCGCGGAAGTAATTGGCATTCATCACTTTATTGGAAGCGGCCAGCACGGCACGGGTAGTCGTCAGCAAAGCGATGGCGCCACCGGTTTCGCGGAGCAGCAACTGCCCGCCCAGCGGCGAAATCTCCGGCTGGTCGAAAGGCCCGAAGTCGCAGGTGGCCGTGACCAGCACGGGCGGCCGGTCCCCATTTTCCCATTCCGCCGTGGAAGCCTCGCTCAGCACCGCCTCTTCAGCCAGCCGCAAAGCGCTGCCATGGCCGCTGTAATTCCAGATAAGGTTGCCGGTGCTCATCCGCTGGCGGATGGCGTCGTTTACGGCGGGGTAACGGCTGCCGGAGGAACCCGCAACCTGCGGAAAAGCGTCGAGGTAGATTTTTTGGATATGAAAGCCGGGAGACTCCTCCGCCACCATCTGCGCCACCATTTCCGCGTCATCGAAGTGCAGGTTGTTGTCTTCATCGTCGGCCACGAACGTGAGCTCCTGCCGCCAGTCGCCGAAAGTGCGGGGCGATTCGTACCGGATGATTTTATTGACCACGGCTTCCGCTTCTTCCGCGTTTGTCACGGGAAGGCGGCCAATGGCCACATCCAGGAGGGAACCGTGGCGGGAGATATCGTCGTTATCGTCGAGGAAGCCGTAAAAATCGTCGGAGGGATGGGTATTTAAACCGTGCAGGGAGGCAGGGCTTTGCCAGACAGGCACCCATTCGGGCGCGGCGTTCTTATATTGATACCCGGCGCGGCCCATCAACAGCACGAATCGCAATGCCTGGCGGTCGTAGTGCATTTTGAGAAAATCCCGCAATGCAGCGGGCTCCGCGATCCCGCCGCCGAACTCATTCCAGATCAGGTTAGTGGGAACACAAGCCACGCTCAGCCCGGTATGTTCCCTGCGCCATGCCGCCAGTTTTTCCGCCTGCGGCAGGAAAGCCAGCGGGGTGATGACCAGTATCTGCACCGGCGCCTGACCGTGGAGGTCCTGGTTCGCTACAGGCCCGATGTAATCCGGAACAGGCAGCCCTTCCGGTTTAAATGCCGCGAATTCTCTCCATATGCCCGCTTCGCGGGAAAAACGCAATTCATTGTTTACAACCGCAGCTGGTAATTGCACCGGGCGTTGCGGTTCGGAGACGTCCCAAACCGTTGTGCCCGCATCTGCCCCGGCGATCGCGAATCCTTTATCCCGCCCCGGCCCTACATCTTTCCCATCGCGGAAGAGCAATGCTCCCGCGGCCGGAAGTGTCAGCGGGGCGCGGCCTTCCACGGCATAATAATCCAGCCATCCCTGTGCGCTGGCGTTTCCCGCGAAGGAAATCGTGAAACTAGCGGTGGGATTGACGGTATAAGCGCCACTGGCCGTTGAAGCATAGGTATCGAAGATATTGCCGGGTACGGGTGGCGGGAAGAGCGTTCCCTGCAATTGCCCGCCGGCGGAGATATCGAATTTGACGGCGGAGGACGACCGCGCCGCCACGCGCACTTTCAACACCGCGTCCGCCAGGCCGTTCGGCATGCTGACGGGGTACGTCCGCACCAGGGCGTCTTCCGGGAGCGACGAAAAGCGGTCGCCGAACCATTCCCTGCCGCCGGACAATATATTATGCCGCTCCGTTTCATACACTTCCCGGTAATCGTAATCTTTTTGAAAAATGCTAACCGCCGGGCCCGGGGGCGCTTCTGCAATGCGGCGCCCTCCGCTTCCCAGGGTGATATAGTAAACGGCGGAATCCGCATAGAGATGCGGTACGTGCTCCCAGGACCCGGCGGCATATCGCCAGCGGAGGGGCCCGGGGGCATAAAATAAAATGTAATCCGGGCCGTTTAAGATACCGTCGCCGCCGTCGGCCACCGCGATCGCAGTTTCGGGGAGGTCGTCGGGCCGGGGGATGGCATTATCTTCCGGGATCATGGCGCAGCCGGAGCCGAAGAGGCGGACGGAGGAGGAGGGTTTCCCTTCCGCGGGCAGGCCCCAGGCCTGGAGTTGCTGCACTGAGATGCGGTACACGCCGGCGCGGGGCACGGATATCTTCCGCCAGTCTCCATCCGCGAGCACCGACCGGCTGGCATAATGCCTTTGCGCCGCCGAATTCAGGGCGGGGAGCAGGCAGATAACCAGGGCGAATAGCCTGTTTTTCCGGGGGGCGGTGGGCATAAAGGCGGAAAGCTTGTATCATACAAACCTAATATATATCAGGGAGTTTCACAACGCCCGTTACACGCATCTGTTTACAGATTATTTATTTTTGCTATAAAATAAAAAGAATTACATTTGCGTTTACCTATTTGAATACCTAAATTGTATCGATCAAAAGCTGTTATCGCATGCACAGATTAACCTCCTTATCCTTGATTGTAGGCGCCGGCGTGATGATGTCGATGTCTGCCTGCAGCAAGAACGGCGGCGGGCTGTTCGGGAAGAAGAAAGAATCTTCGTCCGCTACGGGCTGGAACTATAATGATCCCAAAATGGGCGGTTTCTCCGTTGCCAAGAGCAAGGACCAGTTCACTGGTCCCGGACTTGTTTTCGTCCAGGGCGGTACATTCGCCATGGGCGCCACGGAGCAGGATGTGATGGGCGACTGGAACAATATCCCCCGCCGTATTACGGTGTCGTCGTTCTATATCGACGAGAACGAAGTTTCCAACGTGAACTACCGCGAGTACCTGTACTGGCTCAATCGTGTATACGGGGAATCTTTCCCGGACGTATACCGCGGCGCGCTGCCCGACTCCCTGGTTTGGCGTAGCGAGCTGGCTTACAACGAGCCCCTGGTGGAATATTACTTCCGTCACCCCGCGTACAACGACTACCCGGTGGTAGGCGTCTCCTGGAAACAGGCGACCGACTATGCCAAATGGCGTTCCAACCGTGTAAACGAAAAGCTCCTCATGGACGCCGGGCTTCTTTCCCAGGCCGACATCATGAACCAGGCCGACGATAACACGTTCGATTCCAAATCTTACCTCGCGGGCCTTTACGAAGGCACGCCGGGCAAGATGTCCAAATCCGCAAAGAAACAATTCGCCAACCCCGACGGATCTCCCCGCGGCGCGCAGTTCGAAGACGGTATCATGCTGCCGGCTTACCGCCTGCCCACGGAGGCTGAATGGGAGTACGCAGCGCTCGGATATATCGGTCAGAACCCGAATCCTTCCAAGAAAGAAGGCAAACGTGGTGAAGAGTTGATCCTCAACAAACAGATCTATTCCTGGGGCACCAACAACGCAGGCCTCCGCGATATCCGCCGCGGCAACTGGCAGGGCCAGTTCCTGGCGAACTTCAAGCGTGGCTCGGGTGACAACATGGGTATGGCAGGCGGCCTGAACGACCGTGCTTCAATCCCCGGTCCCGTTCGTTCCTTCTTCCCCAACAACTTCGGCGTGTACAACATGTCCGGCAACGTAAGCGAATGGGTGCAGGACGTTTACAGGCCGTTGACCACCATCGATGGCGACGACTTCAACTACTTCCGCGGTAACAAGTTCCAGACGATATATCAGAATGCAGACAAGGAGTTCGAAAAAGACAGCCTGGGTACGCTGAAAATGCGTGATGTTACGGATGAAGAATCCGCCAGCCGCCTGAACTACCAGAAAGGCGACGTGATCAACTACCTCGATGGTGACAGCCTGTCGCTGGTGGAATATGGTTACGGCGTAACAACCCTGATCAACGATAAATCCCGTGTGATCAAAGGTGGTAGCTGGAACGACCGTGCTTACTGGCTTTCTCCCGGCACGCGCCGTTACATGCAGGAAGATATGGCGACCAACACCGTAGGTTTCCGCTGCGCGATGGACCGTGTGGGTAGCCCTGAAGGGAACAAATTTAAAACGGGCCAGGTTTTCCGTGCCCAGCGCCAGAAACGCTAATCCGCTCTTATAGCATACAAGAAGAAAGGCTGACCATTTGGTCAGCCTTTCTTCTTGTATGCTATTTCCCGGGTGAGGGAAATGGATGGAAAACTATCTCTTTTTGGCCCTGGCTTTCGGAGCCGGTTTCGCTTTGGTGGCAGCTTTTTTAGCTACCGGTTTCGCTTTGGCTGCGGCTTTCTTTGCAACTGGTTTCGCTTTAGCGGTAGCCTTCTTTGCTACAGCTTTCGCTTTCACTGTTGCTTTCTTAGCAACCGGTTTTGCTTTAGCAGCGGCTTTCTTGGCTACTGGTTTTGATTTAACCGCAGCTTTCTTAGCAACCGGTTTTGCTTTAACGGCGGCTTTCTTTGCAACCGGTTTCGCTTTAGCGGCGGCTTTCTTTGCTGCTGGTTTCGCTTTAACGGCAGCTTTCTTGGCTGCTGGTTTCGCTTTAACGGCAGCTTTCTTGGCTGCTGGTTTCGCTTTGACAGCGGCTTTCTTTGCTGCTGGTTTCGCTTTAACGGCAGCTTTCTTCGCAACTGGTTTCGCTTTAGCGGCGGCTTTCTTTGCTACGGGTTTTGCTTTCGCAGCGGCCTTTTTAGCGACCGGTTTGGCTTTCACTGCGGCTTTCTTAGCTGCAGGTTTTGCTTTGGCGGCAGCCTTTTTAGGCGCAGGAGCTGCTTTTGCTGCTGCTTTTTTCGCTACCGGCTTGCCTTTGGCTGCGGCTTTGGCTACAGGTGCAGGTTTCGCTTCAGCTGCGGGCTTCTTATCTGTTGCTTTAGGTTCTGCTTTCTTTTCTACGGGAGCGGCCTTTGCCGTCGCTTTCTTCTTCACCGCTTTTTTAGCGGGAGCAGGGGTTGCAGCAGGCCCGGCGGCTGGTTCAGTTGCAGGGGCTGCTGCAGGAGCGGCAGCTTCTTCTTTCTCTTCCGGCTTCACATCTACCCAACCATCGGTATGGCCTTCCCAGAGCTCGATGATCTCGCGGGCATGGTCGCCGGTGTCGGGTTTCTCGATGATATGGGCTACGATGCCGTTTTCATCGATGAGGAAAGTGGTGCGATGGGTGCCGTCGTAAGTGCGGCCCATAAATGTCTTTTCACCCCAAACGCCATAAGCGTTCAGAATTTCGTGGCTGGAATCCACGAGGATGGGGAAAGGCAGCTCGTACTTGTCGCTAAATTTCTTGTGGCTTTGCTCGTCGTCCTCGCTGACGCCAACCACGGCATAACCCTTCACCAGGAGCTGGGAGTGGTGATCGCGGAGATTGCAGGCCTGGGTTGTGCAGCCCGGCGTCATGTCGTGCGGGTAAAAATAGAGGATCACTTTCTTTCCTCTGAAATCGGCCAGCGATACGGTGTTACCATGCTGGTCCACGGCGGAGAAATCAGGGGCGCTTACCCCAGGTTGCAGATGCGTCATGGTTTTACTAGCGTTTAAACGTCAAAGTATATGTGGATGAGTTATTGGCAATGTCCGTCACGGTGAGCGTAAGGGTGTGCGTCCCCGGAGGGCAATGTTTATCAAAATTATAGGAAACTACGTTACTTTTCCTCGAAAACCGTAACCATTTTCCATCGAGTTCGGCCCTGTAGGATTTGATCCCGCTGCCGTCGCTCATGCTGAATGCGATGCGCCTGGCGCCGCTAAGGTTCGCGTTCTGCTTCAACCCGCCCAACACCGTGATCTTCGGCGCCACCGTATCTGCCATCAGCTGGAAATCCCCCAGGTCCCGCGAGCTCCCGCGAAACCATCCGTCCGCCTCAGGCACGGCCGCCGTCACGCTTTCCCCGAAACCCTTGCGCTGCAATATCATATGATCCCGCAAATGCTCCGGCACAGGGCGCGAAGGCTTTATCCGCAGGCTGAACCCGGCATGCAGCGGCACCAGCGCGGAATGCAAACGGTAAATATTCGAATAACCCGCAGCAGACGCGATCTCCGAATACCGGAAACACAGCTCGTCGTACAGCGAACCTTCGTCCAGGCTGAATTC
>NZ_CALNBI010000078.1 GCF_937874145.1 uncultured Chitinophaga sp. | reverse complement strand
GCGCTGCCCAAGCGGATGGTATAAAATGAATCGTTTGGAAATGATTACTGGAATAAAACGTTTGTAGCCATCACTTTGCGATGGTTTGCAGGGCTTTGCGTGGTAAGGAATACCGTGTCGGTTTTCACGTACAGAACGTGATAATGATCTGTCACGAAGAGGTTGTGGTCCCGGTATACATGGAATACGCTATCAGGCATATATACCACCGCTTCAGAAGCTTCGGGGGCCGGCAGCGCTTTCGCACTTCCAGGTATGGCAACGGGGGATTTTTCGCCCTGAACAGGAGATTCAGGTGTATCAGGTAATTTCAGATTACTCGCGTGCATGGTCACAATACCTCCAACCACCGCAAGAAACATCAGGATAGAACGCATACTTCTCTACTTTTTGGGAGTTTTAACTCGGTTTATAGGATATATATCATTCGCCGGGCCGCTTTGCCATCTACCAGACGAAGCCAAGTTTCCGTGATCTAGAAAATCGGATCTAAAGTACAAATTAGAATCCGTTAAACCTAAAACCAACGGAAAATGGATACTGCTCCAGCCCATAATCATGAAGTGGGGTCAGGGCGAAATTGCTATATAGTTTGATGGGTCCGTAACCTATTTCTCCGGTCAGCGCGAACCGCCATTTGTTCAGGCTGAACTCGTCTGTCAACCGTACTTTACCTCTCTCTTCGCTCACCTGTTTGGTCCGTGCCTTTAACAAATATCCGCCCATTACGCCCGCACTAAATTTAAAAGAGCGGTTGGGCCGGGCGGGATTGGATGTATAATTCAGCATCAATGGGACGGACAGGTATTGTACAAACAACTTATTCTTCGAAAAGTTCACCGAATCGCGGATGATGGTGGTCGGGTAACCCGGTACATAGCTGATGTTCCTGGCAAACCGGTAGTTATTCATTTCCAGGCCTGCGGCGTAAACGAGGTTGAGTTTATGTTTATACAAATTGAGGCGCTGCATGAGGATCCACAGGTTGAAGTTCACCGACTTCCCGGGGATGAGCTTGAATTCGGAAGGCGACAGCGGCTGGCTGGCCATGCGGGGCGCGAAGCTGTTCAGCGCCGCGCCGGAGTAATCGTAGCTTTTGCCGAAACTGAAAGCGGCCGCCTTCGAATCCATGTACCAGCCGGAGGAATTGGCGGGGTGCAGCGACATGATCATCGCGCCGCTGTAATCGCTCTTGTCGCGGTAATTATTGAAGCCCAGGTCGAATACGAGCCAGCGGGTATGGAGGTTTTTCCTGAGTTTCTGGCGGGCGTAGGAGGTGTCCTGGTAAGCCCTGAACACGTTTTTCCCGTCGGCGTTCCTGCCTTTGACGATCACCAGTCCCTTGATCTGAATGGTGTCGATCGCGGCCGGCTTTTGAGCGAAAGCGGCGGCGGAAACGAATACCAGTAAGCAACTGAGTAAAATTTTACATTTCATATTTCTATCCCGTTTTACCGGTTAGCTGGATGTTTATTTATTTCTTTTTTTGGCAAAAATGCGGGCCACGTTCGTCACTTTGTCGAGCACCTTACTTTCGATCCCATTACCTGTTACCGACATGATCAGTTCGCCCGGCGGCTCGGGAGCGGCGGTGGCGAGTGATGCGGTATGTTGCATGTCGATGGACGTTTTGACGGCGGGCGCGGGTTGCTGGCGGATGCCGGCAGGTGTTCCGGAGATGCCGGCGTTAACGGCGGGCGCATCTTCCCGGGGCGACTGCCGGTCGATTGCATTCAGCGCCAGGAGGGCGCCGGAAGTGGCCGGTGTTTCCTCCGCGCGGGTTTCCGGGGCGGAGGCTTCTTTCGGGGGGGCCTGCGCCGCGGGGGGGGGTGCCGGTTTAGCGGCAGCGGCGCGCGGTTGCGGTTTGGCGTCTGCCAGCACGGCCGTATTATTTTCCGTTGCCGGGGCGGCGGAAGGCAGCGGGGTTTCGGCCGGAGGGGTTACCGCAGGCGCGGCTGGCTGGCCGACTACGGCCACGGGCGGGGTGATTACCGCGGAATCTCCGGACCGGAAGGAATTGCGCAGCAGGAACAGGGAACCGGCGAGCATGGCGGCGGCGGCCCACCAGAGGCGGCGGTCCATCCGTACCACGCGCTGCTTTTCGGCATGGCGGTAAAGGGTGGATTTGTCGCCGAAGGTCACCGACAGGTCGGGCTGCAGGCGGGTCTTTTCCCAGACGGCCATTTCGGCGCGCAGGGCTGGATGCTCTTCCATGAAAGTTTCCAGCGCGCGTGCTTCCGCGGGGGCGAGCTCACCGTCGAGGTATTCGAGCAGTACGGTTTCGTAATTCCTTTCGGGAGCAGCAGCCTGCCTGTAAAGGGAGGCTTTATTATCGAATACGGGAGTGTCCGGGGTCAGTTTGACCGCCAGCAACTGGTCGAGCTCGGCGCGCACCTGCGGGTGTGCGGCCACGAAAGCCTCCAGGGCGGCGGCTTCTTCGGGGCTGAGCTCTCCGTCTACATAGCTGTAGAGATACTCCTCGTAGTTTGATATGTGAATGTCGATTGACATAAATTTCTGATTTTGAATACCTTAACTAAATCACATTTTCCATTTTCACGAGATATTCCTTGAGGTGCGCCCTGGCCCGGTGGAGATAAACTTTCACCTGCGAGGCGTTCAGCTTCATGATCTCACCTATTTCTTCGTAACTGTATCCTTCATAATCCTTCAGCACGATGAGCGATCGTTGGACGTCGCTCAGCCGGTCGAGGGCTTTCTCAATGATACTCCGCGCGTTATGTATCTTCTGATCCGAAATTTTCGTTTCTTCCCGGAACTCCTCCACCAGCGTCACCCGTTTCACCTTGCGGACGTGGTCGATCATATTATGGTAAGCCACCGTGAATAGGTAGCTCTTGGCCTTATCAAAAGGCACATCACTAACGTGTTTCCATAATATTTCGAATGCGTTCTGAACAACGTCCCGGGCATCTTCCGGATGGCCCAGGTTCTTCACGATGAACCGGAAGAGATTATCGCTGTACAGGTCGACGCATTTGTTGTACTCCTTTTCCGTCATCCGGCGATAGGTTCTTTAGCGTGCAAAGTTCCGACAAATTGTTGAATAGTGCCTCTTACCGGATTTCAGCCCCCGGCGGGCTCAGCGCTATGACAATTCTCAGGAATGCACATGCCTTTCAGACCCGATCGACGTCCTTCTACCTGGCACAAAATGCCCAAAAAGGTAAAAAAACGTCAGAAATCCCGCCGCAAGCACCCGCAAACAGTTCGTCTCGTCATAATCCAACCGTCTGTGATAATTATATGACGCAAACCGTGATTTAAATGTTACACCTCCGTCAAACTTTTTAACTTTCGGCCGCTTCCCCCCTTCTACCTGCCCGATCCTCAATACATTTATTGCCCTAACTTTGTTGGTTAGATAAGAGCTATAAAAAAGGTGCAACATGAATCAGAACTTCGTAAAACGTTTACAACTCGAACTGGATGAGATCGAAAACGCCGGCTTGTACAAGCGGGAAAGGATCATCACCTCCGAGCAGGGCGCCGAGATCACCGTGGGCGGTAATACCGTCATCAATCTCTGCGCGAACAACTACCTCGGGCTTTCGTCTCACCCCAAAGTGATCGCCGCCGCCCGGGAAGCTATCGACACCCATGGCTACGGCATGAGCAGCGTTCGATTCATTTGCGGCACCCAGGACATCCACCGGGAACTGGAAGAGAAGATTTCCAAATTCCTCGGCACGGAAGACACTATCCTTTATGTAGCCGCCTTCGACGCCAACGGCGGCGTTTTCGAACCCCTCTTCGGCGAGCAGGACGCGATCATCTCCGACGCCCTCAACCACGCTTCCATCATCGACGGCGTGCGCCTCTGCAAAGCACAGCGCTTCCGTTACGAACATAACAACATGGCCGACCTGGAAGCCAAACTCCAGGAAGCCCAGGGCGCCCGCAGCCGTATTATCGTGACCGACGGGTCGTTCTCCATGGACGGCACCATCGCGCAGCTCGATAAAATTTGCGACCTGGCGGATAAATACGACGCCATCGTCATGAGCGACGAATCCCACTCCAGCGGCTTCCTCGGCAAAACCGGCCGCGGCACCCACGAATACCGCGGGGTAATGGGCCGCGTCGACATCATCACCGGCACCCTCGGCAAAGCCCTCGGCGGCGCTTCCGGCGGTTTCACCAGCGGCCCGAAAGCCGTGATCGACATCCTGCGCCAGCGCAGCCGTCCGTACCTGTTCTCCAACTCCGTGGCTCCCAGCATCGTGGGCGCGTCCATCGCCGTGCTCGACATGCTGAGCGAAACCACCGAGCTGCGCGACCAGCTGGAATTCAACACCAAATACTTCCGCGAGAAGATGACCGCCGCCGGGTTCGACATCAAGCCGGGCGACCACCCCATCGTTCCCGTGATGCTGTACGACGCCAAGCTGAGCCAGGAATTCGCGGACAGGCTGCTGAAGGAAGGCATTTACGTGATCGGGTTCTTCTATCCCGTGGTGCCCAAAGGCCAGGCGCGCATCCGCGTGCAGCTGAGCGCGGCGCATACGCAGGCGCACCTCGACAAGGCGATCGCCGCTTTCACCAAGATCGGCAAAGAGCTGGGCGTATTAAAATCAGTGGAAAAGGTATAACCATAGAAATACATATCACCCTCGAAGGCGGCTCCGGCCGCCTTTTTCATGCCTTTTCCTCCGAAAACCTGATATGCATCATCCCGGCTTTTACTTTTGAAGCCTTACTTTTGCATTTACTGATTAAAAATTTACCGCCTGATGAAACGATTCGGTCTGTTACTGATCGCCGCAGCCCTGGGGCTCGGCGCCTGCACTCCCAACAACGTGAAAGATGCGAAAGAGTGGCAGCAACACTTCGCGAAACATAAGCTGGAAGGGAGTTTTATGCTGTTCGACAATGGACAGGGCACCTTCCGCGTATATAATATCGAACGCGCCAAAGAGCGCTTCGTGCCGGCGGGCGTTTTCGAGATTTTCCTTTCCATCACCGGCCTGCAGACGGGCGCCATCAGCGATACCAATATTATCACGGCGGCCGGGCCCTTCAACCAGGCATTCCGCAACGGTTCAGCCATTGCATTCCAGGACATTACCCGGACCATCGGGAAAGATACGCTCCAGCACTGGATGGATACCGTTGGCTTCGGGAACAAGAAAATCAGCCGCATCGATACCTTCTGGCTCGATAACTCCCTGCAAATCAGCCCGGACGAAGTGCTCGGCTTCATCAAACAGCTCTATTTCAACCAGCTTCCCTACCAGCGCCGCGCTCAGGAACTGACTGCGGGGCTGATGGTCATGGAAAAAACGGATAAATTCATTTTTGCCCGGAAGTCCGGCCACGGCCGCATGGGCAGCAAGCAGATCGGCTGGGTAACCGGCTGGATCGAAGAAAACCGCCATCCCTCCTTTTTCGTCCTCAATTTCGAGACGGAAAACCCTTCGGCGGACATGAACGCACTGGGCCTGGAGGTGACGCGCGCCATCCTTAGCAGCGAAGGTTTTTACAAAGGGGAGAAATAGGCTGTTAAAAAACTGATAAAACCTTTCCTCCTGCCCTTGTAATACGTTATAAAAAAATTATTTTTGAATCACTTCCCGGCCTTTGCCCGGGAAGTGGCGTTTTACAACATGCTTAGATTCCAACATACAGAATACTTGTGGGCCTTCACGTTGCTCATCGTGCTGGCGCTCGCTTTCACCTGGGTAACCGTGTGGAAGCGCAGGTCTATCCGCCGCATCGGCGACCCCGGAATGGTGGAAAAACTGTTCAGCGGGTATTCCCGCAGGCTCTTTACCGTGAAATTCATCCTCATTTTCCTCGCGTTCTTCTTCGGCGTGATCGGGCTGGCCAATCTCCAGAAAGGCAGCCGCGTCGAAAAGATCACCCGGAAAGGCGTGGATGTAATAATCGCGCTGGACGTGAGCAAGAGCATGCTCGCCAACGACGCCAAGCCCGACCGGCTTACGCGCGCCAAGCAGCTCGTCACCAGGCTCATGGAAAAGATGGATAACGACCGCATAGGCATGGTGGTTTTTGCAGGGAACGCTTATCTCCAGATGCCGCTGACGGTCGATTATTCCGCCGCCCGCATGTACCTGGGCAGCATCACGCCTGACCTCATCCCCCGCCAGGGTACCGAGATCGGCGAAGCGATCCGCGTGAGCGACGAGGCCTTCAACAAAAAGGAACGCAAACATAAGGCGCTCATCATCATTTCCGACGGCGAAGACCACCAGGAAGGCGCTGTAACCGAAGCCAAAAAAGCCCTGGAAAACGGCGTGGTCATCTACACCGTAGGCATCGGCTCACCCACCGGCTCCCCTCTCCCCGACCTGGAATCCGGCGGCGTTAAAAAAGACAACGAAGGTAAAACCGTTATATCCAAACTCAATGAAGACGGGCTGAAGAAACTCGCGTCCACCGGTAAAGGCATGTACCTCCAGCTGCTCAATAACACCGATGAAGTAGTGGAAGCCCTCGCCGACCGCATCGACAAGATGGAACAGAAAGAGTTCGGAGAAAACGTTTTCACCGATTACAATAGTTATTTCCAATACTTCCTTGGCATTTGCCTGGTGCTCATCGTGCTGGAATTCTTCATTCCCGAAGGAACTTCCCGCAAGAAAGCCGGCATATTGCCCGGGATCCAAAAAGCGGAGGCCGCATGAAACACCACTTCCTCCATACCGTAACGATCATCGCATCGCTCGTGGCGCTCGCCCTCCCGGCGGCCGCTCAGCAAGGCACGTCCAAATATCTCCGCGAAGGCAACGCCCAATATAAAAAGCAACAATACGCCGACGCGGAAGCCAGCTACAAAAAAGCCCTGGAACGCAATGCCCGCTCCGTTGAAGGCAACTTCAACCTCGGCAATTCCCTCTACGAGCAAAAACGCTACGAAGCCGCGCGCCAGCAATACGCCAACGCCCTCAAAACGCCCTCCAGGAAAGAAAATGCCGCCGATGCCAATTATAATATCGGCAACACTTTCATGGAAGACAAAAAGTGGGAAGAAAGCATCGCCGCCTATAAAAAAGCCCTCAAAGCTAACCCGGCCGACGAACAGGCGCGCTACAACCTCGCCTACGCACAGGAAATGCTGAAGAAACAACAGCAACAATCCGGCGACGGAAAGGATAACAAAGAACAGAAAGACAAAGACAAACAGAAAGATAAACAGGACCAGCAGAACAAAGACAAGCAGGACCAGAAAGATCAGAAAGACCAGCAGGACCAAAAGGACCAGCAGGATCAAAAAGACCAGAAAGAACAAAACCAGCAACCTAAACCCAAGCCCAGCAAGCTCACCCAGGAAGAAGCCAAACGCCTCCTCCAGGCATTGGCCCAGCAGGAGAAAAAGCTGCAGGAAGATAAAATGAAGAAGACCAAGGGCACACCCGTGAGCGTGGAAAAGGACTGGTAATTTCCGGCCTTCCCGTACCTTTGCGGCATGAAACTGCACGCCAGGAACATTTTCCTGATTATTCTCGGGTCATTCATTTTCGCCATCGGCATTAACTTTCTCGCCATCCCCAGCCAGCTCTCCGAGGGCGGGGTGATCGGTATTTCCATATTGACGCATTATCTTTTCGGATGGTCGGCCGGCGCCGTGAACCTCGCGATCAACGCCGTGCTCATGATTGCCGGCTGGCGCCTGCTTAACCGGCGGACCGTTATTTACACCCTGCTTTCCATCATCTTTTGCTCCTTTTTCCTTTACCTGACGGAAGCCAACCGCGAACCGCCCACGCATGACCCGCTGCTGGCGGCCATCTTCGCGGGCTTGCTCGTAGGCATCGGCCTGGGGCTCGTATTCCTTTCCGGCGGCACTACCGGCGGCGCATCGATCGTAGCACGCGTGCTGAACAAATACTTCGGCTGGAGCCTCGGCAACGCGATCCTCGTGTTTGACGTGGTAGTCATTTCCGCCGGCATTTTCATGATCGGGATCGAGCGCACGATGTACACCTTCATCGCCGTATACATCGGCGCGAGAATGGTGGATTATATCGTGGAAGGCTTCAACACCAAGCGGGCCGTCACCATCATCTCCCCCTTCTCGGCCATCATCGCGGAAAAAATCACACGCAACATGAACCGCGGCGCCACGGTGCTGCACGGGCACGGCGCTTATACGAAAGATCCCAAAGAAGTGCTGTACGTGATCATCAACAAACAGGAACTGATGGAACTGAAAAGAGTGGTTGCGGAAGTGGATGCCGAAGCGTTTACGGTCATCCATGAAGTGCATGAAGTGCTGGGCCGCGGGTTCTCCATCGGGAAATAAAAAACCGCCCCGGTCGTGGGACGGCTTTTTGCTTACTTTCCTTTCCAAATGTAAAAAAACGCGCCTGAAACGCGTTATTAAGCATGGTTTCCGTTTATACAAGTGTAAAAATAACGCTGTAATTCTCCCCGGAGTTTGGACAAAAAGACAATTTCATTGTACTATTTGAACACCGTTTCGCGGAATTCGTGGGGCGAAATACCGGTGTGATGCCGGAAAAAACGGCTGAAATACGCCGGGTCTTCAAAACCGATCTCGTAGCAGATTTCCTTCACATTCCGGTTGCTGAACGCCAATTGCCGCTTGGCTTCCAGGACGAGGCGGTCGTGCACCATGTCGGTCACCGTTTTATTGATGGCTTCTTTTGCGATTTCGTTTAACCGCTTGGCCGTCAACGAGAAATGTGCGGCATAAAAGGCTGCCTGGTGCTCCTGGCGGAAGTTCTTCTCCACCAGCCGGCGCAGCTGGATAATGCGCGCGTCGTGGTTATGCGCATCCGGACTGTTCACCGGGTTCTGCTTCTTTTCCCTTTCAGACAGCAATAAAAACGCGTTCAGGTAATGTTTGATCACGCTGCTGTTGCTACCCTCGTGCCGTAGCTCCGCCTGCATAAGGGAAATGATTTTCTGCATCGATACGGCGGCCTCGCCGCCGATGCGGACCGGTGCATACTCCTGCGAATCGTCGAAAAGGGTGGTAAAATCGTATAAGGTTTGACGTTCGTGTTTATTCTCCCAATAAAACTGTTCAGTAAAGGTGATGCTAAAACCGTAAAATCCGGATTTCGGCAACTGGTGGACCTGCCCGGGCCGGAGAAGGAAAAGGGTATTGTCGCCCAGCTCGTACGTCACGAAGTCCACCACATGATCGCCGGCGGCTTTGGTGAACCAGAGAATCTGGAACACGTGATGCCGGTGCGGAATGCCCGCATATTCGGTCTGGAAATTCTCCATTTCGAATACGCTGAACTGACCGTTTAGCGGGATCTGCTGGTAGGGTATGGTATCCACTATCTTGTTCAAATCGATTGACAGGTTATTGATTGTCAGGTTATATGGCGGTACGGGCCTTGTCGGTTACAAACATGGCGCTCTGCATGATTTGCTAAAACTAGTCAAATTATCGGGCGGGAAGTTTACCGTTCATATAAAATAACAAAATATGTAGAAGCACCGAACGGTGAATAATTTGCTAATTTTGAAAAAAGGATAGCGTAAGACGGCGTCTTATTCTGTGCTTTTTCAGCAACACAGATTGAATATTTGATTCAATATCAACGAACTAAAAGAACCGAACAGCATTCATGCAATTATATTGCCCATCACTGACGACATACGAAAGACTGGCCACTTTAGAAGTGAAAGTGGGCGACCTTACTATCGGAAACAACCACCCGATCCGGATTCAAACGATGACGACCACGGATACCATGGACACCATGGGCACCGTGGAGCAATCGATCCGGTGCATCGAAGCGGGTGCGGAACTGGTGCGGATCACGGCTCCCAGCATTAAGGAAGCGCAGAACCTCCTGCCCATCAAAAACGAGTTGCGGAAACGCGGGTACACCACGCCGCTGGTGGCCGACATCCACTTTACGCCCAACGCGGCGGAAGTGGCGGCGCGCATCGTGGAGAAGGTGCGCATCAACCCCGGCAACTACATCGACAAGAAAAAATTCGAGCTGCTCGAATATACCGACGCGGAATACCTGGAAGAAATCGACCGCATCCGCGAGCGTTTCACGCCGCTGGTGAATATTTGTAAAGACCACGGCACGGCCATGCGCATCGGCACCAACCACGGTTCCCTCAGCGACCGCATTATGAGCCGCTACGGCGATACCCCGATGGGCATGGTGGAGAGCGCCATGGAATTCCTCCGCATCGCGGAAGACCTTCAATACCGCAATATCGTGCTGAGCATGAAAGCCAGCAACCCGCAGGTGATGGTTCAGGCTTACCGCCTGCTGGTGAGCACCATGCAACAGGAGCTCGGCCATTGCTACCCGCTCCATCTCGGTGTAACCGAAGCCGGCGACGGGGAAGACGGCCGCATCAAATCGGCCGCGGGTATCGGTACCTTGCTGGAAGACGGCATCGGCGATACGATCCGGGTTTCGCTGACCGAAGATCCCGAGTTCGAGCTGCCCGTGTGCCGCGACCTCGTGCGCCGCTATACGCAACGCGCGGGCCACGCGCCCATCGCGCCGGTAGGCGATCCGCAGAAATTACCGTATTCGCCGTTCCAGTTCACCAAACGCACTACAGACGCCATCGGTAACATCGGCGGCAAACAGGTGCCCGTGGTAGTGGCGGACCTCCGTCATCTTCCCGCGATTACTCCCGCCGACCTCCAGGGAATCGGTTACCATTACGACGAAGCCACCGACAAGTGGAATATCAGCGACGCGGCAGCCGATTATATTTACACCGGGAAGCAAATCCTGGGCTTCGCATTGCCGGGCACTTTGCAAGTGATCGTGGATGCCGAAAGCTGGCAACTGGCGGATGATAAATCCAAATACCATCCGTATTTCCGCGATATCAACAGCTTTTCCGGCACGAGCGACGTCATGAATTTCGTACAAGTGGATGCAGCCGCGCTTGGCAGCGGCGTATTGGAAAAACTGGCCGAGCTGAAAGGAAATATCGTTCCGGTGATCGCCAGTGGCAACGCACATGCCATGGCATCGGTGCGGCGGATACTTATCGCGATCATGGAGCAAAAGTTCCCCCATCCCGTGATCCTTCAATGCAACAGTAACGACCAAAACGCCGACCAGGACCTCATCCACTTCGCCACCGAAACCGGCGCCCTCCTGCTCGACGGCTTCGGCGATGGCCTGTGGCTTACCGCCGAAGGGCAATCTTCTTCCCCCGCAACGATCAACAACGTGGCATTCGGCATCCTCCAGGCCACCCGTTCCCGCATCTCCAAAACCGAATATATTTCCTGCCCCTCCTGCGGCCGCACCCTGTTCGACCTCCAGGAAACCACCGCACGCATCCGCGCGGTAACCAATCACCTCAAAGGCGTGAAAATCGCCATTATGGGGTGCATCGTAAACGGTCCGGGGGAAATGGCCGACGCCGATTTCGGCTATGTAGGCAGCGGCGTAGGAAAAATTACGCTCTACCGCGGAAAAGAAGTCGTGAAACGCGGCCTCAGCAGCGACGTAGCCGTTACCGAGCTCATCAACCTCATCCGCGACAACGGCATGTGGGTAGACGTGAAATAATCCGCTCAATCATCTTTGCAAATAAAAAGGGCCGCCCTTACCGGCGGCCCTAAAACTGTAACTGGGGTTAACTTAACAGGTGTACCTTAAACTTTCTGAACTGCTTTTTTGGGGCTAAATGCGATCTAATTGCATAGCACAAAGGTAATACCCTCCAGAGGGTATAGGCAAGCGTAATTCTACGCAATTTCCTGCGTGATTTCCCTTTTTATCAACCTCCTCTGTCATGAAATTGTTATAGAAACCGGTTTCCCGGTACTGTGTTTGCAGTATCCTTTCATCAGAACATCAAAACAATCATCCCATGAAACACTTACCCATAGCGGTCTTACTGCTGTTTCTCGCCGCCTGTGGCCCCAATACTTCGCAGTCCGACGAGCATTCGAATTCCAAAGACACGACCGGTGCGCCTCCGGCAGAAGTTGTCATGCAAAAAGACGTGGTGATCCGGCCCCTCAGCGGATATTTCGTCAACAACTCCGTCAAGCTCACCGACAGCGTGGCCTGCTGGATCATCCACAACCCGGAAGAAATGCGCAAAACCTTTGGGATGGCCAAAACGATGAACAATACCATCGACACCATCGATTTCAGCCATAACCTGCTCGCGGCCGTAGTGCTCCGGCCCAGCGACCTCACGCAAACCATCGAGCTGTCGCGCTCCTACGTGCTGGACGGCAATATGGACCTGCATTTCGCGATCAAAGTAGATACGCCTAAAACGACTTATACCAAGTCCATGGCCTGGCTCGGCGCCATCCCCAAATCGGACTCGGTGAAAAATATCCGCTTCTTCCGCGGCGACCGTATGATGACCACCATCGACGCCGCCGACCTCCGCGAAGCGCAGGACACTGATATGAAACATTAAAAAAGCGCAGCTCCGGAGAACTGCGCTTTCGCATATCGGTTACGGCGACGCCTAATCGAGGCTCGGGCGCAGCCATTTTTCGGCTGTTTCGAGGTCCCAACCCTTACGGGTGGCGTAATCCTGTAATTGGTCGTGGTCAATTTTGCCCAGGCCGAAATATTTGCCTTCCGGGTTAGCCATATACCAGCCGCTCACGCTCGCCGCCGGATACATGGCCAGCGATTCGGTAAGGGTGATGCCGGTGGACGCGGTGGCGCTCAGCAGATCGAACAGCTTGTATTTCTCCGTGTGCTCCGGACAGGCGGGATAGCCCGGCGCGGGGCGGATACCGAGGAATTCCTCGGCGATCAGCTGGTCGTTGGTCAGGTGCTCGTTTGCGGCATAACCCCAGAATTCCTTCCGCACCCTTTCGTGCAGCAATTCGGTGAACGCTTCGGCGAGGCGGTCGGCCAGCGCTTTGAGCATGATCGAAGAATAGTCGTCGTGTTCCTTCTTAAACTTATCCAACCATTTTTCGATGCCTTCGCCGGCGGTTACCGCAAAAGCGCCGATCCAGTCCTGCTTCCCGCTTTCCGCCGGAGCAATGAAATCGGACAGGCACATATTCGGTTGGCCGGGCGCTTTCTTGATTTGCTGGCGGAGGAACTCCAGCGGCACTTGTGCACCGTCGGGAGCGGTAACCGTTACGGTATCTGCGCCGTTGGAATTGGCGGGGAAGAAACCGATCACGGCACGCGCCGTCAGCCATTTTTCTTCGATGATCTTTTTCAGCATCGCCTGCGCATCGTTGTAGAGATGCGTAGCTTCCTTGCCCACTACTTCGTCGGACAGGATAGCGGGGAATTTGCCGTGCAGTTCCCAGGCGATGAAGAAGAATTGCCAGTCGATGTACTTCGCGATTTCGGCGAGGTCGTAGGATTGGAATTCGTGGATACCGGGCTGGAGGGGTTTTACGGGATTGAAGGCATTCCAGTCGATGGTCATGGGTCAGTCCTTGGGGCAGTAGAGACGGTGCAGCAGTTCCAGCACCTGCAGCAGGTTCTGGTCGGCCACGGCAT
>NZ_CALNBI010000077.1 GCF_937874145.1 uncultured Chitinophaga sp. | reverse complement strand
TGATGCCAAACGTGGTGTTGGTATCGGTGGTTATGGCACGGCGAAGGAATGGCCGGAGATTTTCAAGGGCGTGCAGGATGGAGGGATCAAGTTCTTCACCGACGGTTCCGGCAAGGGCGGCAGCGACCATCATAGTTTTTATATCGCGGGCGTTCCGGTGTTGTTTTTGCATACGGGTGGGCACGACGATTATCACAAGCCTACGGACGATGCGCCGAAAGTGGATGCTGCGGCCGAAGCGGGGATTCTGAAAATCGCGATCCAGCTGATCGATAACGCGATGAAATTTGACCGTCTGACTTATGTGACCCAGGATTAAAAGATTCGACAGGCAGATAAGGCGCGTACCGTTTAACGGCACGCGCCTTTTTTATTTTCATCATTTTAAAAAGGCGGTTTTCTTCGATTTATAGAGAAACTCTCCGCATTCCGGAGATATTCTCACCCTTTTTTCCATCACCGGATTACTGCGCTCGTTACATTTGATAACGCAACCACATCATTAAAAAAACTACGATTGTTATGTTAACGACCATCGATTGGGAGAAATTCCACCGGATACTGGGTACGTATTTGTTTATGGATGACCGCATGACTTTGGGGTTCGATGAACATCTGGACCTGATGTTGAACGTTCGCGAGGACCTGCGTAGTCTGACGAGGCTGATAGATACGCTGGCAGGTGAGATCGGGCAGCATATTCCCAGATTCACTTATATGCTGGCCCGCGACACGGTGATCGTGCTGATTCCCTGCATACGCCTGACGCGGAATGTAGTGCTGGAAATCAGGAGGGCGCTGTCGCTGGCGGATGCCGAAGCCGAGCTGGAGGGCCTGGAGCGTGCGGTGGGCGGGCTGCACGAAGTAGTGGTGGAACTGACGCGCGGCCATATGCAGGGCGCTCGCGTAATGCACAATACTTTAAATTGATAATCATGTACACAGCGAATCAAATTGCCAGTTGGTTTCTCATGCACCTGGATGCCGATGCCGGGGATACGATCTCTCCGATGAAGCTGCAGAAACTGATATATTATGCGCAGGCATGGCACCTGGTCATGTATGACGAGCCATTATTCGAAGATAGGATTGAAGCATGGGGGCATGGACCAACGGTGCCTTCTGTTTACAAGCGTTTTAAGGACGAATTCCGGGAAGGAATCCCTTTTGAAGCGTTGTATAATGAGGAGTATGATTGTCCAAAACTATCTATTGAACTGGAAGATTTCCTAAAAGATATCCAATTCAGGTATGGAGAGCATTCCGCTAGATTTCTCGAAAATCTGGTATGCAGGGAACTGCCTTGGCGAAAAGCGAGAAGGAATGCGGCAGGAGCCATACCCGATTATTCCCTGGCTGAGATCACCCGGGAATCCATGAAAGCTTATTACTCAAACTTAAAATATGGACAGCAGCCGCGAACGGCGACGATTTGATTCATCTGTTGATGTTAACCCACAGCATTTCGTGCATCATGAAAATTACCATGTAGAAAATTCCTATAGCACGAATTCAGAAGATGACATCAAGATGCTCGTCTCAGTTACTTTTTTGCAACGCAAATTTGAATGTTTTTCGCAATGGGGGAAGCCGGAAATGAAAAGTTTTTGGCGATTCCTGGATAAACTGGTACGCTCAAATTGGCTGGATTTAATAAAGACCGCGGGGAAAAGCGGTAAATCTGGATTTGGGTTGACGAAAATCCGGAAGGATTTGTACCCTGCCGGAGGGTACATTTATGGTGTTGATGCAGATCAGGCATTTTATGAACTGCGGGTGGACGAACGGAGGAGGATTCACGGATTCCAGAAGGGCAATATATTTCACATCTGCTACCTCGACCGGAACCATCGCATCTGCTCATAAAAAAAGAGCGTGCATTTTTGGTACACGCTCTTTTGGGTTATGTTAGTTGTTGTTCTTTGGTTTCGCAGGCATCAGCGCTTTTGGTTGGGTGCCTGATTGCTGAGGCTCGTCGCGCTTGGGGGCTTTTTCTTTCGGAGCGTCTTTAGGTTCTTTTTGTTCCTTCGGAGCGTCTTTGGGCGTTTCTTTCTGTTGTTCTACAGGTTCGCCGTAAGCGCCGACGTCGATGCTTTCATAATCGCTGGCACCACCGTTGCCCACATCTTCCGCTTCTGCACCCGGCTGTATGTTGTTTTCATAATTGAAATACAGGTCGTTGTGCATATTCGGCGGAATGGGGAATTTGGAATTCGGATCGATGCCGAGGGTTTTATCTGCATATACTTTCTGCAGGAACAGCGCAAAGATGGGAAGACCGGTATTGGCGCCCTGACCCAGCGAGGTGCTGTTGAAGCGGAGGTAGTTGTTATCGCAGCCCACCCATGCGCCGGCGAGGAGCTGAGGCGTATAGCCGAGGAACCAGCCGTCGGTATTGTCGTTCGTTGTGCCGGTTTTACCCGCTACTTCGCCGGGGATATTGTAACGGAAACGTAACCTGGCACCGGTACCGCCGCTGGCCGTCACGCCTTCCATCATTTTTACCATCGTGTAGGAATCGATCTCGCTGATCACTTCCTTCTTCTCGGGAACGTATGTTTCGAGGATGTTGCCGAAGCGGTCTTCAATACGGGTAATGTAAATGGGCGTAGTGATCACCCCGCGCGCGGGGAACATCGTGTAGGCACGGAGCATGTCGTACAGGGAGATCGTCGAAACCCCCAGTGCAATGGAAGGATACGGTTCGATCTTGGTCGACTGGAACCCGATCTTGTCGTTGGCGAAGTTGGCGAATGACTTGGCGCCGAATTGCTTGATGAGGTAAGCGCTTACCAGGTTGAGCGATTTCGCCAGTGCGCCCGCCATGCTGATGGATCCGCCCACGCTGCCTTCGGAGTTGCGGGAGAGCGTCCAGTTGCCAATGGTAACAGGCTCGTTGGGCAACATCGTATTGGGATTGAACCCGTTCATCAGGGCGAACAGGTACAGGAACGGCTTGAAGGTAGAACCTACCTGGCGCGTGGTCTTGAATACGTGGTCGTTCTTGAAATAACGGAAATCAGGTCCGCCCACCCAGGCTTTGATCTCGCCGCTTTCAGGGTCCATGGCCATGAAACCGGACTGAAGAATGGCGCGGTGGTATTTAATGGAATCGACCGGCGTCATTGTCGTATCGATCTCGTTCTGGTCCGTATTGGTGTAACTCCGCCATCCGAAGGCTTTCATCTTGGTCGGCGTGTTGAAAGCTTTTTCGATGTCTTCATCGCTGGCGCCTTCTTCCTTCATGCTGCGGTAGCGGTCGGTGTCTTTGATGAAGTTCTGCAGGTCCCTGGAGGCGATCGGCCCTGTCCAGATTTTTCCGGATTTGATGTTGGACTGCTGCTGGAAGGATTTCTGGAGATCTTTCAGGTGATGCGCTACCGCTTCTTCTGCATACAGCTGCATGCGGGGATTGATGGTGGTATAGATCTTCAGGCCGTCGCGGTACAGGTTGTATTCGGTGCCATCGGGTTTCTTATGCTCCTTGCACCAGGCCTTCAGCTCGCTCCGCAATACTTCCCGGAAGTAGGGGGCCAGCCCCTTGTTGTGGTCGAGCTTGTTGTAGCGGAGCACGATGGGACGGGCCTTTGCCGCCTCGCCTTCGGCGCTGGTAACGTAACCTTCGCTCACCATGTTGTCGATCACCGTATTGCGGCGGTTGAGCGCTACTACGGGATTGCGGCGGGGATTGTACTGGGTGGAGCCTTTCAGCATGCCCACCAGGGTAGCTGCTTCTTCGATCGACAACCGGGCGGGATCTTTACTGAAGAAAGTCCGTGCGCCGTTCTCGATGCCGTACACGTTATCGCCGAATGCCACGGTGTTGAGGTACAGCGTGATGATTTCTTTCTTGGTGAGGTTTCTTTCCAGCTTGATGGCGATCACCCATTCCGAAAGCTTCTGGAAAGAGCGCACCACCAGGTTGCGGGAACGCGTTTTGCCCTCGCCGTCCTGCTGCAGGTTGAGCGCCAGCTGCTGGGTAATGGTGGAGGAGCCGCGCTTCTTCCCAATCATCAGGTAGAAAGGTATGGCTGCCGTAGCTTTGGCGTCGATGCCGGAGTGACTGTAAAAGTTCCGGTCTTCCGTGGCCAGCAGGGCGTTGAAAACGTTTGGAGAAATATCCTTAAAGTCGATATTGGAACGGTCGACCTGGAGGTATTTACCCATGATGGTACCATCCTCCGCGATCACCTCGGAGGCCAGGGCCGTCCGCGGGTTTTCGAGTTCCTCCATGCTGGGCATGTGTCCGATCAGCCGGAGATTGATCAGCAGGAGGAGGATGAGGAATAAGGACACCCCGCACCCGAAAACCACCCATAATATTTTTACGGATTTTTTCATATGTTAAAAAGTGTGAAACAGTCTGTTTACTGCAAAATTATGCTTTTTCCCCTGCGTTTCATAGGCCGGGTGGCATAGCTGACGGGTTTGTATCGCAAATATTATTCCGTTATGTAGTTGTTGCCGAAGAATTTGCGGTAGCCCTCCAGGTCTTTGGTATTATTTAACAGAATGAAGTTTTCACGCGAGATGATGAAAAGCCGGTAATCGGTAGGCCGTATCCGCGGGATGATGGTTTCGCTTGCCACGCGGGACACCTCGTCGAAATACGTAAGTGCTTTATTCTCATCAGGGAACAGCCTGACGATCACCATGATTTCATTAGGCGTCAGCGCATACATGCTGGTTTGCAGCTGCTGGGAAGCGTGTTTTTCACTGTTGTATTTCGAGAATTGGGACACTGCTTCGTCGATCAGTACTTTCGATACCCGGTCGAAGTGGATCACCACGAAATGCGGAATCGATGCCTTTTCGTCGCCCAGCTGGTAGGGGGTGACGGGTTTCACCGGCGCGGGAGGCGGCACATTCGCCACGGCTGCGGCGGAATCCGCTTTGGCTTTCAGCGCCAGCGAGTCCGGCAGGTTGGGCGTTGGCGTTTGCCAGGGGTAGCGGATGCGGATGTTTTCGTCCACCATGGCGGTTCCGCTGCTGTCGCGCTTGATTTCCAGGTTGGTGAGGTATTCCGTCAGCTGCTGGCGGCGCTCAAGAGCTTCCTGGATGGCTTTGGCCTGCCCGAGGATCGCGGCGTCTCCCGGATACTTGGTGATCACCGAAGCGATGGCGGCTTTGCCTTCGTCGTCGGGCCGCGTTTTGATGATAGCCATGGCCTCCAGCAAGTCGAACTTCGGCTGGAGGGAACTGTAGCCCACCGTGGAGTCGGACACCTTGCGGAGCACGAACACAGTATCGTAGTTGCCATCGCGGAAACCATTGTAAGCGGCTTCGTAAATGGCTGCGGCAGCCTGCGTCTTCTCTTTATCTTCCTTCTTCTCCAGGCCGTAAGTCAGGATGCTGGCGTACTGGCTGCCGGGGAACTGGGTGAGGATCTGGTTTTTGAATTTTTGAGCCTGATCGTTGTGGTTCAGCTTGTTATGCCATGCATACAGGCTGTAAAGCACTTCCACCTTGCGCGGATGCTCCGGGAACCGCAGCAACAGGGAGTCATACGTGTGAATTCCCTCACGGGTATCGTCGAGCTTATCGGTATAGAGCTTGCCCAGGTCGTAGAATGCGTCCTGCTGGCGGGAGCGGGAGGTTTCCAGCTTCTCGGGGGTGTCGGGCAAACGGCTGGCGAGCAGGGTGCTAGTGATGCTGTCGGCCGGGAGTTCGGCGATGGACGGCGCCCCCGTGCCTTCGGCCCCTTCTGTTTCGGTGGAGTTGCCAATACTGCTGTTGGTATTGCCCGCCAGCAGGGAGCTCGCCTGGCTGCGGCGCCAGTTGTCGCCCAGCGCGCGGTTGCCCCAGCGCCGGCGGAACTCGCTGAACCCGGAAGACTTGTTGGTTTGGTTGTAAAAATACCATTCCCCGCCTTCCATATTCGGCCCGAACGCCGCATTATTGTTGTTTTTGCTGATGTTGAAAGTTGCATTGTCCCTCGCCGAGGTGCCACCGCCTTTCTTCCCGCCTTCCACCGGCGGATTCTTGGCCGCCTTGATCGCCGCCACCTGCGAAACGAGGAAAGAATCCCGCATGGCGGGAGACATTGCCGCGATCTGCTGCAGGCTGTCTTCGTCATGAATAACCTGCACTTTCTCCGCCACCGCGCCCAGCGTTTCTTTCCGGGCAGTCACAACTTCGCGGTCATGGAAATCGGGCCCCATGATGGAAGCCGTACTGTCGTAGTACCGTTGTGCGTCGCGGTAATTTTTACGGAAATAGTAGATGTCCGCCATCCCTTTGAAAGTCAGGGTTTTCTGGAACATATTGGCGCTTTCCACCCGCAGTGATTCATTCAAAAAACCAATGGCGCGTTCGGGATCATCGTTGGCGCACAACACGGCCATATTATACCAGATCGCGTCGCGGAAAGGGATGAAACGCTCTTTGCGGAGCATGCCCTGCAGCGCGGCGATGCTCTCTTCGAGGCTGCCTCCGTTCACTTTGGCGTTGGCTTTGGCGATCTGCACCCGGGCGTTGAAATCGATCGTGGCGTCGGGTTTGGCGGCGATCACCTCGCGGAAGGCGGTCATGGACGAGTCGTGCTGCCCTTTCCAGGCGTACAGCTGTCCGAGGATGTAATACATGCGCGCCTTCTGGTCGCGGCCGCTGCTTCCTTTTTTCAGGGCTGTTTTCAGCGGTTCGATTGTTTCGGCGTACATGCCCTGTTTATAGAATTTCCAGGCCTGGAGCTCGGCGAGCTGCCCGTCGAGCCGGCGGGCATCGTCGACGTCTAGAGTGGTCTCCGCGAGGT
>NZ_CALNBI010000076.1 GCF_937874145.1 uncultured Chitinophaga sp. | reverse complement strand
CCAGGGCCCATACATTAAAAGTGTATTGCTCTACCAACTGAGCTACAGGATCATCACCGTTTCGTTTGGGATTGCAAAGATAGGAATTAATTTATTCGCTCCAAATTTTCACATGAAAAAATTTTACGCAACTCGCTCATCCTCACTTCCGGCGCACATTAAAGCTCGTAATTTCCTGAATTAGCTGCGAACGCCCTTTCTCAGGACGATCCAGGAAAACATGATGCGAACCTTCCGGCAATGTGACAAACTGCTTGCGCGGACTGTTCACCAGCCGCAATTGCAACGCCAGCAGATCTTCCTGCCGGCTCCAGTTATCATATTTGCCACGGATATACAACACCGGCACCCGCACATCTTTCGCATGCCACTGGCCGCGGCCCTGCGCCGTGTAAAACGCTTCCGCGCGATAGCCCCCCGGAACGGCCAGGATGCTGTCTTCATAAAAACCCACCGCCGTCTTCCCATACAGCTCCGCCAGCGCCGGATCGCGCCAGAGGGTTTTGTTGCTGTCGGGAATGCTGCGGTCCCAGCTGTCGATCAATTGCGAACGCGTGGCGCGGCGCAGGACGGGGGTAGAAGCATAATTGAATTGCGTGGTATCGAAAGGCGAACGGAAATAATCAGTGAAGGCCCAGCGTGCCTTTTCATTGTACAAACTATTTAGCATGATCAGGGCTGCAACCCGGTTCGGGTAAATACAGGAATAATATCCCATCCATTGCCCGCCCGTGGCCCATCCGAACAACGTTACCTGTTTTACGCCCATGCGCTCGCGGATAAAGTCTATCACCGCATTGATGTCATTGGAAATTTCCGCGGAAGAGCCGGTGATGGTCCAGCGGCGAAGGGTGTCATAGTCAGGCCGGGTGGAAGTTTCCCAGCCGCGCGCATCCATGATGAAAACATGCTGCCCCTCCTTCGCCAGGTCTTCGGCCAGGGAGCCGCCCGCAACCGGCAGGTCAAAAGAAGCCACCGCACCGGAACCTCCGCCGTGCAACATCAGCACCGGCGGCTTGCGGCTTCGCTTCTTCACGGAGATCTCCCTGACGAAGATCTTCACGCCCGGGTCGCTGTCTATCATAAAATCCTCGCGGTGAACCGTCTGGCCCTGCGCCAGCGCGGATACGAACAAGGGTGTTACGAGCAAGGTTTTCCACATATTGTTTTCTGAGGTTCCGGTGCAAAAATAGCATAATTTGCGCGTATGACGGACACGTATATCCGCCGTGCCACCGAATCCGACCTCCCGGCACTGGCTGCGCTCGAACTTAATACCTTCTCCGACGCCTTCCGCGACCAATATCCGCCGGAAGATTTCGAAGCATTCCTCCGTGAACATAAAAGCCCCGAAGCCGTGCGCAAAGCGTTCCGGCAGGAGGGGACCGAGTACTACGTGGCCGTCGCCGGAGAACAACTCACCGGCTTCGTGCAGCTCAACTTCAACAAGCAGCCCGACAACGGCACCCTGCTGCCCGAACCAGCTATGGAAATCGAAAAAATCTACGTCCTGCAAACCACCCAAAGCCGCGGCACCGGCAAATCCCTCATCCATTACGCCCTGCAGCTCGCCCGCCAGCGCCACGTGCGCACCGCCTGGCTCGGCGTATGGGAACACAACCCGCGCGCCAGGGCCCTCTACGAAAGAGAAGGGTTCTCCGTCTTCGGAGAACACGCATTCGTCGTAGGCTCCCGCCGCGACCGCGACCTGCTCCTCGCCAAAGTCCTCACCGGCAACAGTTAAAAAAACACCATCATCCGGTAAAAACATCCAACCCCATTCCCGCATTTTATCCGAACTTGCCATAATGCAATCGTTTGCATTAAAATGAATTCCATGAGAAAAACTGCCTTTCTACTGGCGGCGCTCCTTGGCGCGCAAAGCCTTTCCGCCCAACAAACCGATAAAGACGCCCGCATGCAATGGTGGCGCGAAGCACGCTTCGGCATGTTCATCCACTGGGGCGTCTACGCCGTGCCCGCCGGCACCTACAAAGGGTTTCCCATGAACCGCGGCGGCGGGGAATGGATCATGAACAGGAGCAAAATCCCCGTCGCCGAATACCAGGCATACGCCCAACAGTTCAATCCCACCCAATACGACGCCGAACAATGGGTAAAAATGGCGAAAGGCGCGGGCATGAAATACATCGTCATCACCGCCAAACACCACGACGGATTCGCGCTCTTCGATTCCAAAGCCACCGAATGGGACATCGCCGACGCCACTCCCTATAAAAAAGACCTCCTCAAACCACTCGCCGAAGCCTGCCGCAAACACGGCATCAAACTCGGGTTCTACTACAGCCAGGCCCAGGACTGGAACAACCCCGGCGGCTCGGCCGCGCGCAAGGAAATGCACGAAGGATGGCCCAACCCGGACAGCAACCGCGTAAACGCCTACACGAAAGCCCACAACGGCCACTGGGACCCCGCCCAGGAAACCCGGTCTTTCCAACAATACATCGATGCCGTGGCCGTGCCCCAGGTCAAAGAACTCCTCGCCAACTACGGCGACGTAGCCGTTCTCTGGTGGGACACGCCCACGAATATGACCGACGAAGCCGCCCGGAAATTACAGGACGCCCTCGCCGCACAACCCAACATCATCACCAACGACCGCCTCAAACGCCCGAACTTCCCCGGCGATTACAAAACACCGGAACAAAAAATCCCCAACCTCAGCGATCTCGACGGCACCGACTGGGAAACCTGCATGACCATGAACGGCACCTGGGGCTACAAAAGCTACGACCACAAATGGAAATCCGTGGAAACGATGGTCCGCAACCTGGTAGACATCGCCTCCAAAGGCGGCAATTACCTCCTCAACATCGGCCCCATGGCAGACGGCTCCTTCCCCGAACCCAGCATCGAACGCCTGAAAGGAATTGGTGAATGGATGAAAGTGAATGGCGAAGCGGTCTACGGCACAAAGGGCAATCCCCTGCCGGCGCAAAAATGGGGCAGGATCACGCAGAAACGCAATGGCAGCAACACCACGCTCTATCTGTCCGTTTTCGAATGGCCGGCGGACGGGAAGCTGCAGGTCGACGGGCTCACCGCCAAAGTATCCGAAGCCAGCCTCCTCGGCAGTAAAGGCAAAGTAACCGCAGCACAACATGGTGCAGGCACAATGCTGACCGTTCCCGCGAAGGGAACGAACGCCATTGCGACCGTTATCAAACTGGAAGTGGGAGGGAATTTGTAAGATACTTTACATCAGAAGGGCCGGATGCGGGAGATAATTCCAACGTCCGGCCCTTTCTGTTATGCAGATGGGGTTATTTCATTACCCAGCGCTCGTAGTTGACCTGGCCCGCGGCGCTGCCGGTTTTGTACACCTTAAACTCGCGCTGGTCGGTTGACTGGAGTTTGGTGTAGAGCATATTAAAGGTGGGCAGCGCGATGCGGAGATACCCGTCGGCGCTTACATCCCAGGTTCCCCAGTTCGTATTCGAAGGCGGATTGCTCACATGACAGGCCATTTCGATAACCGGCACACTGAAATTCCGGCTGAAAGTAACGTCGTGGTACTGCGGGCTCTTGATGTACCAATACACCACGTCGTTATACGTAATGGTCGTCAGCGCACCCGTGCATTCGCTGCTGTTGGCTTTGAACATGCGCTGCGCGTCCTCCGCGGAATACATGCTGGTAGGGTACAGATAGCCATTTTCCCGCGCCCAGGTGGTACCCGCCATCATTTTCTCCCAGGGGTTGCCGGAAGTAGCTTTGAATACGACGGGGCTTCCCGCAACCGGCGTTCCGTCTTTCTTCTTCACGACAGCTTCCACTTCCTGGAGCTCAGGTTCGCCGAGGGTCCAGCTCATCTGCGCCACACCATCCGCGCCGGTAATGGATTCCGCAGCTGCCAGCGTACCGCCGCCTAGCTTCACGCGCCATTCAACTGTCACGCCCGGTAAAGACTGTCCACGGATATCCTGCACTTTTACTTTCAGCGGATTGGCCAACGGTTTGCCGTTTTCGCCTGACTGATTATTACCTGCAAACAGGGACATGCTGTGCGGCACCAGTTTGGGGCTATACAGTGCCGCTACGGTCAGGTGATTGGAGATGCCGAGGAAAGGCTGGCCGAAAACAAAATCCACAGTGAACTCGGTGTCCGCGGTGATCGTGGTGCTGCTGGCTTTTACGATCAGTTTCCCGTCTTTCACCGTTTTGGTGAGCGTGATGGCGGGATTAGATATGTTAGCCAGCGTCACGTCTTCCGCTTTCACATTCAGTGAAGATTCAATGCCGGTGGCAGGAATGCCAAAATCCAACTGGGGGATATTGGGAGTGCGGACAAGCCAGTTTTTCAGGTTGTTGACTTTGGTGATGGTAGCGTTAATACTGTTTGTCAGTCTTTGCAGCTCCGTTAAAAACTTACTGATCACGGGGCTTTTAGAATCCATCGCCATGGAAACATGGAGTGCCACCACATTCATCTCGTAAGCAATATCTTTTTCGAATACCATGCGCTCATCCTTCCCAGCCGACGCATCTTCGCTTTGGCGGCCGGCTTCCCTGAGCCCGGGGATATAGGAGCCCTGTTCGGCGCTTTCCACGCGTTTGGTATCCTTGGAATACAGGGTCAGCAGGCGTTTGCAGGCCAGTGCCTGTTTGAAGCTGTAAAGTGCGGTGCCAATCACTGCCGCGCCCGCCACCTGGGTAACGCCCGTAGGCGCCGCCATCATCGTAGCTCCCAATACCAGGTTGGTTCCTGATAAAGTATAAAAACCGATGCACATGATCATCACTTCCCGGTATTCCTTGTCGGATGAAATGGAAGTCGGCGCCTTGAAATCATCGAGCTTATGCGCGCCGGGCGCCTGCCGGAGGTTCATGGCGGGAGGGGACTGCAACATGGATTGCTCGAACATGAATGCCACCTGGGACTTCTCGGCGGCAGTCAGTTTTTGATAGCCGGCCACGAAGTTGTTGCGGATGGCGGTGACGGAAGAAGCATACCCTTCGGGCAGCGCGTCATCCGCGGCTATTTCATTCATAATAGCCACCATCCTGTCTTTCACAGCGTCGGGCGCACTCACGGGCGTATAGGCCGCAATTTTAAAGTTCGCCGGTGTTTTAACTTCCAGCAGGCTGAAATCGATCTTCACATCGCCGCTGGGGAGGTAGGGGAGGATGAAGATAGCGGCGCTGTCTTCTGTTTTAGCAAATACCGTTTTCTGATTGCCTACGGTGATTTCCCCGGATTCCTGGGAAAGGGGGAAGTTGAATTTCGCTTTGACGATGTTGCCGGGGAGCCCTGTTTGCACATCCAGCACTACGGTTCTGGGGGTTCCCGGCTCGCCGCCCGGTTCCGGGTCCTTGCCTTTCTTGCAGGAAAATGCAAGCAGCGACAGGAAGGCCAGCGAGAAAAGGAGGGATGATTTGGACATAATTTCAGATTATATTATAAATCAATATTTATTTTTATGACATAGCTATCGCCTTAAATTTCAACTGCAATGCTACCTAACATGAAGGGAACAGGCAATACCCAGAATTAAGTATTTAGCCTGGCAGCATGCCATTCCAATTTATCAGGCCGGAAGAAAAATTTGTGGCAGGTGATTGTTTTATCAAAAATTTTGATATTACTTTGTAATGCAAAGTGAATTCAAGGGGAGGCGACTCCCTTTATTCAGGCACATATACTTTGAAATACAAAGTACTTTTCAATATGGAAAACATACGATCCCTCAAGCAACGGCTTCTCGACCACCGCTACCTTTCATATTTCTCCGTGCTGCTATTCAGCGTATTGCTTTATTTCATCGGCAACCTCATAGACACGCCCACGGAGGGCGCCCTGTTCGCCTTCTTCGCCATCCACGCCGGCCTTGCCATCCTTTGTTTGCTCTTTTACTGGTTCACAGACCGGGAGAACCCGAATAAAAACGACATCAAAACCGTTGTTTGGCTCCTCTGGCTCGTGAGCTGTTACGCCCTCAACCGCGAAATCCACGTGTTCGAAGACACTACCACCTGGCAGGGCGTGCTGCTGATCATTACCGGCTGTACGCTGCTCCTGTTCCGCTACGTGGACCTCATGCCCCGGTGGGCCCGCATCCTCACGGGCATATCCGCCGGCATTGCGGTTACGCTTTTCACCTACCTGGCCATCTGCTGCATGCCGCTGACGCCTTTCGCCGCCGTCGGCATCATCGCGCTGGGACTGGGCTTCCACGCCTTCGTGCCCGCATTCCTCGTGTACCATACCATCTCCGCCATAAGAAACCTGCACCTCGGGAAGCCCGCCCTCACCGGGGCGGCGCTTTCCCTATTGATGATCACCGCCTTCAGTATCCGGTATGCCGCCGTTGTGCGCGACATTAATCAGTCCTACAACCGCAAACTGATCGAAGGAACGGAAGAATTGCCCGTATGGGTGGAAACCACCCGCCAGCTCCGGCCTGGTTTCGTGACAGACCGCGTGCTGAAGACCGGTTTGGTGTATACGCCTTCGGCGCCACTGAATGACTTTTTTGAT
>NZ_CALNBI010000075.1 GCF_937874145.1 uncultured Chitinophaga sp. | reverse complement strand
GGTGCCTTGGCGATGAACAGCTGGTAGATGAGCCGGTTGACCATCCCGGTAAAATGGGGATGCTCCGGCTTGGGCACGAATCCTGCTTCTACCCATTTTTTCTCTGCCGCATGCATGTACACTTTGGCCCCGGTGATCGCCTTCAGGTCGGCAGCGCTGCCGGAATGGTCCGGGTGGCTGTGGGTGAGCAGGATGTGTTTCAAATCATCCGGCTCCCGGCCGATGGATGCGAGCAGTTCCAGGATCTGGCCGCTGCGGTCGGGCTCTCCCGTGTCTATGAGCGTCAGCTTTTCATCGTCGATCAGAAAAGCGTTCGACTTACCCAGGTTGAGTTCATAGACATTCTCGGTGATCCTTCGGATACTCATGCATGATGGATTTAACAGGTTGCGGCGATCCCTTTCAGATCTCGTCCGGCGTCTTAAATTCGGTCATATTTTGCCGCTTCTCGCGGAAGCGGTCTTTCATCGATTCTTTTTCGGGCCTGATCACGCCCTGGTCCCCGATGGTCCAGCTGAGGGGGCGCAGCTCCTTCCCTACCGATTCCTGCAGCAGCAGCAGGCCGTGCATGAATGCATCGGGGCGCGGCGGGCATCCGGGAACGTATACATCCACCGGCAGGAATTTATCCACGCCCTGCACCACGCTGTAAATATCATACATCCCGCCGGAATTTGCACAGCTGCCCATGGAAATTACCCAGCGCGGCTCCATCATCTGTTCGTACAGCCGCTGGATGATAGGCGCCATTTTGATAAATACCGTTCCCGCGATGATCATCACATCGGCTTCACGGGGAGTTCCGCGGATCACTTCGGCGCCGAAGCGCGCCAGGTCGTACTTGGGCGTCATGCCCGTGGCCATTTCCACGAAGCAGCACGACAACCCGAAATGGAAAGGCCACATGCTGTTTTTGCGGCCCCATGCAACGAGGCGCTCAACGGAAGTGAGCATCACGCTTTGCCCGACGGACGCTTCCATGGAGTAATTCCCGTTGCTGCTGGGCGCAGCTTCTTTCGGTTCAGTTAACCACCACTTCATGCGTTTCGTTTTTGGGTTGAAGAGAAGATTGTTTCATCTTCCGGAACGCCTTCAGGATCTTCTTGCCGTCGGGCCCGAAGTCCAGCGCGCCGTTTCGCCATTCATAGACCAATACGGCCAGCAGGATGGCGATAAAAACCGACACGCCGATGAACCCCGGCCAACCGAGCTCCCCGAACGCAATGGCCCAGGAGATCACGAAAACGGTCTCGATGTCGAAGATCACAAACAACATGGCTACAAGGTAAAATTGGGACGGGAAGCGGAGACGCGCGGAGCCGGTAGAAAGAATACCGGCCTCATAAGCTTCGCCCGTAGAGCGGTCTTTATGGCGCTGGCCCAGCAGGTAGGACAGACCCAGGATCGCCAGTACCAACACGAGTACAATGGCGCCAAATACAAGGAACGGCCAGGTCGGTTGCATAACAGTTGTTTTACGGGTTCATCTGCGGGTTTTCCGGATGGGTCGATGGAGGGAATCCTGTTGTTGTTGTATTGTTATCAATCGAAATCCACCTCCTCGCATCCGTCAGATGCAGGCCATAAAACAATAAACAACGCCGGGGATGTGGCTGCCTGATAAATGTCGTAACTAGTCCTTAATGATGCGTGCCGGTAATATAGCACTCCAGGTTTTCAATGATGTGTTTCTGTTCGTCCATGATATACTTCACTACATCCCCGATGGAGACAATGCCGATCAGCCTTCCGCCGGCATCCACCACCGGCAAATGCCGGATTCTTTTATCGGTCATCTTGCACATGCAGTTCTCGATCGTCTCGTCATCATTGACGGTGATCGGATGCTCGGTCATGATCTCGCGGATCGTCGTCTCCTTCGACGCGCGTCCTTTCAAAATCACCCGGCGCGCATAATCGCGCTCGGAAAAAATGCCCATAAAATGTTCATTATCGACTACGGTGAGGGCACCAACATTCCGGTCCACCAATACTTTAAGGGCTTCATAAACGGTGCTGTCCGGATGTACGGAGTAAACTGCGTGACCTTTGCCCACCAAGATGTCTCTGACTCTCCCCATGGTAAGCTGAATTTAAGTTTAACAATAACGTGTGCGAAAAACCTACTTTAAGTTAACCTAATTAATCGGTAAAATCAAAAAGAAGCGGGAAAAAAGCCGCCAACAATTTTGCGTACAGCTGTTTTCCCGCTACCAAATAATCGTTTATACGTGCAAATTTTTATTAGGATGTTACCCCCACTGCAACGGCCCTTCCGGTAACATCAGATATTCCCCTTCTTCAGCTCTCCCACTCCATGATCCACCGCCCGCGCCGTCAGCGCCATATAAGTAATCGAAGGATTCTGGCAGGCCGAAGAAGTCATGCAGGCGCCGTCGGTAATGAACACGTTCTTCGCCGCATGCACCTGGTTGAAAGCATTGAGCACGGAGGTTTTCGGGTCACGCCCCATGCGCGCGGTTCCCATCTCATGGATACAATGCCCCGGAGGCGGCATGCTGTCGCCACCCCCTACGTCCGACAACCCGGCCGCTTCCAGTATCTCCTTCGCACTCTCCAGCATATCTTTCCGCATCGCCATTTCATTATCGCGGAACGAACAATCGATATCCAAAGTGGGAAGCCCCCATTTGTCGGTTTTCGTTTTATTCAGCCGCACGGTATTATCCGCATACGGCAGATGCTCGCCCCATGCGCCGATCCACATGCTCCATTTGCCCGGCTCCAGGTTCGCTTCCTTCAGCTGCACGCCGATGCCCTCGAACGAAGATCCCCTTCCGCGCGAAGCGCCGCCCTGGTAGCCATATCCGCGCACATAATCGGTGCGGTTGGTCTTGCCGCCGATATTGCGGAAACGGGGAATATAAATCCCATTCGCCCTGCGGCCATACACATACTGGTCTTCGAACCCCTCGAAATTACCCCACGCGCTCACGCCGAAGTGGTGATCCATCAGGTTGCGCCCCACCTGGTCGCTGTCGTTGCCGAACCCGTTCGGGAAGCGGTTGCTGACGGAATTGAGCAGGATCGCCGTGGTGCCGAGTGTAGACGCATTGATGAACACGATCTTCGCGTGGTATTCCATCACTTCCTTCGTTTCCGCATCCATGATCCGCACACCCGTCGCTTTCTGCGTTCCTTCATCGTACAGGATCTCCAGCACGATGGAAAACGGCCGCAGCGTGAGGTTGCCGGTTTTCGCGGCCGCAGGAAGCGTTACGCCGTTGCTGCTGAAATAACCCGTGAACGGACAGCCCCTTCCGCACTGGTCCCTGTACTGGCAGGGCCCTCTCCCGTTGTGCGCTTCGGTTACGTGCGCGCAACGCCCGATGGTCATAATGCGGTCGGCATACTTCTCCTTGATGCGCGCAGCCACATGCTTTTCAAGGCAGTTCATCTCCATCGCCTTCAGGAACTCGCCATCCGGCAGCTGGGGAAGGTTTTCGGCCTGACCGCTGATGCCGATGTATTTCTCGACATAACTGTACCAGGGTGCAATATCCTTATAACGAACCGGCCAATCCACCCCATGCCCGTCTTTCGCATTTGCCTCGAAATCGATATCGCTCCAGCGGTACACCTGGCGGCCCCAGGTAAGGGAACGCCCGCCCACGTGGTTGCCGCGCAGCCAGTTGAAGGGTTTGATCTCGTTGTAAGGATTTTCCTTATCGTTCACCCAAAAGTGTTTCGTGGCTTCATCGAAATTGTAACACCGGCTCTGGATGGGATAATTCTCCTGCATTTCGGTCGTCATCTTCCCGGGATGCGGGAATTCCCAGGGCGCCCAGTTGGCGGTGGTGTAATCCTTGATGTGTTCTACGTTCCGGCCTCTTTCCAGCACGAGGGTTTTGAGCCCTTTTTCGCACAGCTCCTTGGCTGCCCAGCCGCCGCTGATGCCCGAACCTACCACGATGGCATCGTAGGTATTTGCGGCAGCGGCCTTCGTGTTCAAATTCATTGTAGCGTGGGTTTAAAACAGGAAAAGCCGCACAGAACGCGGCTTTTCCTGATAGTTATGCCTTTGTTCTTATCAGATGTTACCTTTCTTCAGTTCTTTCACGGCATGATCGGCTGCGCGGGCAGTCAGCGCCATGTAAGTGAGCGAGGGGTTCACGCAGGAAGCGGAAGTCATCGCCGCGCCATCCGTTACGAATACGTTCTTCGCGCCATGCACCTGGTTGAATTCGTTGAGAATTGACGTTTTCGGATCGCGGCCCATCCTTGCTGTGCCCATTTCGTGGATCGCCATACCGGGCCAGGAGCCGTTGTCGTACGTTTTCACGTTCTTCACGCCGGCTGCTTCCAGCATTTCGGCGGCGTCGTTCGCCATGTCTTTCCGCATCTTCGCTTCGTTCTCCTTAAACTCTGCATGGAAGCGCAGCGTGGGCTGGCCCCATGCGTCCTTCACCGACTGGTCGAGCGTTACGTAGTTGTCTTCGTACGGCAGGCATTCGCCAAAGCCGCCGATGCCCATGCTCCATTTGCCGGGCTCGGTGAGCATTTCCTTAAAGTCTTTACCCACGCCCATTTCCGCGATGCCGCGGCTCCATCCGCTGCGGGAAGCGCCACCCTGGTAGCCGAAGCCACGAACGTAATCGCGCTTGTCGTTGCCGATGTTGCGGTAGCGGGGGATGTACAGCCCGTTGGGACGGCGGCCGTAGAAATATTTATCGTCGTACCCTTCCACGGTGCCGGATGCTCCGGTGCGGAAGTGGTGGTCCATCAGGTATTTGCCCAGCACGCCGCTGTCGTTGCCGAAACCGTTGGGGAAGCGGCTGCTGATGGAGTTCATCAGCACGAAAGTGGAACCGAGGGTGGAACCGTTTACGAAAATGATCTTGGCGTAAAACTCGATCATTTCCTTGGAGTTCTTGTCGATCACGCGCACGCCGGTGGCTTTGCCCGCTTTATCGTCGTAGATAAGGCTGTTCACGATGGAATCGGGGCGCAGCGTGAGGTTGCCGGTGGCAACGGCGGCGGGGAGCGTCGAGGATTGTGTGGAGAAGTAGCCTCCGAACGGACAGCCGCGGCTGCACAGGTTGCGGAACTGGCAGTTGGTACGGCCGGGCAGGGGCTTGGTGATATTGGCTACTCGGCCCATGATCATCTTGCGGCCTGCGAAAGATGCTTCCACTTTGGCTTTCACGTCTTTCTCCACGCAGTTCATTTCCATGGCGGGCATGAAGATAGAATCGGGCAGCTGGGGAAGATTTTCGACGGAACCGGAGATCCCTACGAATTTCTCCACGTACTCGTACCAGGGCTGGATGTCTTTATATCGGATGGGCCAGTCGATACCGTGCCCGTCTTTTGCGTTGGCTTCGAAGTCGAGGTCGCTCCAGCGGTAGCTCTGGCGGCCCCACATGATGGATTTGCCGCCCACGATATCGGGACGGTACCAGTCGAAGCGCTTATCTTCCTGGTAGGGCGACTGGCTGTCGTTGATCCAGTATTTTTCGTTGTGCTCGGAGTAAGGGTAATCGCGGGAGAGTTTTTCGTGCGACTGGCGCTGGTCCTGCGTGATGCGGCCGCGGTGCTCGAATTCCCAGGGATTTTTGGTGGCGGTTTCGTACTTGCCGTGTTCGAGGTTGTGGCCGCGTTCGAGCATGAGTACTTTAAGTCCTTTTTCGGTCAGCTCTTTGGCAGCCCATCCGCCGCTTACGCCGGATCCGATCACGATGGCGTCAAACGTATGCTGGTCCTGCGCTTTTATGTTCAGGTTCATGATGTTTCAGTTTTTGAAATGTGGAATACGGATTAAGCCCAGGCGCGGTCGCCTTTGTTGTAGGGAACGCAGCCTTCGTAGCGGCCGGGAACGGCCACATAGCGAAGCGCCTTCGTAGCACCGGGTTCCGACGTGAAATAGCCGAGCAGGGTCAGTTCCTTCATGTACTGGAAATAGTGCACGGGATCTTCCTTCTTCTTGTTTTCGCGCTTGTTGTAATCCACGCGCTCCTGGTCGATGGCCGTCAGGAGCTCGGTGCGCTGCTCGGGCGAAAGCTCGATGAACGTTTTGCCGGAGAATTTCTTCTTGCTCTCTTCGTTGACGGTGTTCAGCCCTGCTTCAAACACTTTCTGCGCTTTCTCGTCGTAGCAGTCGTTGATCATGGTAACGATGAAGTCCCCTACTCCCGCGGCTTTCGCGCCGGGCGTGCTGGTGGCGGGGATGATGGTTTCGGCGATTTCTGCGAGTAGCTCTTTTGTTTCAGGCGTTTGCAATGTATATGTGGCAGGCCTGGATTTGCAACCCTCCAGTGCCGCTAACGTGGAAGCGGAAAGAGCGGTACCCATGAGTATCGCCACATTCCTGATGGCATCTCTTCTGTTCATAATAGTAAATTGATTTGACCTTTGTGGAAAAATCCAAAAAAAATGCGAGAATCCAAAATTATTTGGGCGCCATCGGGAAAATAATGTGTAAAAATGACGCATTGGGGTATAAATAGCCGGCCGGCTGGTACTTTTCACCGGTCGCCGCGTGCCGATCCAACGAAAAAGCCCCGGCTGGATGGCCGGGGCTGTGAAGCTTTTTATGCGACAAAAATCAGTTCGTTGTTTGCGTGCGCGTAGTAGGGATGTGCGCCACGGCCGGCTCCCGCATGGGAGCGGTGTATACGTACTTGCCCTGGCTGTTGACCATCACCACGGGCATTTTGCGAGTTTTCTCAAAGTAATCGTATGCATTTTTGAGGTTCAGCCAGAACTTCTGCGCGTCGTTATCGGTGAGCGATACGCTGCCCAGGTAATCCATGCTGCGGGCGTTGTTGAAGCGCACCGGGAACACATGCACGGGGATGAAATCCTGGCCCAGGTTCTTGGCATGCACGGCCATCACGTATACTTCGGAAATATATTCGTCCGTCAGCGGGATGCAACCGATCGTCAGGCAGGAACCGTGGATATAGATATCCCCGCCCGGTTTCTTCTGATCGCTGAGCATGCGATCGGAATAGTTCGGGTAGTTGATGCCGAGGCTGAGGTGGAAACTGCTGTTGGGATTGAAATCGTTGATGTAATAAAACCCTTCCGGCACCTGGCGGTCGCCTTCTTTGCGCTTGGGAAAGTGTCGGCGACGTTGTTCCGGGCCCAGATCTCCAGCTCGCTGTCCAGCTTGAAGCTGCGGATGTAAAGCTGTTTTGCCGGCCAGGCAATGCCTTTCTTGGCGAATTCCTTTTTTATGTTCTCTTCCTTCTCGCGAAACGCCTCCCCTACTCTCGGGAACAGTTTCTGATTCTCGAGAAAGGATTGCTGTGCTTGCGCACTATAGGCGCCGAGGAGGGATAAAATACCAATAAATAACCGCTTCATATCTAGTCTGTCTTACCTATTCATGCCAGAAAATAATATGCCAGGTAGAATAATATAAATGCAAAAATAACATATATTATTGAACCTACCTTCCTGTTGGCGAATCTTAATACGTAATGCCGGTTCCCGGCGAAAACCAGGTAGGCGGTAAGTAACTGCATAACGCCTGCCAGAATGAAAAGATAGCCGAATAAATCTCTTAATTCCATAAATATTAACGCCAAATTTAACGATTTAGTGGGTAAATGTCTACCTGTTTTGCGAAAATTGCTATTTTTAGCCATTACACGTTACCAATCAGAGGTTTCCAGATAAACAGGCAGTGGAATGGTGAAATTTCCGGGACATGATGAGCGTTCGGCAGCGATCGAACCGCTGTTCCATCAATATTATCCCCGGCTGTGCGAATTTGCATACCGGTATCTGAACGACGAAGCACTTGCCGAAGATGTGGTGCAGGACGTATTCGTGCTCCTGTGCGAACGCTCCGGCCTGCTCCCCGAAACCGACACCGCCCGGAAGAACTACCTCTACGCCGTTGTCCGCAACGCCTGCTTCAACCGCCTCCGCCACCTGAAGGTGGTGCACCGGCACCAGGACGAGCAGCTGCGCGAGCAGCCCTTCTCTCCCGCCGAAGTCCTCGAAACCATCATCAGCACCGAAATGCTGGCGGCCATGCATGCCGCCGTGGCCTCGCTGCCCGAAGGCTGCGCCGCCGTGCTGCGCAAAAGTTATGTAGAAGGCCTTTCCAACACCGAAATCGCCGAATCACTGAAGATATCCATCCATACCGTCAAAAGCCAGAAGCAAAGGGCTTTATCCCTGCTCCGGGAGCGCCTGGGGCCAGGGTTTGTTTTCCTGCTATTCTTTATTCGTTGAATGCAATCGGTTGAACAACAAAGCGTTTTAAAAATTCTTTGAAATTTCCGCCATTGCCTTCCATTCTTTTTCACCTCCTGCGTGTAGTATAGACATGACCGAGCCAACAACCGACTGGGGAGAATTACCTTACCGAACCGCCGCTTTGCTGCTGAAGCAGCACCAGGGCACTATTACAGCCGGCGAGCAACAGGAACTCGACCACCTGATGGACGCCCCCGCGCGCCAGCGCCTCCTCGCGGAAATCAACGACTTCCCCGCACTCGAAGCAAGGCTCAACCGCCTCGGCCGGTTCAACAGCCCCGCCGCATGGCAGCAGGTCAACCACAAACGTATTCACACCAGTAACAAACGCTCCCTCCGCCAACGCTTCTACTGGGCCGCCGCGGCCGCCCTCACCGGGATCGCCGCCACCGCCTGGTTCCTCTCCTCCCGCCAACCCGTCAACAACCTCGCACGCCTCGTGCCCGACGACCGCTTCGGTTATCAGAACGACGTGCTCCCCGGCACCTCCCGCGCCACGCTCACCCTGTCCAACGGGAAAACCGTCCAGCTGCAGGGAGACGACTTCCTGCTCGAAGAAAAAGACGGCACCCGCCTGCGCAGCGACAGCGGCGCGCTGCAATACAACGCGCTCACCGCATCCGGCAGCGAAACGCTGTACAACACGCTCCGCGTACCGCTCGCGGGCACTTACCGCATCGTACTGCCCGATGGCACGGCGGTATGGCTCAACGCGGCTTCGGAGCTCCGCTTCCCGGTGCGTTTCACCGGCAGCCAGCGCATCGTATCCCTCCGTGGGGAAGGGTACTTTGAAGTGGCCCCCGATGCGCAAAAGCCTTTCAGTGTTCAGGTAGCAGGCGATACCATCAACGTGCTCGGCACGGCTTTCAACATCTCCGCCTACCAACACGGCCGCACCGCCACCACGCTCGTTTCAGGGAAAGTGACCGTCGCCGCCAGGAAAGGGAGCAAAGCGTTGCAGCCGGGCCAGCAGGCCGTTTCCACCGCCGCCGCGCTGCAGGTCTCACCAGCCGACATGGAAAAAGCCACCGCCTGGAAGAACGGGTATTTCTATTTCAGCAACGAATCCATTGCGGAAGTCATGGAGCAGCTGACGCGATGGTATGGCATCACCGTGGCGTACGAAGGAGCGGTGGACACCCGCATGCGCATCGGCGGGAGTATCAGCCGGGAAGCCAGCCTGGGAGAAGTGCTGGAACAATTGCGGCTCCTGAGCGGGCTGCAGTTCAATATCAGCGGCAGCGAACTCACAGTCAGCGCCGCCAGGAAGCAGTAACAGGGAACAATTACGCAATCACCAAATCTAAATAGCCATGAAAAAACACGTACACGACTCTTTATTGAAATGATCATGCATAAAAAGGCCGGCAGCGCACCACCGCTCCCGGCCCGGGCATGAAGCCACGTTAGAATGACACAATGATTATTCAATCCTAACAATGTAAATCTATGCATTTCCAAATTGCGGGCAAAACATGCCGGCCAGGAGCCGCACGCCCATGTTTTGCCGGGCCGCTAATCCTTAGAACCATGAAGATCACGCTAGCGCTGCTCTTTACTTTCTCCCTCGGGGTATTTGCTTCCGGAAAGGCGCAACACGTCACGCTTTCCGTTAAAAACATGCCCCTGCGGGAAGTCTTTTCGCGGATGAAACAGCAAACGGGCTACCACTTCCTTTACCGGGAAGAAGTGCTCAGCCATGCCGACCCGGTAACGATCAGCATCAAAGAAACCCCGGTCCTCAGCGTCCTCCACTCCATCCTGCCCGCGCGGGACCTGGATTTCCGCGTCAATGGCCGCAATATCACCGTCCTGAAATCCGCCGCCGCCCCGGCCCGGAAAAATATCGAAGTGCGCGGCACCGTGCGCGACTCAGGCACCGTGCTGCAGGGCGTGACCGTCATCGTGAAAGACAGCCGCCCCGTCATCGGCACCGCCACCGACGCCAACGGCCGCTACATCCTCGATGTGCCGGACAATGCCGTGCTGGAATTCAATTTCATCGGCTACACCCCGCAACAGATCCCCGTTTCCGGCAGGAGCGTCATCGACGTGATGCTGCAGCCCGATACTAAGGGCCTCGGCGAAGTGGTGGTGGTAGGTTTCGGGCAGCAGAAGAAAAGCAGCCTCGTCAGCTCGATCAGCACCATCAAAGGCGAGCAGCTCCGGATGCCGACCCGCAGCCTGTCCAACAACCTCGCCGGCCAGATTCCCGGCCTCATCGCCGTGCAACGTTCCGGCGAGCCGGGATATGACAACGCCGAGTTCTGGATCAGGGGCGTGAGCTCTTTCGCCGGCGGCACCAGCCCGCTCGTGCTGGTCGACGGTATTCCGCGTAACATGAACGACATCGAGCCCGACGAAATAGAGACTTTCACATTGCTCAAAGACGCCGCCGCCACCGCCGTGTACGGAGCCGAAGGCGCCAACGGTGTTATCCTCATCACTTCCAAACGCGGCATGTCGCAGAAAACGCGCATCACCTACCGCGGCGAGTACAGCCAGCTAAAACCTACCCGCCGCCCGCGTTTCGCCTCTTCATACGACTACTTATCCCTATACAACGAAGCCCTGCGCAATGAAGGCAGGGAGCCCCAGTTCAGCGACGAATTGCTGGCCAAATATAAGTCCGGCGAAGACCCGGACCTGTATCCCAGCAGCAACTGGTGGGACCTCCTCATGCGCGACAATACCAACAACACCCGCCACACGCTCAACTTCAGGGGCGGCGGCGACCGCATGCGGTTCTTCGTTTCCGGTGCGTACTTCTCCGAAAGCGGGCTTTACAAAGTGAACCCCGATTACAACAACAACGCCGGCGTAAAACGCTACAACCTCCGCAGCAACATCGACCTGGATGTCACCAAAACCACCCTGGTTCGCGTGGACCTGAGCGGGCAATACCTGCAAACGAACTATCCCGGCTTCGGCTCCACCAACCTCTTCGAGCGCTTCTCCCGCATCCCGCCGCACCTGTTCCCCGCCGTGTACTCGGACGGAACGCTGGCGGGGCACCCCACGCAGAATACCAACAAGCTCAACCCGTATAACCAGCTCGTTGAATCGGGGTATCAGAAGGAATGGAGAACGGGCATCCAGTCGCGGGTGGATATCGAGCAGAAGCTGGATATTCTTACACCCGGCCTGAAAATCCGTGGCGCCATCAGTTACGATGCCAATACGATGTATAAGATGACGCGCCTCAAAACAGCTTCCACGTTTATAGCTACCGGCCGTGACCCCGACGGCAAGCTGCAATTCAAGCAGATCAGCAACGGCACGCCTTTCCAGGACCCTGTAGAGTCAAATACCGGTGATAAGAACATCTATATGGAAGCTGCGCTCAACTACGACCGCACCTTCGGCAAACATGTAGTCAGCGCCATGGCATTGACGTATCAAAAGGAAAGACAAATTCATAACGACGCGCTGGCCTTCCGCAAGCAGGCATATATCGGACGTACCGTATACACATTCGACAGCCGTTATTCAATTGAAGCAAACTTCGGCATAACCGGAAGCGAAAACTTCGCCGAAGGGCACCGTTATGGATTCTTCCCCGCGGTAGGACTGGCCTGGAATGTGGCCAACGAACCATTCTTCCCCGAATCGCTGCACCGCACCGTCAATAGCCTGAAGCTGCGCGCCTCCATCGGCCGCACAGGCAACGATAATACCGGCGCCGATAACCGGTTCATGTACCGTGCCACCTACATCACTACCACGCCTGCCGCACCGGGATACAACTGGGGCATCGGCACCGGCGGGCCGCTCAACCCGGTGGGTGGCAACACCGGCCTGGTGGAAGACCGGTTCTCTGCACCAGGGCTGGGCTGGGAAATTGAAGTAAAGAAGAATTACGGCATCGACGTCACCCTGTTCAACGGTGCTATCGACTTCCAGGTGGATTACTTCGACAACCGCCGTTCCGATATTTTGCTGCGCCGCCGTACCATCCCGGGCATCGCCGGCTTCCGGCAGGCACCCTGGCAAAACTTTGGTATCGTAGAAAATAAGGGGATCGACGGGTCGGTGAACCTCCGGCACAAAGTGGGAGAAGTGGTGTTGTCGGCCCGCGGGAACCTCACGCTCGCCCGCAACAAGATCATCGAATACGATGAGGTACCCCAGCTCTATCCCTGGATGAACATGAAAGGCACCCGGCTGAATGCGCTCAACAATTTCCTGATTGCCGAACGGCTGTTTTCCGACGAAGATTTCAATATCACCACGGCGCCGGACGGCAGCAAAACCTATGAGTTGAAAGACGGCATAGCACCTACCCGTTTTGTAGGCCAGGTGATGCCCGGCGACATCAAGTATAAAGATCTGAACGGCGACGGCATCGTGGACGACCTCGACCGGGTAAAAGACGCCGCCAATCCCACCGTTCCCGAACTGATTTATGGCTTCGGGCTGAACGCCGAATGGAAAGGTTTTTATGCCAGCGTGTTCTTCCAGGGCGCAGGGCGCGTTTCGGTAAACATCAACGACCAGTCCAACGCCTTCATGCCTTTCCATTGGGGAATCGATGAAAGCAATGTGCGCCAGGAAATCGTTGACAGCCGCTGGACGCAGGAAAACCCTCGCCAGGACGTGTTCTTCCCCCGCCTGCGCGTTTCCGAAATGGCGAATACCAACACCGCCAACACCTGGTGGGTAAAAGACGGCTCGTTCATCCGCCTCAAAAACGTGGAAGCCGGCTACAATTTCAACAGCAAGCTCATCCAGCGCGCGAAAATGAGAAACGCACGCATTTATATCATGGGCAACAACGTAGCGCTGTGGGACCACCTGGGCGTATACGACCCCGAACTGGGCAACAGCGCCGGCGGCACCCGTTACCCGCTCCCCAGTACCTGGACGGCAGGACTTGAAATCACCCTTTAAACGAATCGACCGACATGAAGTATATTTTCCACTCACTGATCATCGCAGCAACCGCATTCGGCACCGTTTCCTGTAATAAAAGCTATCTCGACGTGTCAAAGGAACTGGCCGAAGACCGCGACCTGCAAAAAATCTTTTCCACGCCTGCCGACGTACGCCGCTGGCACCGCAACATTTATGCAGGCATTCCGAATTTCGCCAATTACAGCCGAAACGATATTTCCGGGCTCGACAATCCCTGGCTCCGTATGACCGACGAGGTGAAGCTCCGCCAGGTAACCGAATACAACCTGGCGCCTTACACGCTCAGCCATGGTAGCTGGTCCCGCTGGGCGCTGTACCAATACATCCGCCAAGCCAATATCTTCCTTGCCAATGCCGTGGAGATCCCCGCGTCGGGGCTTGCCGATTTCATCGATGCCGCCGAACTGGCAGAACTGAAAGTACAGGCACGGTTCCTCCGCGCGTATTATCACTATCTCCTGTTCGAATTATACGGCCCGGTAACGATCATGCAGGAAATCGCCGACCCCAATGGGAAGAACCTCGATTTCGCGCGGAATTCGGTGGATGAAGTTGTGAAGTTCGTATACGACGAGCTGACCGCCTGCATCGCGGAACTGAAAGATCCGGACCTGACCAAGCAGGAGATGCTGGCCGTTCCCACCAAGGGCACTGCGCTGGCAGTACGCGCCAGGCTGATGATGTACGCTGCCAGCCCCCTGTTCAACGGCGGGTATTCCGAAGCGCTGGCTGTTACCAATAAAGACGGCAAGAGGCTCTTCCCCGACGCCGATCCCGACAAATGGAACAAGGCCCTCGAAGCGGTAAAAGCTTTCATCGACTACGCGGAATCAGGCCACTACGCACTGCACCGCGAAATGACGGGCACCGCTTTCGACCCCGACAAAAGCCTGTATGAGCTGCACATGAAATACAACAAGGAGATCATCTTCGCCCGTTCCGACGTGAACTGGGGCGTGGTGCCCAATGGTGGTGTGGACGGCTGGTCGGTGCCCCGCGGCGCGCGCGGTGGCAGCAACGCCACCGGTTATATCGCCGCCACGCAGGAACTGGTAGATGCATTTTTCATGAACGACGGCCTTTCCATTGAAGAATCCCCCAAATACAGTGAAACCGGCATGTCTGAAGCCGGAGACGATGCAACGGGGCGCACCCAGCCCGGTACTTTCCGGATGTACGTCAACCGCGAGCCCCGCTTCTACCAGGCCATCTTCTACAACGGGCGGCGCTGGCATGTGGGGAACGAGCAAATCTGGTTCAACAAAGGCGGGAACAGCGACAACAGCGTGCAGGACCACGCCCGCACCGGGTATATCTTCTACAAGAAACTCAGCAAGCGCGTATACAACCAGGGCTCTAACCCGAAGAGCGAATACCGTCCGGGCATCATCCACCGCCTGGCGGAATTTTACCTGTTGTATGCCGAAGTGCTGAATGAAGTAAGGCCTTCCGATCCCAACATCATCACATACATCGACAAGGTACGCGAGCGCGCGGGCATTCCCCTGCTGGCCGACATCAAGCCGCAGATCCGGGGCAACCAGATCGCGCAGCGCGAGGCCGTACGTGCCGAGATGCGCGTGGAACTGGCCGGGGAAGGACAGCGTTACTTCGACGTGCGCCGCTGGATGATCGCCGAAAACCCCTCGGGCAAAGGCGCACAGGGCGGGCCATACTACGGCATGGACATGAACGCCCCCACGCTGGACGGCTTCTACAAACGCACCCAGATCGAAAACCGGGGATGGACGCGCGCCATGTACCTCTACCCCATCCCGCTGAACGACATCCAGAACAGCCGGCTGCTCGTCCAGAATCCCGGTTATTGATCAAAACCTTTAATTATCTTCAGACATGCAACTCACGCTCCTCATAGCCGCCGCACTTCACTGCGGCGGCTCCCCCGCCCCCCTTCCGCAGCAAGACAGCAGCGGGTACGTCCTCGTCTGGAACGACGAATTCGATGCCGACGGCCGCCCCGATCCCGCCAAATGGGATTACGAGCGCGGCTTCGAGCGCAACCGGGAACCACAATGGTACCAGCCCGGCAACGCCACCTGCAAAGATGGCTTCCTGACCATCGAGGCCCGTAAGGAACGCGTACCCAATCCGAACTACGATCCCGCCAGCAACGACTGGAAGAAGAACCGCCAGTTCGCGGAATATACTTCCACCTCCATGATCACCCGCGGCAAATTCCAGTTCAGGTACGGAAGGGTCACCCTTCGGGCGAAAATCGACGTCCGCAAGGGCAGCTGGCCCGCCTTTTGGATGCTCGGCGCCAATCGCGCAAACGGAGGATGGCCCGCTTGCGGAGAAGTGGACATCATGGAATTCTACCGCGGCAACCTCCTGGCAAATGCCTGCTGGCAAGGCACGGATAAAACCATATGGGACGAAACCAAATGGCCCGTCGCGGCCTGGGGCGGTGAAAAATGGGCGGAAGCGTTCCACGAATGGGAATTAATGTGGGACGAAAACAGCATGGTCATTTCTGTAGACGGTAAAGTCCTTAACACCATCGACGTGGCAGCGGCGAAAAACGCCCGCCGGGGCAACCTGCCTTTCCGGGAAGATTTCTTCCTGCTGCTCAACGTGGCATTGGGACAAGGCGGCGAGGAAATCCCCGACGCCCACATGCCCATGCGCATGGTGGTGGACTACGTTCGCGTATATCAACGTCCGTCCTGACACATTCAATTGCTGAATAAACAGAAAGGGATGACCGGCATGGTCATCCCTTTCTGTTTGCGTGCAATTTTATCAGATCTTAATAAATATCTTTCTCCGGTACATCCGGTAGAGGATGAACCACATAAGCGCCAGCGCCAGGAAGCCCTGCACCAGCGTGGCATACGGCGCGCCCAGCACCTGGTCGTACGTGCGGCCGAGATGGATATACAGCGATTCTTTCAGGAAGCCACCGAAGCCATCCGCCAGTACGTAAGCCGCGATGGAATTCACGCCGATCACGGTGAGTATGAAGAATGCCCGTTTGTACCCGGCCACATCTGCCAGCCAGTAAAACAGCGCCATGAACAGGAAACATCCGCCACCGCTGGCCAGCGTCCAGGAAGGTGTCCAGATCCTTTTTACGATGGGGCAAATACCGCTGACATGCAATAGCAGCCCCGCCACCAGCAGCCCGATGCCCCAATACAGGAACATGCGGATCCTCCGCTGCGGCGCATCGTCAGACTTCAGCGCCTGCCCCGCGAAGGTGCCGAGGATCATGGTGCCGAGTGTGGGAATAAAGCTCAGCGTCGCATAACCGCCGCCATTGTAAAGGAAAGGCGATTCCCTGGGGAAGAGGTTCAGGAACCAGGTATCGAATGCCCAGGCGAGGTTCGTGTTCTTATTCCAGTGCGCGGCGAAACTTTCAAAATTGTGCTCCCAACCGGGTGGCACGCCGGTCAAAGCTTCACCTGCGTCCTGTACGGGATAGAGTGCGAATGCCAGCCAGTACGCGAACAGAATCGCCGCACAGGCAACGATCCGCGTCTTCGTGTTGCAAAAGCCTAACGCGAAGAGGAACGGATATCCCAGCCCGATCATCGTCAGTGTATCTTCAAACGTAAAATTAGTCTGCTCCGAATGCATGGACCGCAGGAATATTCCCAGCAATATGAGTATCAGCGACCGTACCAGCGTATGCCGCCACATGGCTGCTACGCTCTCCCCTTTTGCCATACGCGCCGCCATGGAAAACGGCAGCGCTACGCCCACGAGAAACGAAAAAGAAGGCTGAATCATGTCGTGCAGGGAGCAGCCCGCCCAGGGTACATGGCTCTGGTTGAATGCCAGGAAGCTCCAAAAACCGCTGCCTGGCAACGCGGCGGATACTTTTTGCAGGTTCAGCACTTCCGCCATCATCAGCAACATGACGAATCCGCGGTAAATATCAACGGAGGCGATCCTGCCGGGAACCGGCAGTACAGCGGGTTTAACGGGAGGCGGCGCGGTTGCTGCCGCCGAAGGGATAGCATTCATGCGATAAGGTTATTGATGGTCGACGAGGTGGAAAGCCAACTAAATATACAGGTTTGTTGATAAAAAGTCTATTTACCGCGAAGCCGCACCGCTGCATCTTTCTTCAGCCCGAGTATGCGAAGGGCGTTTTTATGATAGATTTTCTCCAGCACTTCATCCGGCAGCCCCAGGCCATAAATCATCCAGCGGCCCTGCAAGTGGTGCCCCTGCGCAGGATCGAAATACTCGTCCGTCGTTTCCAGGAAACGGAAATAAATCCGGTAAGCCCTTGCGTCGGGGGCGGTGTCCGTCCCAAACAGCACCTTGTTTTGGTGCCGGATCATGAACTTGCGGCAGGTTACAGGCTGGCGGCCCAGCTCGCTGATGCGCGCGCTGAACTCCACATACAGATTAGGGTATTTGTCGAGCCAGATGGAAACCTGGCCCAGGTCTTCCGGCAGGTTCGCCATATGCGCGCCGATGAAGATCGTATTTGGATGTTTCTCCAGCACCCGGTTACGCTGCTCCAGCAACGCTTCTTTAGACGGGAAACCATTGCCATGGAACGACCAGTCGGGATGTTGCCCAAGTTCGTCGTATCGCTCATTATGCGCATCCAGCGGCGTAAAGAAAGCTTTGGGATCGGACACGTGCATCAACACAGGAATACCCAGCTCGCCGCATTTGGCCCAGACAGGATCCAGGCGCGGATCGTCGACCGCCACGAACCGGCCGGACTTGTCTTTCACCGACAGCCCGAGGCTCTTATATACTTTCACACCGCCCGCGCCCATCGCCACGGCTTCTTCCAGCCGCTTTGCTTCGTTCTTGCCGAAATCCGGCTCATCGATACGGTTCCATTCCGGCGCGAAGAACACCAGGAACCTATTTCCGGCCGAATCTTTAGAACGCTGAATATGCTCCCTGTAAAAAAAGTCTTTGGAATGCCCGTCGAGGCTCACGGCCATCACAACACCCGTTTTGTCCATCTCGGCGAGGTACTGCCCGGCTTTGCCCAGGTTGCCGAGGTGATTGTGTATATCAATCACGGGAAATTTAGGCCGTACGATTTCCGTCTGCGGCACTACGAGCTGGCTCACCGGTTTCCAGTCCACCAGCTTCAGCGCCGCCTTTTCCTGCGCCCGCACGGGCAGGCACAGGAAAAAAGCAAAGGCGCCGGCAAGGAAAGTGAATTGTTTGAACATCTCCTTTCGTTTTTGGGGTTAGCATCAATAGTAGCCCTGCGTTTGTTCCAGCACGCCGGGAGCCGCCTGGCCGATCTGCACCTGCGGGATGGGGAATACTTTCATGAACGCCTGCGGACGGAGCGTTACCGTCACCGCCGTCTGCGTTACATTGTTGTAATTCCGCTCCTCGCGGATGAGCTGTGTAAAGCGCCCGGTACGGGTAAGATCGAACCAGCGCTCATTTTCGTAGGCGAATTCCAGCTGCCGTTCCAGCAGCAGCTTGTCATAAAAAGTAATCTCGGAGGCGATGTCCGCCGCTGTATAATTATGAGTAGCATCCCCAAACGCGCGTTCCCGGATCTCGTTCAGCGCAGCAAGCGCAACGGCAGGCTGATTGCGGTGGAAAGCGACCTCCGCTTTCAGCAGCACAACATCGGCATAACGAATTACTGGCAGATCCAGGCCCGAAGCGTTGAAAGTGTGGGGAATGGCGTATTTGGAGATATAGGGATAAAAGATGGTCGGCGCACCGGCGGAAGCTGCCGTATAATCCAATGTAACGGTAGCCGCTTTGCGCTTGTCAGCATCGTCATACAACTTGATAAGGCTCCAGGAAGGCAGCGCCACTTCATCACCGCGGTTTACGATGCCCGCCGCACCGGCATTGGGGATGAAGGCGGTAGACAAGCCATGCCCGTTTGAACCGTCGATGTATTTCAGCGAGAAGATCGCCTCCGGGTTATCTTCTCCCGTCAGCTTCCACAGATCGGCGAAGTTATCGGCCAGGTCGTATCCCTGCATGGTGGCGAACTGGTCGAGCGCGGCCTGCGCGGCGGCCCAATCTTTCCGGTACACCTGCACCTTCGCCAGCAACGCGATGGCCGCGGCCTTGCTGGCCCTCCCACGCGCGATGCCCGATTGCAAGGGCAATTTTGCTGCCGCATCGGTAAGGTCGTCAACAATGAGCTGATAGATCTCCGCCGCGGGGGATTTCCGCGTATTGCGCGAAGCTTCGATCCCCAGCACGCTCGTCACCTTGGGCACATCACCGAAGACACGCACGAGGTCAAAGTAAAACAGCGCGCGGAGAAACTTCGCTTCACCCGTGAACTGGTCTTTCTGCCCTGCCCGGTAATCGGCCGGGCGGTCAATTTCTCCCAACACGGAATTGGCGCGGAAGATGCCGTTATAAGTGCTGATCCAAAAGTTGTTGAGCAAAGGGTTCCCCGGTTCCGGCGTCAGCCCGTCGAGCTCGAAAGAACCTGCGATAGATTGGTTGGACGACATAAATAAGTTATCCGAAGGCACTTCCATCACAAGGTAATCGCCCGGCTTGCGGCTCTGCAGCCTGCTGTAGATGCCTATAGTCATCTGGTCGATGTCTGCGGCAGTTTGCGGGAAGTTGGAATTGGTCAGGAAAGATTCCGGCGACAGGTCGAGCAGGTCGCTTTTACATCCCTGCCCGAAAACGGCGGCCATCATGCATGCGGCTATATATGTTCTGATAGGTTTCATTGCTGAATCGTTTTTCGTTTAGAATTGAACGTTGAGACCGAACGTCACTACGCGGTTAATCGGCTCTGTACCATCGTTATATCCGGGATACGGACCGTTGTACCCCTCGGGATTGTAGCCGTGATAGCCTTTATCCGTCACCATCAGGAGATTGGCCACGGAACAATACATCCGCAGCTGGCTCATGCGGAGGCGGCGGGAGATGCTTTCGGGGAAATTATATCCCAGGTTGACGTTCCGCACCGCGAAGTAAGAACCGTTCTCCAGGTAAAGGTCCGAGCGGCCCTGGAAGTTCAGCGTACTGAGCGCCGCGGCAGGTGTACGGCCATCTCCAGGCTCCTGTTCAGACCACCATTGGTTCTTCACCAGGTCGCGCCGCATCGCGCCAACGAGCGCACCCTGGTAGTATTGGTTCTCGTAGTTGTAGACCGTAGCGCCCAGGTTGGCCTGCACGGCGATGCTGAGATCGAAGTTTTTATAGGAGAAATCATTCACCATCCCGATAATGGCCTTCGGCTGGTAGTTACCGAGGATCACACGGTCGCGGGCGTCGATGTTACCGTCTTTATTCATGTCTTCATAAATCGGGTTCCCTAATTTACTGCCGGGATACAAGGGGATGCCGCTGTTCAGCACCTCGTTGCTGGTGATCACACCGACCGCTTTGTAACCGTAATAAGAGAACATCGGCTCACCCACGCGCAGGAGCCACGACATACCATACTGGTCTTCAAACAGCTTCTCCTTATCCACGCCCATGTTCAGCACTTTATTGCGGTTCATGGAGAAGTTGAAGGCGGTTTGCCAGGAGAACCTGCCGGTCAGGTTCTGGGAATTGACCTCGATCTCGAAGCCCTTATTGCCAATGTCCCCGATGTTAGAGATAGAACCGGTAAAACCGCTGATGGCGGGCACAGCTACGCTGTATAAGAGATCGTTGGTGCGTTTGTCGTAATAATCGGCCGTGATATTGACCCTGTTCCGGAAAAGGCCGATATCGATACCGAAGTCGTAGCTCCGGGTTTTCTCCCAGCTGAGCGCGCGGTTCTCCAGCGAAGTCTGCGCCTTGCCTTTGCCGAGCTGGTTGTTGGGTGAATACACGGTGCTGCTGATGCCGCCCTGCCAGGAGAAGTCGCCGATGTTGAAGTTACCGGTCACACCGTAGCTGGCGCGCAGTTTCAGGTTGCTCAGCAAAGCGCTGCCTTTGAGGAAGTCTTCTTCCGATACGCGCCACGCGGCGGAAGCGGACGGGAAGTAGCCCCACTGGTTGTCGGGCCCGAAGCGCGACGAGCCATCCGCGCGCACGGAGGCCGCGATCAGGTATTTGGATTTATAGGCATAGTTGACGCGGGCGAAGTAAGACATGAGCCCCCAGGCCGACTTGGTGGAACCGGTGGAATTGGGATCGATGATCCCGTTGTTGAGGGTTTTGATGATATCGTTTTCGAACGACCCCGGCAGCACGCCCATGTACGCATTGCGGTAGGTGTTCCGTTGGAAGGAAGCGCCGGCGATGGCGTTGAGGTCGTGGTGTTTTCCGAAGGTCTTGTTATAGCTCAGCACATTTTCGTTGAGCAGGTTGATATTGCGGTTCCCGGCAAAAGAGCTCCTGAAACTGAGGTCCGGCGTGAACTGCAGCGCGACGAACAGTTCCCCGATATTGGAAAATGCCTGCTGCGTGATCTGCGTACCGTCGAGGATGGCCATCGGGTTGGCCTGGCTCGTTACCACCGCCCCCCAGAGGTCCCGTGCGCGGGGATAAGTGCCGTCTTCGTTTTTCGTGGGAACGAAAGAAGGATATTTCGCGAGGCTCACCGTACTGGTGGGCGCCAGGCGGCGCGTAGAATAAATGGGGTTCACCATCAATCCGGCGCTGACCACCTTATTGACTTTCACATCGAGGTTGGCGCGGATGCCGTACTGGTTGAAACCGGTGGTTTTAATCGTACCCTTTTCGCTTTTCACCGTGCCGGATACGTAGTATTTCACGTTCTCCGTGCCGCCACTGACAGACATGTTATAGTTCTGGAACGGCGCGTTCTGCGTCACCGCGTCCTGCCATACGTTGTTGACGCCATTGAGCAGCACAGGGCTTACCTGGTATTGCGCGAGCCTGCGGTTATCGCCCCAGACGGGAATGGTGACGTCGCCTCCGGCCCAGGCCAGTTCGCGGTTTTGGTAGCGGACGGCGTAGTCGTAGAATTCCTGGCCGGTGATCCAGTCTTTATGTACCATGGGCGACGATATCCCGGCGAAAGAATTGACCGACAGCGAGGGTTTCCCGGTGCGGCCTTTTTTGGTGGTGACGATGATAACGCCCCCTGCTGCGCGTGAGCCATAGATAGCGGCGGAAGATGCGTCTTTCAACACTTCGATGGAAGCGATGTCGTTCATGCTGACGCTCCCCAAACCCGCGCCGGGAAAGCCGTCGATCACTACGAGGGGATCATTGCTGGCATCGATGGAACCGGCGCCGCGGATGCGGATAACAGGCGGAGCGCCGGGAGCCGAACTGGTCTGCGCCACGTTCACACCGGCAATACGGCCGGTGAGGGCGGATTCCACGCGGCCAACGGGCACCTGGTCGAGCTTCACGTTTTCCAGTTTGGAAACGGACGCGGTGAGCGAGCTTTTCTTCATGGTGCCGTAGCCGACTACCACTACTTCGTTTAATGCTTTTTCGCTGCTGCGGAGGGTAATGTTTTGTGTGCCTGCGGAAGAGAAGGGAACTTCCTGTGGCAGCATGCCGATGAATTTAAAAACGAGCACGCCGGCCTGTGGCGGGACGGATAGAGTATAGCGGCCGGATTCGTCTGTGGCTGCGCCGCGTGGCGTGCCTTTCAGCGCTACGGATACGCCCGGCAGCGGCGTACCGTCTTCCCCTGTAACAATGCCAGACAGGCGCCATTCCCCGGCTTCCTGTGCCGCTGCCGCCATGGGTAGCAGCCAGGTGCAAACCCAGAGGTACAGGCATGCGGTCATGATTCGACGATGCGAAGTTCGTTTCATATGTATGGATTTTGATTGAAAACAGTATTATAACCGGAACCGGAGAAGCCGGTGGCCTGTCAGGGGCGCGCAATGCCATGCCCGTTCCGTTGCGCGAATGGGGATCGCACAGCATGCCCGGGCCCTTTGAGGGCGTTTACCTGCTTATTCTCCGAAATCCTGTAGCCTGATATTCACATGCACGTTGCGTTTGCCTGTATGCCTGTCGTTCTTCTTAGTGAGCTGTATGTAACGTGGCGCGGGTTCCATTCGGAACAATACAAACATAATGCGTTTTTTTGAAGAAAAAACAATTTTCACTAATTGTTTGCGCACACACCTAGAAATTATCTAAAATGGGTACGTACACGCTATTTTTTAATCAATAATCTATCAAAGTGTGGAAATGAAAAAGCCGGTACGCAGCGCGTACCGGCCAATTAGTTAGCAGCAAAAGCCCTTACAAGCTCATTTTGCGCTCCAGCAAGGGTGTTTCGTCGTGATCGGCGAGGTAATAATTAACGTTCTCCCGGGTAACGATATCCAGCGGCATATACTTCATCAGCGGGATCTCCCGGCCCAGGATCACATGCTCCGCCAGGTAATACACCGACCAGTACCCCTGCCCGAACGGCCCCTGGTTGATCAGGAAATGGATCTGCTCCTTCTGCAGGTACTGCAGGTTCTGGGGCAACAGGTCGTACCCCACCACCTTGATATGCGAGATCCGCCGCTGCTCCAGGTAACTGGCGATGGAATACGCTTTGGAAGTGGTTACGAATATCCCCCCGAGCCTCGGATGGTCCTCAATCAGTGCGTCCAGCTGGGCAATGAATGCCGATTTATTGGACCGGTCCAGCTCTGCGGACACCACGTTGTATTGCTCTTCCAAAAGGTGTTGCGCAAAGTAATTGCGGAATCCCTTCTCCTTCTTCCCCAGGTGCGACGCATTGGCCGCATGCTCATCGATGTGCGCCACCAGCAAGGTGCAAGGCCCCGGCACACCGTAATGAAACAGCTTCCCGGCCAGCAGGCCACTCGTGTAGAGATCCGATCCGATATAACTCAGCGGCGTATACTCCGAAATCTGGCTGTTGAAGATAACAAAGGGAATACCCGCCTGCTGCAAAGCCTCGAAATAGGGCAGGCTCTCCTTGTAAAACACCGGTGAAATCACCACCCCGTCGTACCCCCCGGCCAGCAGGGCATCCGCCTGCTCCTGGAACGAAGCGATACTATATGGATCAAACATATAACGCGTCACCGACATGCCGTAATGCCGCAGGGCCTTCTCCGCCTTCTCCACACCCGCCCGCGGCTCCAGCCAGTAGCTGTCTGCCGAGGGGTCCGGGATCAGCGCACCCAAACGATACGTCTTGTTCGCCCCCAGCGCACGCGCAATGAGGTTCGGCTCGTATTGCATCACGAGCTTCAGCGAGAGGACATCGACGTCGTCCTGACTGATTTGCCGCTCATGATGTTTCTTGCTAAATGGTATTAAAAGGGATGTGATGATGCTTATCGGTAAAAACATACCCACTCCGGTAATATTATGCTGCTATTGACAGGTTTCTTCTGCCTGTTGACTTAATTTTTTATCAGTGTGTGCGCACACACCAATATTTTACTTAGTTTGTGTCCGCACACACAAGATAGGCAAAAAACACAACGGCTCCATTCATCTCCGGCAGAAAACAACAATTCCATATCCACGTCACGTCAACCTTCATCATTAAATATCAGCAAATGAGATTATTCCAGCCCTGGCATGTACTCCTTGCACTGGCCCCCTTCCTCTATGGCGGCGCTTCGTGCATCAAAAACGAACACCCCGCTCCCGGCGACTCCACCGCCTGCAAACCTTGCTCCAACGAGCTCGTCCGGTTCCCGCTCAGCCCCGAGCAACTCTCCACCGCCGCGGCCCCCGACGGCGAAAACGTGCTCGCCAACCTGGTAGACGGATCCACCGGCACCCGATGGTCAGGACAAGGCGACCCGCAATCGGTCACCATCAAACTGGACTCCATCCGCGCCGTAGGCGCCGTCCGCATCGCCTTCCACACCGGCGGCAGCACCACCCGCACCTCCAGCTTCGAAATCGCCGTATCGGCCGACAGCTCAAACTGGACCACCGTGGTCCCCGTCCGCAATTCCGACCCCAACACCACCACGCTCCAAACCTTCGGATTCCCCTCCACCTGCACCCGCTATGTCCGCATCACCGGCCACGGCAACAGCCAAAGCAACTGGAACAGTTACACCGAAGTGGAAGTCTGGGGCTGCGGCAACAGCACCGAAACAGAAGGTAAGATCGATCTCACCGGCGACTGGGAAACCGGCGACGGCTCGCAATGGGACGACGGCTGGTCCGGCAAAGACTCCGCCGCGCAATTCGAGATCGTAACCAGCCCCAAACGGCAGGGCAACTACGCCGCAAAATTCACCGTACGCCCCGGCGACCGCGCCTGCAAAAACGGCAACTGCACCAGCGGCGAACGCATGGAAATGAACCGCTGGAATTACGTCCGCGAAACCGTCGGCGATGAATATTACTACGGGTGGTCGACCATGTTCCCCGAAGACTGGCAGCAACCCGAAGGCTGGGCCATCTTCATGCAATGGCACGCCCACACGCCCATCTCCCCTCCCCTTGCTTTCGGCGTGAAAGACAATAACGTCCGCGTGGAATTCAGCAGCGGCGATATCGGTGAATGGTGGCCCGCCGAATACCAGCAGAACCACAACATCGCGCAGCTGAACAAGGGCAAATGGCACGACTTCATCGTCCGCGTCCGTTTCAAACCCGACAGCACCGGGCTGCTCGAAGTCTGGCACCGGCTGGAAGGACAGGCAGAATTTTCGCAGGTGCTTTCGTTACCGAAAGTCCCCACACTGCAATGGTCCAACGAGCCCGACGATGTGTCGGAGAATTACCGCATCCCCTACACCCGCAGCGACCTCGGCGCAGGATACACCTCCGGCCTGTACGTAAAACACGGGCTTTACAGGGGCATCGATTCGCTGAAAACGAGCACGCTGTACCAGGACAACTGGCACCGCGGCACTTCGTTCAAAGCGATCCGCGCCACGTTTAATTGATCCGCCCAGTTCAACAAAAAAAAAGAAATACATTCTCCGAACTCACAGCTGAGGCATTGTAAAGGCCGGCCTTATTCTGGGCCGGCTGTTCGGTAGAAATCGACAAATAGTCAAAGGGTGGCCCCGAAAGCAAAATGCTTCAGGGCCACCCTTTTATTTTCTCACTTGGCAGGTTGGTTTATAAGTTGCCGCGCAGCGCCTGTTCGCGCTCGATGCTTTCGAACAGCGCTTTGAAGTTGCCTTTCCCGAAGGATTTGGCGCCTTTGCGCTGGATGATCTCGAAAAACACGGTGGGCCTGTCCTGCAGCGGTTTGGTGAAGATCTGCAGCAGATAGCCTTCATCATCGCGGTCTACCAGGATACCCAGTTCTTCCAGCGGGCGAAGGTCTTCATCGATCTCGCCTACCCTTTCGAGCAGGTCGGCATAGTAAGACGAAGGCACGGTGAGGAATTCCACGCCACGCGCCTGCAGTTCGCCTACGGTATGCACGATATCGTTGGTGGCGATGGCGATGTGCTGAACACCGGGACCGCCGTAGAAATCAAGGTATTCCTCGATCTGCGATTTCTTCTTGCCTTCGGCCGGTTCGTTGATGGGGAATTTGATCCTGCCGTTGCCGTTGCTCATCACTTTGGACATGAGCGCGGAGTATTCGGTGGAAATATCCTTGTCATCGAACGAAACGAGGTTATGGAAGCCCATGGTCTCGCTGTAGAAGTTGACCCAGGTGTCCATCTCGTTCCAGCCTACGTTACCCACGCAATGGTCTACATATTGCAGGCCGGTGCTGGTGGGCTGGTAGCGGCTCTGCCAGGGGCGGTAGCCCGGCAGGAAAGAGCCCTGGTAATTTTTGCGCTCCACGAAAATGTGGACCGTATCGCCATAAGTATGAATACCGCTCCGCACCACTTCGCCGAACTCGTCTTTTTCGACAGTGGGCTCCATGTAGGGTTTAGCGCCGCGTTTCACGGTTTCGGCAAACGCCTGGCGCGCATCGTCTACCCAGATGGCCAGCACCTTCACGCCGTCGCCATGTTCGGCGATATGTTCAGCGATAGGGCCGCCGGGCTTCAGCGGCGTGGTCAGCACGAAGCGCAGTTTGTTCTGCACCAGTACATACGAAACGCGGTCTTTCACACCGGTTTCGGGACCGGCATACGCCAGCGACTGGAAACCGAAGGCCGTTTTATAGAAGTGCGCGGCCTGTTTGGCGTTTCCCACGTAAAACTCCACGTAGTCGGTTCCGTTGAGCGGCAGGAAGTCTTGCGTTCCCTGCGCGGTTGATGGCTTTACGGTGGCAGTGTTCATAACTTAATGGTTTTTGATTTTGTTGTTTATGGATTAAACAAGCTGTAACGCGTACAAATGCTTGTTGATGAAATCGATCTCTTCGGGAGACAGTTTCACATTAATCGCCGCGGCATTCTGCTCTGCCTGCCCGGCGTTGCGCGCGCCTACGAGCGCTACCGTGATGCCCGGGCGCTCGATGGTCCAGCGGATCACGAGTTGCGCGAGGGTGGCGTTCTTGCTTTCCGCCAGCGGTTTGATCAGCGACAGGA
>NZ_CALNBI010000074.1 GCF_937874145.1 uncultured Chitinophaga sp. | reverse complement strand
GGAAGTACGCCATACGTGCCGGATTATTAAAACCCGGCCGCAACGTTATCGCTGTAAAAATGACGGATACCGGCGGCGGTGGCGGAGTTATCGGTAAACCGGAAGATATGTACCTCGAAGCCGGCGGCAAGAAAATTCCGCTGGCGGGAGAATGGAAATATGAAGTAGAAAGGGTTTTTAATGGCGACGGCGGCAAGCTCTTTAGCGACCGCAGCCTGGCCGAAACTTTCGCTTTCACTTACCTGAATAAGCAGGACGCTGCACCGGAAGCACCTTCCGGCAAATCCGACCAAACCGTGACGCTGAAAGTGATCCAGAACGAAATGAAATACGACCAGGCCACGTTTACGGTGAAAGCCGGAACGGTGGTGGACGTGGTGCTGGAGAATCCGGATTTCATGCAGCATAACCTGGTGATCGTAAAACCCGGTTCGCTGCAATCCGTGGGGCAGGCCGCCAACAAACTGGCCGCTGACCCGCATGGCGCCGAAATGAACTATGTGCCCGACATGCCCGAAGTGCTGTTCGCCACGCGGCTCGTCAACCCGCAGGAAACGGTGGTGCTGCGGTTCAAGGTGCCGGACGAACCGGGGGATTATCCTTTCGTTTGCACATTCCCCGGCCACTGGTCGATCATGAACGGGATCATGAAAGTAAACCGTTGATATACATTTTGATATTCCACGTTAAAGGTTGCCCGGAGGCGCGGGAGCTTCGCGAAGAGCGCTCCCGGTTCCGCCGGGTTATGGCGAAAAAAGAAGATCATGAATGACATTACGTTGGGCGCGAGCACCTGGCTCTGGACTTCCCCCTTCAACACCGCATCCATCCCGCTGTTGTACAAAATCCGCGACATGGGATTCGGGGCGGTGGAAATACCGGTGGAGTACCCCGAGCTGATCGACGCCGGAGCGGTCCGCCGCGCCCTGGAAGAGACCGGCCTGAAAGCCATTGTTTGCGGCGCTTTCGGTCCAGCGAGGGACCTGACGCACCCCGATGCCGCCATCCGCGCCGGCAGCACCGCTTACATGCGGCAGTGCCTGGAACTTTGCGCGGCATGGAATGCGCCCGTGTTTGCAGGGCCCATGTACTCGGCGGTGGGTAAAGCCCGGCAGTTGCCGGAAGCGGAACGGAAGGCGGAATGGGAACTGGCGGTGAAAGGCCTGCGGGAAGTCTGCGCGATCGCGGAGCAGCAGGGCGTCCGCCTCGCCATCGAACCGCTGAACCGTTTTGAATCCGACCTGGTGAACACCGCGGCAGACGCGCGGCGGATGGCAGAAGAACTGGATCACCCGTCAGCAGGGGTAGGGCTGGATAGTTTTCATATGTCGATAGAAGAGAAAGATCCGGGGGAAGCGATCCGGACGGCGGGGGACTGGCTGGTACATGTGCAGGTATCGGAGAACCACCGGGGCATCCCGGGAACGGGGCAAACGCCCTGGAACTCGCTCCGGGATGCGATCCGGGAAGTAGGGTACAAAGGCGTAGTGTCGATTGAAAGCTTTACGCCGGATGTGGTGGAGCTGGCCGGCGCCGTATGTATCTGGAAACAGCTGGCGCCCGACCAGGATACCTTCGGCCGCGAAGGCATCCGTTTTTTACAACAACTTTTCAAATCATGAGCCATGGATAAAAGAAAGATCAACGTAGCGATAGCCGGGCTGGGTTTCGGTGCGGAATTCATCCCCATTTACCTGAAACACCCGGACGCGAACCTCGTCGCGATCTGCCAGCGTACCCAATCGCGGCTCGACGAGATCGGAAATGCCTTCAACATCGCCGCGCGGTATACGGATTATGACGAAATGCTGCTCAACCCCGGCATCGATGCCGTGCACATCAACACGCCCATTCCCGATCACGGCCAGCAGACCATCAAAGCCCTCCGCGCCGGCAAGCACGTAGCCTGCACGGTGCCCATGGCTACCACAGTGGAAGAATGCGAGGAGATCGTTGCCATCAGCAAGGAAAAGAACCTTACCTACATGATGATGGAAACCGTCGTTTACGCGCGGGAGTTCCTCTTCATGAAAGAGTTATACGAGAAAGGCGAACTGGGTAAGATCCAGTTCCTCAAAGCCAGCCACCAGCAGGATATGGACGGATGGCCGGGATACTGGCCGGGCCTCCCGCCGATGTATTACGCCACCCATTGCGTAGGCCCGGTTTTGGGCTTGATGCGCAGCGAAGCGGAATATGTTTCGTGCTTCGGCTCCGGCACCATCCGTGAAGAAATGCATGGTTTCTACAATTCGCCCTACGCCGTGGAAACCACCCACATCAAATTCCGCAACAGCGACCTCAGCGCCCATATCTACCGCTCCCTGTTCGACGTGGCGCGGCAGTACCGGGAAAGCTTCGAAGTGTACGGCTCCAAACAATCGGTGGAGTGGCCCCTGATCGAAGGGCGCCCGCTGGTGGTGCATACCGCCAAGCGCCCCGAACCCGAGATACCCTCGGAAACGGAAAGCCCCGATTATGCGCACCTGCTGCCCGAACCCATCCGGGCTTTCACGAAACAGGGCGTATATGATGCAGACGATCACCAGCATCTTTCCTTCACCCAGGGCAGCGGCCACGGCGGCTCGCACCCGCACCTCGTGCACGCGTTCCTGGAAGCGCTGAAAAATAATACGCAACCGTATCCCAATGCTGTACAATCGGCAAATATAACCTGCGTGGGCATCCTGGCGCACGAATCCGCCAAACAAGGCGGCGCCGTGATCAAACTGCCGGAGTTCACTTTGTTGAAATAGTCCCGGCGTTTAACAATTATTCCATCCTTTCGGACGATTCAGATTCAGATACAGACAAAAAAGAGAAACGGAGCACAGATGTGCTCCGTTATTGCATGCTGAGGTTTCCACTTAAATCGTTTATTTCCTAAGATCGCTTTCCGCCCGGTCGATGCCGGATTTCAGGCGGTCCCATAAATTGAATTCTATCACCTGCACGATGTCGAACATCACCAGTCCCTCGCTCTGCGTGAGGCATACGTATACCTGGTCTTCGATGTCGCTGTGGTTGAGCGCATACAGGCTGCCGTACATTTTGCAGGCGCCGTTGATAAGGCGCTTGCCGCGCGCCAGGCCAAACTCAATGGATTCCGGATCCTGCATCCCGTAAGTTTTCTCGAGATAAGTGCCGTTCATGAATACGTCCAGTTCGTTGGCGAACCCTGTTTTTTGGTAGGTTGCCGAAGCCCAGGGGTATTCTTTGGACGCGTCGTACGACTGGCTGGCCCAGTTCTGGCCGTTGCTGTACAGGTGACCGTACCACGACGCCGCCCAGTATTCGAGCTGCACATCGGGCTGGAGGGATTTGATCTCTTTGCGCGCCTTCGCGATGAAATCGTGGATCACGCCGGAGCGGAATTCGAACCATTGTTTGGCGAGCGGGCCATCTTTCCGCACTTTCTGGCCGTTGACGATCTCCCAGGTGAAGATATCTTCCGGGAAATGCGCCACCTGCTGCCCGATATGTGCTTCGAAGCGTTTGCGGGTGTAATCGGAGAAATCATTCTCCACGTCCGCGAAGCGGCAATAATCCAGTACATAACCATCGATATCGTAACCCGATACGATTTCACGGATGAAGTTCATGGCGTAGGCCTGTACCTCGGGCATGAGTGGGTTGAGGAAGGCCGCCACTTTGGTTTTGTCGTCGCGGATGTTTTTGATGCCGTCGGGCGTGTGCTCTACGGTGGTTTTGCCTTCGAAGCGCTTGTCGCGGTAAGCCGGACCGGTTTTGCTTTGCGGGTGGCCGGCGGGGAATACCGCGGTGGATACGCTCACTTTCAGGTTGCGTTTCCGGGCTTCGTCGATGAACACCTGCAGGTAGTCCCACTTCACATGGCGCTTATCTTTTCCCACCTGCGTGAGCGGCTGCATGGTTTTCGTTTTCTTGTAGAGCACATCGCCATAGATGGGCCGTACGTCGATCACCACCTGGTTGAACCCTGCGGCTTTGGTCTTATCGAGGTAAAACCGGATGGAATCCTTGCTGGAGAACCTTTTGAAATTGGCTTCCGCGTCGAACCACATGTATTTCGGTTTTTCCGTTTTCTCCGGGCCGGGGCCACCAGGCTGCGCCATCAGCCCCAGCATCATCAACATTTTAATCATTATTTCCAGGCTTCGTTTTGTTCGAGGATATTCGGGTTTTTATCGATCTCCGCCTGCGGAACAGGGAAGAGGTACATCTTTTCGCTGAACACGCGCGGCTCGATGCGGATGTAATTGAAAACCAAAGCGCCGGCGTTGTCGCGCGTTACGCGGACGCCATGGACGTCCGAGCCGAGGATCTCAGGCCCTTTCTTCCAGCGGCGCGCATCCCAGAAACGCTGCTTCTCAAACGCCAGCTCAACGGCTCTTTCGTTGTGAATGCGCTCGCGCATCTGGTCTTTATCCAATCCCGCGGGCAAATCTTCCTGGATTCCGCCACGGCGGCGGATGGCGTTCATGACACGGTAAACTTCGCTCATATCTCCGTCGGCTTCATTCAGCGCTTCGGCGTAGTTGAGATAGATTTCCGCCAGGCGGACGATGGGGAAGAACCTCCGCACGCCGCTCTGGTTGGCCGCATTCTGGAACTTGCGCATGTAGTAGCCGGTACGGCTCCAGTCGCCGCCGATGGCGGGGTCCTGGTTGCCGCCGGGCAGCATGCTCAGCGTCACGTTTTTATGCACCGCGCCGTGGTAGTTGATCGTGGCGTAGAAGCGGGGATCGCGGTTCTTGTACGGGTCCTGCGGATTGTAGCCGCTGGTATTGTCGGTAATCTCTTTCCCGTTGGCCATGTTATACTTGTCGACCATATCCTGGGTAGGATTGGTGCCGCCCCATCCCATGCCCGCCGGGTCGGCGATGGCTTCGCTGAAAGCCGCGCGGTTGCTGGAAAGGATCACTTCGTTGTTGTCGCTGAACAGGAAGATGTTCGCGTAGTTGTTATGCAGCGTGTATTTCCCGTCGTCCATCAGGGATTTGGAGATGTCTGCCGCGGCTTCCCACCGCGCTTTGATGTTGCCCGGGTTATGCAGTGGACTGGCGTAATACAGCAGCATGCGGGATTTGAGCGCTTTCACCAGCGTTTTGGTGGCGCGCCCGATGTTCCCGCGGTTTAGCTCCTTCCCGGTTACAGGGTCGGTCCCGAACCATACCAGCGGGATCTCCTCGTTGTTGTAGCAGCTGTCCAGGTCGCGGAGGATGAAGTTCACCACCTCATCAACCGAAGAGCGCCGTGTGTTCCGCAGTTCTTCCGAAGCCGCGTCGAGGGGCTGGGTGACGATGGGCACGCCGCCGTAGCGTTTCAGCAGCTCCCAGTAATTCCATGCACGGAGGAAGTAAATCTCGCCCCGGATGCGGCGCGGCGTGAGATCCGAAGCCGTAGCCTGGCCAGCGTGCTTGTTGGGCACATTGTCGATGTTTTTCAGGATGAGGTTGCACTTGCGGATCGTACCGAAGGTGTATTCCCAGTTATTGTCTGGATTGTCGCTCGGGCTCCAGGAACCGTTCTGGTATTTTTCCACGGGCGTGCCGCCGAAGGAGTTGTCGAGCTCGTCGGTGCCGGCGCCGGTGGTGGAGTTGCCGATGTCCATGAAATTGCCCGGCCGGGTGAAGGTAAAGGCGTAGACGTCGGTGAGGAATTGATTGGTGAGATCGATGTCGCCGAAAATTTTGGTTTCGTCGTAATCCAGCTGCGGCGCCTGGTCCAGCACTTTTTTGCAGGAGGCGGCGGTAAGACTGGCGGCGAGCAGTATGTATGCGGATAATTTCTTCATGTTGTTTGCTTTCAGGATCAGGAATTAGAAACTAACGGTTGCGCCGAAGTTGTACATCTTCTGCTGCGGGTAGAAGGTGCCGTTGCCGGAGGGCGCTTCGGGGTCGAACTGGAAGTCCCTGATGTCCTTCATATGCGTCCACAGGTTCTGGCCGTTCACATAGAAGCGGATGCCCTGGATGCGCATGCGGTGCACGAGGTGCTTGGGCAGGTTGTATCCCACTTCGAAGTTTTTCAGGCGGACATAATCCGTGCGTTTCAGCCAGAAGTCGGAGCCCACGGTATTATTGGTGTTCAGTGTGGAGTGCAGCGCCGGGTAAGTGGCCGTGGCGGCGGTTTCGGGCGTCCAGCGGCCGAGGTGCTTTTCGGTCACCTTGCCGTTGCTGAAGAATTCGTAGGCGGCGAAGGCTTCGAGGCGGGTATATGCGCCGAAGGCTCCCTGGAAGAGGACGCTGAGGTCGAATTGACGGTAATGGATGCCGAAAGACGCGCCCATGGTGTGCGTGGGGATGTCGGTAGCGGCGATCGCCATCTGGTCGTTCGGGTCGATCACGCCGTCGCCGTTGAGATCGGCGTACTTGATGTCTCCGGGGATCAGCTGGCCGAACTGGGTGGCGCTGCGGGCGATATCGTCTGCGTTCTGGAAGAAGCCGATGGATTTATAGCCGAAATACTGGTTGATGGGATGCCCTGTGCGCATGAGCCAGGGATAGCGGCGCGGGGGCTCGTCGGCATACACCACTTCGCTCTTCGTGAAGTTGATATTTCCTTTCACATGATAGCCCCAGTTCTTGTTCACCTCGTTCTGGTGGATCAGTTCCAGCTCAAATCCATGGCTGCGGGTTTCGCCCATGTTGATGGCCGGCAGCGGGCCGCCGTAGGTAGCTACGATCGTACCGGGCGTGATCAGGATGTCGGTCACGTTTTTGGAGAATACATCGAGGTTGATGCCCAGTTTGTCGTTGAAGAACCGGGTTTCGAGGCCGCCGTTGAGGATTTTGTGCTTTTCCCAGGTTACGCCGGGCGTGCCCGCGGAGCCTTCCGTCAAACCATTCGACCACACCTCGCCATTCTGCCCGAAACTATATCCCGTGCCGCCCTGGTAAATGCTCTGCCAGAGGAAGCGCCTGCCGCCGATCTGGTCGTTGCCCACCACGCCGTAAGAACCGCGCAGTTTCAGGTAATTGATCCAGGAAACGTCTTTCATGAAAGGCTCGCTGGTCATCACCCAGCCGGCCGCCATGGAGGGGAAGAAGCCGAAACGGGAGCCTTTCGGGAAGTTCTCCGAACCGTCGTAACGGCCATTCACGTCCACGAAATATTTGTTGTTGTAATTGTAGCTGAGGCGGCTCATCACACCCTGCACGAAGAAGGGCTTGCCATATTGCGCGCCCTGGATCACCCGCTTGCGCTGGTTGTACAGCAACATGCCGGTCACGTTGTGCTTACCGAACTGGCGGATGAAATACTCGAAGTTGAGCGCGTAGATGGGCGTTCTGGCTTCCAGTGCGGTGGATTCCGTGATGGGCTGAAGCGGTGAGTCGCTGCCCAGGGAAACGCGGGGCTTGCCCGTAGCCTCGTCCCAGACGTGCATGGCGTATCCCTGCGTACGGTTCATCCGGTAAGCGAACGACCGGTCGAAAGAATAGTTTAGCCCCGTGCTGAGCCCTTCGGTGATAAAGTTCAGTTTGCGGAGCGCGCGCAGCGTTCCCTGCGCCGTTCCGTCGAAAGTTTCGGTGAAACCGGTGCGGCTGAGGTCGCCGATGGGGTTCTGCGTATGCGCGCCCGGCTGCGCGATCTTGCCGTCGGGCATCAGGGCGAGGTAAGTAGGCTGGTACCAATACACCTGGCGCAGCATATCGCCTTCAACGCCTGCCGTGGGCTGGTGTTTGCTGGTAATCGCACCGGCCAGGTCTACCGCGATGCTGAAATCTTTCGACAGCGTAATGTCGATATTGGAACGGAAGTTCCAGCGGCGGAAGATGTCGCGGGTATCGTAATCGGGATTCTCATACTCCCGCAGGATTCCCTGCTGGTTCAGGTAAGCGGCGGATACGAAGTATTTCACCTTGTCGTTGCCGCCGTTGATGTTCAGGTTGTACCGCTGGGTGGGGGAGCTGGGGCGGAACAGAAGCCCTACCCAGTCTGTATTGGGATATTTGATCGGATCGGAGCCGTCTTTATATTTCTGCAATACCTCTTCAGAATATTGCGGTGCCTTACCGTCGTTGGCCAGCGCTTCGTTGTACAGCGTTGCGTGGTTGTAGGAATCCAGGAATTTTGGCAGCTGTGTGGGCTGGTTGATGCCGTAGTTGGCGCTGAAATCCACCTTCGGCGGACCGGCCTTACCCCTGCGGGTGGTCACCACGATAACGCCATTGGCGCCGCGGATACCGTACTGCGCGGTGGCGGATGCGTCTTTCAACACGGTGATGGATTCGATTTCCTGCACGTCGATATTGTTCATCGTCCGCTCCACGCCATCGATGAGGATGAGGGGCGTGTTATCGCCGGAAGTAGAATAACCGCGAATGAGGATGCGGGAATGGTCGGCCCCGGGTGCGCCGCTGTTCTGCATGGCGATAAGGCCGGGGAGCCTTCCTGCCAGGGCGTTCGAGAGGTTGGAGGCGGGGCTTTGCTTCAGCTCGTCGCCGGTCACTGTTACCAGCGATCCCACGATGGAGATTTTCTTTTGTTTGGTATAACCCACAACCACTACTTCTTCCAGCCCGCCGGCGCTGTTCTTCATGAGGATATTCACCGTCGTTTCACCCTCCAGCGCGATTTCCTGCTTCTCATATCCCACGTACGAGAAAATGAGCACGGCATTGGCCGGGGCGGAAATGCTGAAATTCCCGCTGGCGTCGGTCACCACGCCGGTAGAAGTACCCTTCACCTGCACGCTTACGCCGATGAGCGCAGTGCCGTCGGCATCGGTCACCTTGCGCTGCAGGTACACCGTAAACCCGGGCCGGGTGGCGACGGCGCCCGTTTCGATGGACTTGGGCGCAGGCATTTTCGACGGCCTTACCGAGAAGTAACGGTCCGACTGCCGGAACTCCAGCCCGGTAGTTTCTTTGAGGTAATTGAGCAGGTTGAAGAGGGATTCGTTCTTCACCTGCAGCTTTACGGACTGCCCGGCGTTGCAGGCCGCGGCGTCGTAGAGGAACCGGATGTCGGACCGCTTTTCGATTTCAGTGAAAATACGGTCGAGGGGAAGCCGGTCATAGGGTAGGGTGATGTAAATCTTCCTGATATCGACGTCCTGCGCCCCTGCTATGGCGGGCGACGGCAGCATCGACAGCAGCAACAGCGCCGCCAGCAATAATTTGCGGGCCGTTTTCAGTGCGTGACTTCGTGGAGCTTGTGGCATGTTTCTACGTGGATTTTGGTTTTTGTATACTTTGAAACGGGCAATACAATTCCCTGCTGCGCATTGGCGCCGCCGTGGGTTCACGTGTCTCAGGATGACGTGGTTTATGGTCCGGTAATATGCATATGTCGTCCGTTTATCATGGTTCCCCTGGTGCCGTTGGCGGAAGGAGCCAGAGCGAATCGCCTGTCATCCGGTATTGAACGTCTGCAATGAATGCGATGTTCCGGATGACGAATGCGGGATCTTCCCGCGCGAATTCCCCGGTCACTTCCCACTTCCGGCTATATAGCGCGGAGTCGGCAACGATATGGATGTTGTAATAATTTTCAAGTTTGGTCATCACCTCTTCCAGCCCTGCGCGGTTGAAATACAGCACGCCTGCACGATACGCTTCCGGCGCGGCGCGCTCCACCGTACGGGCGGCCCCTGCGTAGCCCACGGCGTCCCCGGGCTTGAGGTACATGCTGTCGCGCTCGCGCGTTACTACTACCTTGCCATAGCGCAGCCAGACCTTCACGTCCTGCGAGCCCTCGGGCGCCCGCACCTCGAAGGAAGTCCCCAGCGCCGTAGTCTTCACCTTGCCGCTCACGACCGTAAACGGACTGTGCGCATCGCCGTTCACCTCAAACGCGCCGGTGCCCGTCAGGTACACCGTCCGTTCGCCGTCCCCGAAGCGCTGCGGGTAACGCAGCACCGACGGCCCCTGCAGGAACACCACTGAACTGTCGGGCAGTACGATGCGGGTGGTTTTACCGGCAGCCAGGCGTACGGTCAGTTCTTTAGGGGTTTTCAGGTATTGGATGCCGTAGAAAGCGGCTGCACCCAGCACTATCGCGGCGGCGGCTGTAATGGCCCGGCGGAGGAAAATCCGGCGTACCGGCCGGCGGCGCGCTTCGATCTTCCGCCAGATGGCCTCACCGTCGCCCGGGGCAGCGGGAATGGCGGTGGCTTCGCCGTCCTGCAGCCAGGCGGCGATTTCGGCCAGTTCGGCGTCGTTGCATTCGCCGCGGGCGAATTTATCGAGTTGAGATGGTGTAAGGTTCATGGTTCGATGGGTGGTTCCCATTATATAAGTTCCTTTTCAGGAGCGATACCCTAAACCTGGATGGAATTTTTTTTTAAATAGTGCCGGAATGGTGGCAGGAGAACTCGAGGAGCACCACCAGCAGCGACTGGCTAAGGGCGCGCAGGGCCCTGGACATATGGTATTCCACTGATTTGACGGACAGGCCCGTCCGCTCGGCGATCTGCTGGTAAGTGAGGCCCTGTTCGCGGTTGAGCAGGAAGATTTCACGGGTTTTTTCGGGAAGGGTGGCCAGCGTGCTGTGCGCCATGGCCCGGATTTCCTTCATGTGTAGGGGGCGGTCGGGGTGTGAATGGCGGTGATGGTCTTGCAGGATATCGACCATATGCAGCAGCGCCTGGTCCTGTTTGCGCTGGCGGATGAGGTGTTTGAGGGAGAGGTTTTTGGCGGCGCGGACGAGGTAGTGTTCCATGTTTTCAATAGCGGCATGGTCGCGGTGGTTCCACAGTGAGATGAAAACCTCCGTCACTGTGTCTTCCGCGGCCTCGCGCGATCCGATGGTAAAGTAGCAGATACTGTATAACCTGGACCAATACCGTTCGTATATTGACCTGAAAAACGCGTCGTCCATGTAGAATCCCTGTCTAAGAATGCCTCCGGGCAATACTAGTACTATTTTTTAATAAATCCTAGTGGCGGGGATTCGCTACATTCGTGAAAACAACCGCCATGAAGCTGCTCTGCCTTACCGCCGCGTTGCTGATCTCCGCCGTTTCCCTGCGGGCGCAGCAGGCGAATCCCGCCTACGATAAGAAGCTGGCCGACTCCCTGGGCGCCGACCCTTACGGGATGAAGTACTACGTGCTGGTGATCCTCAAAACCGGACCGCGCCCGGCAGACAATAAGGATACGGTAGCCGCCCTTTTCAAGGGGCATATGGAGAATATCGGGCGGCTGGTGAAAGATGGCAAGCTGTCCGTGGCGGGCCCCATGGGCAAAAACGACCGTAACTGGCGCGGGATTTTCATCCTCAACGTTCCCACCGTAGAGGAAGCGCAGGCGCTCCTGCAAACCGATCCTTCCATTTCCAGCGGCCTCCTGGAGGCGGAATGCTTCCGCTGGTACGGCTCCGCCGCCCTGCCTTTGTACCTGCCTTACCACGATAAGCTGCAGGAAAAGAAAATGTAATATCGTCAGGACCACGACCTTTCGCGTCAACTGCCCCAGCCATTCGAGCCGCCGTGTCGCTTACGGCCACGACCTTTCACGTCAACCGCCCCAGCCCTTCGAGCCGCCATGCCTCCATTCGTGTAAGATGATGTGGAATCTGTGGCAATTGCGCTACAGCAAAGGGGTGCGGCTTCCTGCTGTTGGCCGTGGCATGGTTCTTTCACCGGTATTGGAAACATGCGTCATGAAAAAA
>NZ_CALNBI010000073.1 GCF_937874145.1 uncultured Chitinophaga sp. | reverse complement strand
AGCGATCATGAAACCCAAACTCGTCGTGCTCACCGGCGCAGGCATCAGCGCCGAAAGCGGCCTCCGGACTTTCAGAGACTCAGACGGTCTCTGGGAAGGCCACGACGTCTACGAAGTAGCCTCGCCCAATGGCTGGAACAAAAATCCCTCGCTCGTACAGGAATTCTACAACCTCCGCCGTAAAGACGTGCTGGCCGCCCAACCCAATGCTGCCCACACCGGGCTGGCTGAACTGGAACAGTGGTACGACGTGCGCATCATCACCCAGAACATCGACGACCTGCATGAGCGGGGCGGATCTTCCCGGGTGCTGCACCTACATGGGGAGATCCTCAAAATGCGCAGCGTGCATGACGAAACCAAATTGTATGATATCCGGGAAGACATCGCCATGGGGCAGGTGGCGCCGGACGGCGGGCAGTTCCGCCCGCATGTGGTGTGGTTCGGGGAAGATGTGAGCATGATCCAGCCGGCGGTGCTGGAGATCGTGCAGGCGGATGTGTTCGTGCTGATCGGGACGTCGCTGAACGTGTACCCCGCGGCAGGACTGGTGAATTACCTGCGGGCGGATGTGCCGCGGTACATCATCGACAAAAAGATCCCGCCGGTGAGCGATTCGCATCACTGGACGCTGATCGAGAAGCCCGCGACGGAAGGCGTGGCAGAATTGCTGGAGTTATTACGCCCATAAAAAAGCCGCCCAAATGTGGGCGGCCCATACTTTCACATGTTCAACCTCCTCTAGCTAGGAGTAGTCATAGGAAAAATGACTTGATCCCGTGTGGGTCGGGTTGAATCGTTGGCCGGTGGCAATACGTTTTTGTTGTTAGTCGAAAGATTCCTCGAACCTGATATCGAATTCCTCCAGTTCGCGGAGGACGGGATTGTAGATTTCCGGCATAACGGGGATCTGGAGCCCGGTGAGGCTTACCTGGCCGGAGAGCACGAGCTTCGCCAGGATACCCAGGGGCAGACCTACGGTTTTTGCCATTGCGGTGCGCAGGTTATCTTCTCCCTGCACGATCATATAACTTGATAATTTAGTGCTCATGTTCCGGCGCTCGAACTCTATTTCGTGGAGCATGACGATCATGTCTTTGTCGGATGGTTCCATTCTCAGGCGGGCTTCGAGCACATGTTGCAGGACGCCCGCGTCGGTCTGTTCTCCTAAGTTAATCAAATCCCCGTTCAAAATCCCTAAAAATTTCAGCTGGCGGATGAGCTTGCTCTTGGAGGAAACGCCGAGGAACTGCGCGACGTTGTCTTCGGCGGACAGGCTGGGGTCGGTAGTGATGTGCCGGGTGGTCCAGTCGGAGTAGGAGAGCTTGTCGGTCTGCTGTTTCTCTTTATCGTCCGTCAGCCCCAGTTTAACGATGGCGCTCCAGCCTTCGCAGAAGTCGGGGTAGCGGAGGGTGGCGCGCATGAAGGTGGGGATGTTGGAGAGGTTGTAGATATCGGTGTAGTTGAGGGAATCGCGGTTGGGATACCAGGCGAGTTTGCCGAGGCCGGGCACCTGGATGGTTTTGGACTGGTCGAACAGGTGTTCGTAGGGTACTTCCTTCACTTTTCCCTTTTCGCGGTAGATGGCGCCGGAAGAACCTGCCAGGACGATGTTCCGGGCGTTCCACGAGATTTTGTACTGCCAGGGGTTGTCGTTGCTTTCGGGGGAGATGAGGCCGCCGCAATAGGAGCGGAAGCAGGAGATCTGGCCGCCTTTTTTCTCGATGGACTGGATGAGTTTCATGGCGGACATGTGATCGATGCCGGGGTCGAGGCCCATTTCGTACATGAAGAGGAGGCCGGCGGCTTCGATTTCTTTTTCGAGCTGGCGGATTTCCGGGTCCACGTAGGAAGCGGTGAGGAGGTTTTTGCCGAATTGCAGGCAATCGCGCGCCACGGTGATGTGGAGGGCGGGGGGAAGGAGGGAAATGACGAGGTCGGTTTCCTTCACGAGGGGTTGGCGAACGGACGGGTCTTTGACGTCGATCGCGGCTGCGGTGGCGTAATACGACTTGCCGATCTTGGATTTGATCAGCATGAGGTCGTTATCGGCCACGGTAATGTGCCATTTTTGCCGGGGCGCGTTGGCCAGCAAGTAATCGATCAGAACGGTCGCAGACTTGCCGGCGCCAAACAATAGAACATGCTTCATAAGAGACTCGATGGTTAAAAACTACCAAACGAAAACAATAAATTCCGGTGAATGTTCAGATAAGCGTGTTTTTCCGAACCTTCATGATATTGTTCTCAATGGAATGTAAGGGCTGATTTTCATAGGGTTATAAACAAATTGCCTGCCAATTTGTGATCGGCTGGTATATATCAATTTTAAGATATATAGAACATTTACCGGAGATGACGCGAAAGTAGGAATATTCCCTCATTTTTATTCACATTCCGCCCCCATAGCGCCTGAATACGGCTCAAATTCGTTATATTTGCTCTTTATTTAAGGATACGGAAAAACCTGTAAACCAATAACATAATGATAGAGAACACGGACAATCAAGACAATCAAAAGGAAGGTAGAATTGTTCAGATCAACATTGAGGAGCAGATGAAGACCGCATACATCGATTATTCGATGTCTGTGATCGTGGGCCGCGCGTTGCCGGATGTAAGGGATGGTTTCAAGCCTGTTCACCGCCGCGTGCTGTTTGGCATGTATGAACTGGGGAATACGCATAACAAGCCTTACAAGAAATCTGCCCGTGTTGTTGGGGACGTAATGGGTAAATACCACCCGCACGGCGACTCGTCGGTATACGATACCATGGTGCGCATGGCGCAGCCCTGGTCGCTGCGGTACATGCTGATCGACGGGCAGGGTAACTTCGGCTCCATCGATGGCGACATGCCTGCGGCCATGCGTTATACGGAGGTCCGCCTCCAGAAGTTCGCGGAAGCCATGCTGGAAGACCTCGACAAGGATACGGTGGACTTTACGCTCAACTTCGACGATACGTTGCAGGAGCCCCTGGTGCTGCCCACCCGCATTCCCAACCTGCTCGCAAACGGCGCGTCCGGCATCGCGGTAGGGATGGCCACCAACATCATGCCCCACAACCTCACTGAGCTCGTGGATGGTTTGACGGCCATGATCGACGACCGCAACATCTCCATGGAGGAGCTCATCAAACATATCAAAGCGCCCGACTTCCCGACCGGCGGTATCATCTATGGCTTCGAAGGCGTGAAAGCGGGCTTCGAGACCGGCCGCGGAAGGGTAGTAGTGCGTGGCAAGATCAATTCGGAGACCAGCAAAACCGGCAAGGAAAGGCTGGTGATCTACGAATTGCCCTACCAGGTGAATAAAGCCGTGCTGCACCAGAAGATCGCGCAGCTGGTGAACGATAAAGTGATCGAAGGGATTTCCGATGTGCGCGACGAAAGCGACCGCGAAGGCATGCGCCTGGTGATCGACCTCAAGCGCGAAGCGATCCCCAACGTGATCATCAACCAGCTGTACAAATATTCCGAGCTGCAGACGTCTTACGGCATCAACAATGTGGTGCTCGTGAAAGGCCGCCCCAGGATCATGAACCTGAAGGAGCTGCTGGAAGAATTCATCGAGTTCCGCCACGAGGTGGTGACGCGCCGTACGGCGTACGAACTGCGCGAAGCGGAAAAGAAAGCCCACATCCTGGCGGGTTATCTCATCGCGCTGGACCATCTCGACGAAGTGATCGCCCTCATCCGCAACTCCGCAACGCCCGACGTGGCAAGGGAAGGGTTGATGAGCAACTTCGGCCTGAGCGAAATCCAGGCGAAAGCCATCCTGGAATTGCGCCTCCAGCGTTTAACAGGCATGGAGCGCGACAAGATCCGTGAAGAATACGAAGAAATCATGCAGCTGATCGGCAGACTGAAAGATATCCTGGCAGACGAAGGCCTGCGGATGGGCATCATCAAAACGGAACTGGAAGAAGTGAAAAAGAAGTTCGGCGACGAACGCAAAACCGAGATCCAGTACCTGGCTGCCGAAATGCGCATCGAAGATATCATTGCCGAGGAAGACGTGGTGATCACCATTTCCCACCTCGGTTACATCAAACGTACTTCGGCTTACGACTACCGCCAGCAGAAACGCGGTGGCCGCGGGGCGATCGGCGGTAAAACGCGCGACGAAGATTACATCGAGCACCTGTTCGTGGCTTCCACGCACCATACCATGCTGTTCTTCACCGAAAAAGGCCGTTGCTACTGGCTGAAGGTGTACGAAATCCCTGAAGGGGAGAAAGCCAGCAAGGGCCGCGCGATCCAGAACCTGATCCAGCTCCCGTCCGACGATAAGATCCGCGCGATCATCGACATCAAGGACCTGGGCGATAAAGACTTCATCAACAACCATTATATCGTACTCTGCACCCGCAACGGTATCATCAAGAAAACCCTGCTGGAAGAATTCAGCCGCCCGCGCACCAATGGCGTGAACGCCATCACGGTGAACGACGGCGACCAGCTGCTGGAAGCCAAGCTGACCAACGGCAACAGCGAGATCATGATGGCGGTGAAGAGCGGCCGCGCGATCCGTTTCCCGGAAAACACCGTGCGCGACACAGGGCGCGGCGCCATAGGGGTTCGTGGTATCGAGGTCGACAACGAGAAAGACGAAGTTGTTGGTATGATTTGTGTTGATAAGGAAGACAAGACGAAAACCGTGCTCGTGGTTTCCGAAAAAGGCTTCGGCAAACGCACCGACATCGAGGAATACCGGATCACCAATCGCGGGGGCAAAGGGGTTAAGACTATCAGCGTAACCGAAAAAACCGGTCCATTGATCGCCATCCTGGACGTTACCGAGAACAACGACCTCATGATCACCTGTAAATCAGGCATTACCATCCGCATGGCCATTGCCGATGTACGGGAAGCAGGGCGCGCCACGCAGGGCGTAAGGCTGATCCGTATGGATGAGTCCGACGAGATCGCGGCAGTGGCACGGCTCGACGAGCAGGAGGAAGAAGAGGTTGTGGGAGGAGTAGAAGGTGTTGAAGGAGAAGAAGGTGCCGAAGGCGCGGCAAACGCCGAAGGTGCAGAAAACGCCGGAAGCGGTGAGGAAACGGCTGGTGAAGACGCCGGTCAGCCTGCAGAAGAATAAACCACTAACAATTAACGATAATTATTTAAAAACCTGAGCCACATGAAAAAACTATTTGTAACGCTTCTCTTTTGCGGCGCCGGATTTGCAGTCATGGCGCAAAAAGCAAAGGTGAACAGTGCAGATGAATACCTGAAAAGCGACAAAATCGACCAGGCGAAAGCCGATATCGAGGCGGCGCTCGCTCACGAAAAAACGAAGGACGACGCTAAAACCTGGTACGTGAAAGGCAAAATCTATGAAGCCCTGGCTACCAAAAATAAAAGCGCGGCCGACGCGGAAATTGCTTACGAGTCTTTCAAAAAAGCACTCGAAATCAATCCCAAACTCCCGGAAGCCCTCCTGGAAATGAATAACCGCATGTTCAACGTGTACGCCACCATCGGCAACGCCGGTTATGGCAACCTGAACGAGCAGAAGTGGGACTCGTCCTACCTCTATTTCCAGAAAGCCGTGGAAGTGCGCGACTACTATAATGGTAAAAACCTCGGCGGTTCCATCCCGACCGACACCGCCATGGTATTCTACGCCGGTTACGCCGCACAGCAGGCCAACAAAAAGGACGAAGCCTTCGCCCTGCTGAAAAAAGCCGCCGACCTCCAGTTCAAAACCGAACCCGCTTTGTACGTGGTGCTCGCGCAGCAATATGAAGAGCGCGGCGACAACGCCAACTGGCTCGGTACCATCGAAAAAGCGAAAGCCCTCTTCCCGGCCGACAAACGCTTCAACGATATGGAAATGCTCTACTATTCCAAAACCGGTAAAACGGACGAACTGCTGAGCATGCTCGAGAAAAAGGTAAACGAAAATCCGAGCGACTTCAGCCTCGTGCTGGATTATGCTATCCGTCTCGATAACGTAGCCAATCCCCGCGACGAGAAAGGCAATGACGTTGCCAAGCCCGCCAACTACGACGCCCTGATGACCAAAGCTGAAGAAGCGTACAAGAAAGCACTGGCCCTCAAAGCCGACGACGCTACCGCCAACTTCCAGCTCGGTGCGCTGTACTTCAACCGTGCGGTTGCCAGCAACAAGGACCTGAACAACCTGCCCAGCAAAGAGCAAACCGGCCCGAAAGCAAAAGAACTGCAGGCCAAAGTACAGTCCCTCATGGACCAGGCCCTGCCTTTCTTCGAAAAAGCTGACGCCGGCTTCACCGCCATGGGCGCTAACCTGGAAGCCAGCGACAAGCGCACCTTCGAAAGCGCGCTCTATGCTCTCCAGAAAATCTACGCTATCAAGAACATGAACGATAAGGTAGAAATCGTGAAAAAGAAACTGGAAGGCCTGAACTAAGGCTGACCAAATCTTATATAAAAAGGCAAGGGGCATCCCTTGCCTTTTTTGTTGCCCCGCCATCCCCGCATCGCCCAAACTGCCGCAATAATTCCACAGTCGTTATACTACGCAAACAAGTATGTGATTATCACGGCCTTGTGTTAGTGAGTTGTTAATCAGCCATTATCAGTTGACATAGTTTTATATGTATAACCTAAATATCCGTTGGCATGGTAATTACCGTATGTTATTGGTAAACATGTAATTGATTCAATTAACCATATCAAATCCTTACAATTATGGTCACACGAACAAAACCTACTGACATGCAGGAGCAACATCACGAAAACATGCTGATGAAAGACGCCAACAGGCAGGAACGTTACGGAGAACAGGAATACAACGACGATAAGAACAATCGTCTGGAAGGCTATGATGAAAACGAATTGGATGCAACTGACCGTCGCAATCAGCGTGAGGCCGACCTGGCCGATGGCGATGCCGCCGCGCATGGGGAAACGCAGAAGCGCACTCCCAGCAGAAGGGGCTTTGCGGCAATGGACAAAGAAAAACAACGCCAGATTGCCAGTAAAGGTGGGAAGGCCTCCCATGGTGGTGGCCGTAAACCCAGCAAACCCCACTGAGGCGCATAAGATCATTGTAAAGGCGTGTAACCGTAAGCGGTACACGCTTTTTTTATGCCCCGGATGGTAATTTGCGTAAATTGATATCCCAATCCGAATATTATGAAAGCTGTAGCAGTGAATCAATTCAAAAGCGTTCCCCAGCTCGTGGAATTGCCCGAACCCGTCCTGAAAGACGGCACCCTCCGCATCCGGCTCGCCGCGGCGGGGCTTAACCCGTTCGACTGGAAACTGGTGGACGGCATCCTGGAAAACACGATGCCGCATGTGTTCCCGCTCATCCTGGGGGTCGACGGCGCAGGGGTCGTGGAGGCTGTTGGCGCGGGCGTTAAACGCTTCAAGCCGGGCGACCGCATCTATGGCCAGATGATCCATCCGCCCATCGGCGAGGGATCTTATGCCGAGTTTGTGACGGTTCCGGAATCGGCGGCGATCGCGGAAGCGCCGCATTCCATTCCCCTGACGGATGCGGCGGCGCTGCCCACGGCGGGGATGACCGCCCTACAGCTCCTCGACCGTTCGGGGCTTACGGAGGGCCAAACGTTGCTGCTCATCGGCGCTACCGGTGGCGTGGGCGGTTTCGTGTTGCAGATCGCCAGGGCCAGGGGGATCCACGTGGTGGCCACGGTTTCGGACGATGCGTCGGCGGAGCGGGTGCGGCAGCTGGGTGCGGCGGAGACCATAAATTATAAAAGCGCGCCGGTAGAAGAGCAGTTTGCCGGCGGGGCCGATGCGCTGATCGACCTGGTGAGCCCAAAAACGGGGTTTGATAAGTTGCTGCCGCTGGTGAAGAAAGGCGGCCATGTGTCTACCACGCAGTTTGTTGCCAGCAAAGACCATATCCATGAACTGGGGCTGAAAGGCGGGAACTTTGAGACGAAAGGCACCCCGGCTTCGCTCGATGCGCTCCGCGTCCTGGTCGATAAAGGGCGGCTTACTGTGCCGGTGGACCGTAAATTACCGCTTGAGCAGGCGCCGCAGGCCATCGCCGACAGCCGGGTGGCCCGCAGCAGGGGGAAAACGATCCTGGTGATCGATGATGCATTGGATTGAACCCATTAAGATATTTACCGCCGCCGCGGCCCGGGAAACCGGTCTGCGGCGGTGGCGTTTTACCCCAGTTGGTCCCGGAGCTTTTTGGGCAGTCCTTTTACGACGAGGTCGTAGGAGTTGCGGGTCCATTCGAGGAGGAGGCGGTCCGGGATGGAGCCGTCGAGCAAAACGGTGTTCCAGTGTTTTTTATTCATATGATACCCGGGCAAAACGCCTTCATATCTTTCCCGGAGCTCTTCTACTTCTTCGGGATCGCATTTGAGGTTGATGCTTTCGAAAGCGTCGACATCGACCAGCGCGAACAATTTTCCCATGACGGTAAATACGAGGGTAGTTTCCCCGAACGGGAAGCCTTCGGCGGTTCCGGGGAGGGAAAGACAGAAATCCTGGAGCTTTTCGAGATTCATGGCTACAATTTACGGAAAACTCCCAAGCGGGAAAAAAAGGCTTCTATGCATAGGAATCCTTACTATTTTCTTTCCATCTATTCAACTCACCAACAAAAGAATAACGCCAGTTACCGGGAAATTTACATGAAGCTAAAGCACTGACAACCAGCGAACACCTCTAATTAAATGTTAAACAACACGCTACTTAGGCTTTTGCATTGCCAGTGATAATTGAAGCAAGTAAGCTTAAAAAGTTATCATTCAGAAAGTTGAAACAGGAAGGAGAGGAGGCTTGATAAGCAGGCAGATATCCATTTCACCTGAAAACCGCCTTCACAGGAGCCGAAAAACGCCTTCCCGGTATATGTGGCAACTCCGAAATTTGGGCTTGTGGTTATGCGGAATATGTGATGAAAAACGGTAATTTGGAGCACCGTGAAAACCGTTGGCAAATCCCGTGTCCTCCCATATTGCATGCAATAACAACCTATATGAGTACATTCAAATCAATCCTGATCCCTACCTTAACGCTGGCCGCCGGTTTAGCGGCAGGTTACTGGTGGGCAGAGTCGAAAGGCTCAGGAGGACGTGGCCAGAAGCCCGGCCCGGACTCCTCCAGATACGTCTGCAACTCCTCAACGATCGTCCCGGAGAAGGACCTGTTGAGCGTAGACACCGCTTTCAACATGATCGCGCGCTACGGCAAGCGCCTGCCGCCGGATTCCACCCACACCCGCAGCATCTGGTTCTCAACGGAACGTATGCACGCCCTGCTCTGTATCCTGAAACGTGACTCCCTCAGCGGCGTGCGCTTCTACCTTGGCGAATACGCGGAAAACTACCCGGTCCCGCACCAGGAGGGTACCATCGGCCATGATCCTATCAAGCCCTACTGGGGCCACACCACACTAGTGCTCGTCACCACCCGCGAAGAACGCAAAAAACACCTCGACCATGTGCAGGTCCACGCCAATGGCGTTCCTCACAAAGGCATGATTTTCACCGGCCCGCATGACGACGACGAACCGGAAAACAACGGGGAACTCTGCCCGCCCC
>NZ_CALNBI010000072.1 GCF_937874145.1 uncultured Chitinophaga sp. | reverse complement strand
GGTATGTTCGATTACGATTTCGTTCCCGAAAATATCATTATCCCCGCCGCTGGCGCTATAAAAAAATGCCCACGACAGCGGAATATATTCCTTCGGATGCGGGTAATTGACCGCCGTGATATGTATCCTGTTATTGAAAACCCTGTTCCCGTAAGCCCCGTTGGGCGCACCCGGCTTCGCGCGGTAATCGGCGATGCGGATCGCATTGGCGCTGTACTCTTCTTTACCATACTCGCAGGTAGGCGGGGAAGTGCGGATTTTAATCGTATTGTTGAAGATGTCGATATACTTTTTAGTGTTCCGGCTCGATATAGTTATCGGAGATGCGCGAGCTGTCGCCCATGGCCATGATGCTGTAATGATTGGTGACAGCCTGGCGGTTATAGAATTTGTTATGGTGGATGTCGGAATGCTTGCCTTTAAAAACCAGGCAACCCTGCCCGCCGTAAAACTCCGAGAAAGACACCTGCGAAGCTTGCTTCCCGCGCAGATCCACGCCGTAGAAGTTACTACCGTGGCGGTTGACAAGGAACGGATTGGTGACATCGAAACGGCAACTCGTGATGGTCGCATTCGTCACATCCACGGCGATCGCATTGATGCCGGAAGTTTTTATCGATACGTTGCTCAATACCAGGCGAACGTCTTCCGCGGAAGATTGAATCCCCCAGGAAATGGCGCCTTCCGCCCCGCTCTCGATCTGCCCGTTCCGGATATTCACCACACCCCTTCCGCTTGCCACCGGGATGCCCGGCAAGGGCCTTCCGGAAGCGGGGTCGGCCGTGTAATCGAAGAAAGCCGCGAACAGGGATTGGTACAGGTGATCGTAATGCCCCCGCGCCCAGGTTTCCCCAACTATCCCGACGCCCACATCCTGCGTGGGACGAATATCAATTTCATCCACCAGGCAATCCGTATCGGCCCGTACGCGCACCCGGTACTTACCGGCGGGCAGGCCCTGCAGGTGCGCAAACACAAAGCCCCCGCCCAGCCTGGGGCTCCGCTTTTCCACGGGCGCGCTCAGCATGGTGGTATCCCGGTACGCGGTCGTACATTTCACCTCGCGCCCCTGTCCATCTTCCACAAACACGCTCACTTTCATTTCGTTGCGCACATCTCCTTTCATCTGCGGATCATGGAAATGCCAGCCAGTTACCCCGCACATGGCGATATAGGAACGGTTCGCCACCGGCAGCTGTACATACCCCGAACGGATTTCGTCCCCGGCTTTCAACCGCAGCAATTTCTCCCCCACAAATACATGCACGTCGGCTGTATTTTCGACTTTCGCACCAGGCGCGGCAGACACATCCCAACCCTTTAAACCCTCTTCAAAGCCCCGGTTGGCAATATGCCCGTAACCCGCATCCGCATAGCGAATCGTGTATCCGTTCAGATCCAGCGTTACATCTTTCCCGAGGAAAATCGCGCTACGTTCCGCCACCACATCCCGCGTGAGCACGTACGTGCGGCCGGGCTCCCCGTAATTACCAGGGCCCGAAACCGGAATTTCTCCCGGAAGCAGCTCCCGGTGCGGCACCGGTGAATACTGCGCTACCGAAACAGTCGTTATACATACGCCGAAAAAACAAACCAGGCTCCGGATCATCATAAACGTGGCATTCATTCATCAACAATTTATCGTTTTCCAATTAAATAAACCAGGTACGGCGCCATCAGGAGGAAAGGGATCACCCAGATCGCCCAGTAAGAGAATTTCTCGAACGGATTATTGACATTGTACACATGCTTGTGTTTCCCGAAAATATCCACCATCAGTTCCGTCGTGTACGGTTCTTTAGCTTCGGGATAATACAGCGCCGCCATCTGCGCATACGGCGCGCGCGCCAGCTCCGGGTTCGCGGTAAGCGCCGCGGTATCGTGGGGCACGGCCACGCCAAAATCAGGGTCGAGGATCAGGGCGGAGTTGTCGTTCAGCTCAGCGCGCACCACCACGTGGCGGCCGCCCACATCCAGCAATTCCGCTTTGATGCCATTCTTCAACAAATAACCCTTCAATACGATGGAATGCCCCGAACACACGCCCACGCCTCTTTCCAGGCCCTTTTTATAATCCGTGAACTCATATCTTTCATATTTCTCCGGTTTCACGTACGACGCGCCATACAGCAGGTAATTCTCCCACACCGGCACGCGCATGTTGAATTTATCGATCCCTTCGCGCTTCCAGTAATGCGCAAACCCGTCATGGATCACACCATTGATGCGCACGGCATAGTCGCGCTCAGATTCACCCGGCTGCTTTTCCAGCTGCTGCCGGATCTCAGGATATTTAATCTTCACATCCCCGATCCTGTTTTTGATGGTATGCTCCAGCGTATACAATTCCGGGTTACGCATGGATTTGAACAAACCGAAAATGTTGATGCACAGGAGCAACAGTCCGGCAGCGAATAATACGAGGAATATTTTCTTTTTCATGTCTGATAAATTTATAGGTAGAACAGAACGCTATTTCAAAGGAGAAGCGAGATACTTCTCGATGTCCTGCCAATGGCGCATCATGATTTTTCTTTTCTGTTTCAGTTGCGCCGCCAGGTCGGGCCCCAGCAGAAAGCGGTCTTCGTACAGCGGCTTATCCGCTACGATCACCTGTTGCGCGCCGCCGTTTTCCAGCAGCCGGATCATGGCATTGGTATTATCGAGCTCGTCGCGCATGATATTATTGAATGTGATGAAGTCGGGGTGGCCGGTCCAGCTGGAAGCTTTGTCCGGCAGGTGCGCCGGTCCTGCAAGCGCTTCCGCATTGCGGTCGCGGATCGCTTGTGCGGCGGCGAAGTTGCCGCAGCTGCGTATAATACTGGCGTGGATGCGTAGGGAAGTAGCCATGCGCGCGAAGAAGTCTTTCTGCGGGGCCTGCGCATCGAGCTGGTCAAAAAGCGTTGCCGCGCGCTGGATGCGCGACACGTAATTCGCGACAACATTCGGCGGAACGGTGAATCGCCCGCCGTGGATATCGGTATAATCCATCCGCGCTTCTTCCTGGGAAACATTGAAAACGTAAGGCAGGAAATACGCTTCTTCCGCCGGCGTCAGCAACTGGGGCGCCACTACCAGCGGGCGCGTCATCAGGCGGACAGTTACGCCCCAATACAGGGAATGCACGGCCGGGAAGGTGGCGGATTTATACGAGAAAGCATCCTGCAGGGCCACGCAGGCGTTGGTAAGGGTTTCGGCGGATTGCGGGCTGCCCCATTCCCGGCAAAGTTTTTTCAGTTCGGCCATTTCCCCGTCGGCGCCCTGCCAGGACGCGGTATCGCGAAAACGGCGCGCAACGAGGTTAATGATCATTTCCGACATATCGGCCCGCTCTGCGCCGCGGTCATAAGCCGCGCGCAGGGTGATAAAGATGGTTTTATTTTCGTTGCGGGGCAGCGTTTGCAACTGGTTCAGGAAAGCGACGGGATTGAGGACGCCGGTCACGGGGTACAGGCTTCCGAGCGTGCCGCCTACATTCACGACGGCACGGCGGTTGTTGCTTTTGAAGTAACATCCGGCCGGGAGCTCCGCTTCGATGCTGGCGCGTTCCGCTTCCGAGAAATTGGAATTGCTTTCGTCGAGGTAAATGGACAGCTTCCTGCCGGCGCGCGCCGCGCCTTCCTGATAGGCTTCCAGCAGCTGGCGCACCCGTTCGCCGGTGCTCATATGCTTGCATTGCGCGGGTCCGTTGGCGCCGGTGTACAGCCAGTCCGACCAGCAGATCCCTGCGCCCGCGTCGTTGGTTTTAAAAGAGAAGCTGGTGATTTCGGGGGCCTGGCGCAGCATTTCCGTCATCATTCCCGCCAGCAGCTCGCGGGTTTCTTTCTGATGGACGCAAGGCGCAAACTCCATCTGGGTGCTCCTCCGGGGATGATCGACCCTGGCGCCGAGAAACGCTGGATAAGCTTCAAAAAACGCGGCGGGCATGAAGTTCGGTTCGTAGCCCAGGAACGACGCTTCCATTCCGGCTTCCCGGAGGATTTTGGTTTTCTCCAGCAGCAGCTGGCGGTTCTTTTTAACGAATTCGGCAGGGATAAACGGGGCCAGCCGGGCATCCGGGAAAAATTTGAACGGCGTGGGATTGGCGCTGGCGTATTCATGCCAGGCGCTTCCTTTCTCAGGGATTTCGTGAAAACTTTTATCCGCCAGGGTGCTGACGTTCACCTGAATTTTACCATAAGGTTTTAAAACTTCGAGTTGGCGCACTAATTTCCTGAACCCGGCAAGGTCTTTCAGCGGGGCATTGATGACGAACACCCTGCCGGTATCCGCCGTGGAAGCGGCTTTAGTTGGTTGCGTTAAGAACAGGCAGCCCCAGAACATCGACAACCAGCCCAAGGCAGGCCATCTTTCGGCACAGCAAAATTTCATATCGTGATACGTTTTGAGAAAAGCTAAAGAAAATTGAAAAATAACGTAAAGCAAATAAAACACTTCTTATTCTTATTTCAAAACCTTATCTTCATAAAAATTTCAAAATAAAAATAAGTTTTTGAAAATGATTTATCCCTTTCAGCACTTTCATAGCATTTTCGGACGGATATGGACGGTTATATTGACTGTTTTCAGCACAAGCGCCCACGCACAAACCGACACCAGCCATTATTCCACCGTTTTCGGCGGCACGAAGCCCTATCGCATCTATCTCCCGGCCAGCTACCACGCACAGCCCAACAAGAAGTTCCCGGTTATTTATTACTTCCACGGCAACAAAGGTGATCACCAACTGCCCTTCGGTGGCGTTCCGGCGCTGGTGAATGACGCGTCCGTTATACTCGTCGCCTGGAACGGGCGCTCCGTTCCGCAAGACGACCGGCCCTACAACATCGGCTATCATTCCAATATCAATTACCAGGTCCAGTTTAAGGATTATTTCCTGGAGCTGGTCCATCATATCGATTCCAGCTACCGCACCCTTACCGACCGCGCCAACCGCGGGCTGATCGGGCACAGTATGGGAGGGTTCATGTCTTTCTTCCTCGCCGGAAAATACCCGCAACTGGTCAGTATTTCCGTCAATTCGAAAGGCTCGCCGGAGTTTTTCGCGGGCTCGCCTTCGCGGCATACCCTTTACCAGCAGCGTTATATGTTTAAAAACTTCAAAGGCGTGAAACAGGAACCGAAGCTGGATTTTAGCTACGAGGCATATGAAGGGCCGCACCAATTGAATTTCGAGCAATTCAGAGATGCTTTCCGGTTTGTGGCCGGATCCATCGGCACGACAGCCCCTCCGCCGCAAAGGTGGCATCATGCCGACCTGTACTCCGAATTCGATGTTTGGGATTATGCCGTAAAAAGCAACCTCACCACACCAGGATACATCGAGCTCAACGGCGTTACCCAGGGCGGCTTTACCGCACAAACCCGCGCCTGGCAACCGGACGGGCCTTCCATACCAGGCACCGACCTGCAGATCAGCACGGCGCCGGTCTACCGGCCAAACGCCACCTACTCCATATTGCAATACGATAAAAACAAAGACTCCCTTTCCAACCGCACCATCACCGCCGACGCAACAGGCCGCATCCAAATCAACACCGGTGGTACGCCCGTCATCTTTGGCATCCGCACCAAAAACTCCGCACCAGAGATCGTGCTGGCCGACTTCAACGCCGGCCGTAAAGATCATTTCCTTCCGCACAAAACGCCCGCATCCATCCGCCTGCGCCTCCTGAACCGCGGCGGCAGCACATCCGGCAAATTAACCGCCACCCTATCCACCACCACTCCCAGCGTCAGCATTTCGCAACCCTCCATCCAGCTGCCCGCCATCACATCCGGACAACTCGCCTGGACAGACGCCAGCTTCAACGTAACCGCCAACCAGGAACCTCCGGCCGACGGCTCCAGCCCATTCGTAAAATTCCAATTGACGATAAAAGACGAAAAAGGCCACAGCTGGGAAGAAGAATTCGACGCACTTCCCTTTTTCGCAGTTAACACTTTCAATGAAATCGGGATCGACGACGGCGACAGCGAGATATACGGCAGCGGCAACGGCAACAATATCGCCGAGCCGGGAGAAAAAATCATGATCTACCAGTTCAGCCATCGTACTAAATTATACTTCGAAGATCCCTATATTGTATCCGAAACCTTGCACGACGACCTGCAGCCCGACAAATGGGGCGACGGGTACGCACTTTCTTCCCTGATCCGGATCGCGAAGAATTGTCCGCCGGGCCACGTGATCCGATTCCTTGCCTGTTATGAAGTGAAAGAATGGAAAACGATCAAGCGCAACGTGACCTGGGGCACCTTTTCCATCACGGTCGGTCAATAATGTATACTTAGCATGCAACACATTTATTTCCGGGCACTGTTATTATTGCTCTTCCTGGCGCCAGTCGCAACTTTCGCACAAAACATACATGTAAATTTCACCGGGCGCGTGGAACATTTCACGAACGGCAGCACAGGCATTTATTGGCCCGGAACCACTATCAGCACCCGTTTTACCGGCACGTCAGTAAAAGTTGACCTGGAAGATGCGACTGGCAAAAATTTCTACCGGGTCATCGTCGACGGCCAGCCCGTCCGCGACTTTACGCCCGCTTATGGAAGGAAAACGTATGTTATCGCGGAAAATCTTGCACCGGGGGAGCATACCGTCACGCTTCACCGGCAGACTGACTGGTACAATGGCATTAGCACTTTTCATGGATTTCACTATGAAGGAAAAGCAAAAACCCATCGAATCAAAACACCGCGCCGCCGGATCGCGTTTTATGGTAATTCGATAACGGTTGGCGCAGGTATGCGCGAGCGCGATACGGCATACAAAGGGCCGTCCACCAACAATTATTTGAGCTACAGCGCCCTCACGGCCAGGCATTTCGGCGCCGAATACCATTGCAATTCGTCCAGCGGGATCGGGCTGAT
>NZ_CALNBI010000071.1 GCF_937874145.1 uncultured Chitinophaga sp. | reverse complement strand
TTCACCACTTCCGAAGTTTTACAAAACCTCTTGATTTCGATATGCCCAACCGGAATTTCGACGCCCGCCATTATCACGATCCCCTCGTCACCATCGCCCACCTGTTCAGCCCAGCACTGCGCCCCGGCCACAGCGACCGCATCAAAATACTGGAAGCCCTGTACGACAGCCGCCACGAAGCGCAGGAGCGCCTCTGGTCGGGCGATAAATTGTCTACGTCATACGTCCACACCCGCATCAAACTATGGCCGGAGCAACACCTGGCGTATACAGAGAAATCCATCACCGTCTACAATGCCGCACAATGGGGCACCGCCGAAGGCATCTATTCCTTCGAACTGCCCGAAGGCGGCGTGGTAACTTCCCTTTCGCTCTGGATCAACGGGAAAGAAGAAAAAGCCATTCTTACCACCAAAGAAAAAGCCGATACGGCCTATAAAACGATAGTAGGGGTGGAGCAACGTGATCCTTCACTGGTGCGCTGGCAGGAAGGGAATACGGTTTCCGTGCGCGTTTTCCCGGTAAACAGTATGGATTCCAGGGTGTTCAGGATCGGCGTCACCGCTCCGCTGAAAGTGGAAGACGGCAGGATGATCTACGACAACATCGCCTTCAGGGGCCCCGTTTTCCGCCGCGCCACCGAATACACCAGCATTTCCAGTGAAGGCGAACCGCTCGACGAAAAACCCGCCGGTTTCTCCCGCAACGGCAACTTGCTCGAAAGGGAAGGAGCCTACCGGCCCGACTGGCAACTGTCTATGCCCCTGTTGCCTCTCCGGCCCCAGACCTTCGCCTTCAACGGGAACGCTTACACGATCCAGCCGTATGAAGCGGAACGGTCCACCGTGGCCACCACGGCGATTTACCTCGACATCAACCATTCGTGGACCCGCGCCGACATGCGGAACATCTTCGCCATGGCGGGCAACATCCCCGTGAAAACTTTTACCGGTGACAAGTTCGTCTCCCTTACAAAAGAGAACTTCCGGGAGTTCGTGGAACCGCTGTTGAAACACCGCTTCAGCCTTTTTCCGTTCCACCGCATCCCGGACCCGGCTGGTGCGCTGGTGATCACCAGGAACACAGGTGTTTCCCCCGCGCTGGCAGATCTGGAAAGCAGTGTTTTCAGGATGAAACTGGCCGATCGCCTCGCCGATCCTTCATTCCCTAAAATCCGCCTGTACGACCTCGGCGCCCGGCTTTCCCCGTACCTCGCCAGCCTCAAAGCCTCACGCACTTTCCGTTACGAACAAGGCAACCTCGATCAGCTGCGGGAACTGTTGAATAAAGGCCTCTTCACCGCAGACCCCGAAACACCGGATAAGGTGGTGATCGATGCAGCGAAAGCGGCGATCGTCCGCCGGGCCGACAGTACCGCCACCGGCACCGCGCCCGACCATCTCATGCGCCTCTTCGCCTACAACCACATCCTCCAGCAAACCGGCAGGGGCCTGATAACGGGCAGCCTGGGGCAGGAGCACCTGGTTGCCGCCGCCAAAGAGGCTTACGTGGTGTCGCCCATCAGCAGCCTGGTGGTGCTCGAAACGCAGCAGGATTACGACCGCTTCGGTATCCACGACGAAGGCAACAGCCTGAAAAACGCCTCGCTGAACGGGAACGGCGCTGTGCCGGAACCACACGAATGGGCGCTCATTATCCTCGCTATTGTATCCTTATACTTATACCTCAACCGCCGCAGATGGACCGTCTCCAACGCATAGTACCCGCCTTGATATGGACGGCCCTTTACGCCGGCATCGCGCTGTTTGCCCTGGATGATTATATGGAGTGGGGCTCCAACGGGTTTATCCTCGGCGCGGCGACGGTGCCGGTCGTACTGCGGGCGGATGGGGCCAACAAGCGCAGCCTGCGCTATTTCTACGCCGCCCTGGCCTGCTGCCTGCTGGCCTGGATGGTGCCGGCCAAAACGCTGCTCTTCGCCACGCTCGTGCTGGCGCTGTGCTTCCTGGCCGAAAGCTGCTTCGGTAAAATCAACGCGCTGCCCATGATGGCGCTGATGCTCATGGCGCCCGTCTTCCAGTATGTGACCCAAATTTTCACCTTTCCTATCCGCCTGCACCTGACCCGCTTTGCCGGCGCCATCCTGCGCCTGGCAGGGCGGGAGGTGACGACCGAAGGCAATGTGATGCTCCTCAACGGCACGGAATTCTCCGTAGATCCCGCCTGCATGGGCCTCAGCATGATGGTCACCGCCATCCTCTGCGGGATCGCGGCAACGGGCATTGCGCAGAAGAAAAGCGGCAAAACCCTGCCGCTGTGGGCGCTCATGGGCTGGCTGGGCTTCATTCTCTGCCTCAATACCGGCTCCAATCTCTTCCGCATCGTGCTGCTCGTGCAATTCCAAATCCTTCCCGGCCAGGTGATGCACGATGTAGTAGGGCTTCTCTGCCTGGGCCTCTACGTCCTCATCCCCATTTTCTACCTCACGCCGCGGCTGGTCAACCGTTTCGGGAAAACGCGGGAAGAACGTAGAGAAACCACGCAACACCCGCGGTACATCGTGTTGCAGGCGCACCTCTCGCTCGCGGCATGCATCTTCCTGCTGGCTTACAAAGTAAACCTGCCGAAAACGGCGGAAGCGGCTACAACGCCCGTAGTGCCGGGGTTTGCCGCTACCGCGATGAAAAACGATGTGCTGAAACTGGAGCGCGACGGCGCTTTGTGGTATGTCAAGAAGATAAAAGACGGCTACTACACCGATCACCATCCCACCATTTGCTGGCAGGGGAGCGGGTTTGTTTTCCGTAAAGTGAAGGAAGAACAGATCGCGGGAATCCCGCTATTCACCGGCGTACTCGAGAAAGGGAAGGAGCAGCTTTACACGGCCTGGTGGTACGACTGCGGAACGCTGCAAACGGTTTCGCAGCTCGAATGGCGCTGGAACGCCCTCGCCAAAAGGAGCCGCTTTGCCCTCGTAAACGTAACGGCCGGCAGCAGGGAAGCCCTCATCGCCGAGATCCACCGGGCACGGCAGCACGGTTCCGTCCGGTTGGCGATGGGTTTGGAATGATGTTTCAGGACGCGCGGGCCGCGGGGTCCTGTTTGAAGATTTCGCTGAGCAGGCGGTATAATTCGGGGTGATGGGTTTGCATGCTGTCGGGCTTCTCAAAGAAATACTCCGCCGTTACCGCCAAAAATTCGCTCTGGTTCATGGCCGCATAAGGATTGATTTCGCTATGCCCTGATTCGATCCGCCGGATCTCTTCGTGCATCACCTGCAACCAGGGCAGGCTCGTGATATTGTGCAGCAGGGATTGCGGAAGGCCGTCCACATACCCGTCGGTTTTATCGACCAGGTGCACGAATTCATGGATCGCCGTATTGCTCTTGCCGGCATGATCTGAGAACCCCGCGCGCAGGGCGCTTCGGGAAAGGAGCATCTGCCCGTTCATATGCCCGCTGCCCACCATACCGAGGATATTGCGGCGGTCGCCCTCGAACTGGTAATGCTCGTCGAACGTATCCGGGTAGAGGATGATATTGGTAAGATTGCGGTACTTCCAGCCGGGGAAGCTGAAAATGGGGATGACGGCGCTCGCCGCGATGAGGATCCTGTCCAGGTCTTCAACTTCCGTACCTACGCCCTCGATCGTCACATGCCCGAGGAAGGTCTCTACTTCACCGGCGAACCGCTCTTTCTCGGATGCCGTGAGTTGCTGGTAATACCGGACATGCGTTTCGAGCATACTCGCCGTATCAGCGGGCACGGAACCGGGTGCCGATTTTTTCGGCCGGTAGAACCACCAGAAAAGAAAAGCGATCACCGCCACGGGGATCAATACGGGTAACACCTGCGCAAATTCCAAATTAAATGCCATCGGGAACAATTTACGAAGGAAAATTGTTTTAAAATGCAAACAATCAACAGACCCGTACATGCCCCGCTGGTTAAGAATTACCCTCATCACCACCGGCAGCCTCGTGTTGCTGGTAATCGTACTCTGGCTCGTGCTGGCCCTTGTTATCCGCAGCCGCAAGGCCGATATCCTGGCCGACATCACCCGCCAACTCAGCGAACGCCTCAATGGCGACCTCGTTATCCGCGACATGGAGCCCTCGCTCGTGCGCAGCTTCCCGCAAATATCGGTGACGCTGAAAGACGTATCCCTGAAAGATAGCCTCTACGACCGCCATCACCACGCACTGCTCGACCTGAAGGAAGTATACGTTAAAGTCAACACGTTCGCCCTCATCCGCCGCAGCGTTTCCATCCGCGAAGTCAGCATCGAGAACGGAGACATCTATTTCTACACCGACAGCCTCGGCTACTCCAACGGTTATCTCCTCCAGGGAAAAGCAAAGAAAAAAGATTCCACCGCCACCAAATCATCACCGGTCATCGGCGAATTTTCCCTGAAAGACGTCCGGGTCACCCTGGAGAACCAGCAGAAATGGAAACACTTCCAGTTCGACGTCAAACAGCTTGAAGGCCGCATGCAGGAAAACGATTCCGGTTGGCAGGCCCGCATCCATCCCGAAATCCTCATCGCCGACATGCAATTCAACACCACCAAAGGCAGCTACGCGAAAGGCAAAACGCTCTCGGGCCCCATGAACCTGCAATTCATCGCAGCCGGTAAAAAACTCCGCATCCCCCGGCAAACAATCAAATTCGACCAGCAGCCCGTCCAGCTCGCGGGCGAGTTCATTTTTTCCGAAGCGCCGCCCGCCTTCCATTTGCAGATCAACGCCGATAATATCCCCTTCAAATTCGCCACCACGCTGGTTACGCCCAATATCACCGCCAAACTTTCTCCCATCGATTTCGGGCAGCCGCTGAACGTGGCCGCCGACATCCGCGGGCATATGAAGTTCCGGGATACGCCCTATGTGCACGTTACCTGGCAGGTGCGCGACAACCGGCTGACCGGCGCCAACCTCGCACTGGAGAAAGTAAATTTCGACGGCGCCTTCCTCAACGAAGTGTTTCCCGGCCAGGGCCACAATGATGCCAATTCGCGGCTGAGCGTGTACCGCTTCTCCGCGGAATACGACAGTATCCCCGTCACCGCCGATACCATCCGCATCCTCAACCTGCAGAAACCCCTGCTCACCGGGCGCTTCCGGTCGAAGTTCCCGCTGGTGCGCCTCACGCACGCGCTCGATCATCACCTGTTTCATTTCAATGCGGGACAGGCGGAAGTGGACCTGCAATACGCGGGCTCCTGGGATGCGAAAGATACCATACCCGGGGCGCTGGAAGGCTTCGTGAACATCAAAGACGGCGCTTTCACCTACGTGCCGCGCAACCTCGGCGTCACCAACTGTAATGCACGACTCGATTTCACGCAGGGCCACCTGTACCTCCGGGATATCCGGGTGCAGTCGGGCGCCAGCAAAGTGGAAATGGACGGCAGCATCCTCAACATCCTCAACCTGTATTTCTCCGCGCCGGAAAAAATCGTGCTGAACTGGAACGTTCGCAGCCCGATGATCAACCTCAACGAATTCCAATCCTTATTCGGCCGGCGCGCCAAACATAAAACACACGCCCAGGCAAAGCAGAACCGCCATATGCGTGCCCGCTTCTCCCGCCAGCTCGACACCATGCTGGAACTCTCCAGCGTGCACATGCAGGTGGCGCTGGATAAGGTACGCTACCGGAAATTCAACGCCAGCAACGTGAAGGCGGATGTGCACATGGGGCAGGACGGCGTCCGGTTCAACAACGTCGGCTTGCAGGCCGTGGGCGGCCAGATGCAGCTGAGCGGCGCCATCACCCAGCAGCCGAAAGGCGACCGTTTCCACCTCGACGCGGATATCCGGCAGGTGCAGGTGGACCAGCTTTTCCAGGCGTTCGAGAATTTCGGGCAGGATGGGATTACGGCCCAAAACCTCCGCGGCGTGTTTTCCGCAAAGGCGAAGGTGACGGGCGGGGTGAAGGAAGACCTCAGCATCCAGCCCAAATCCATCAACGGCAGCGTGAACTTCAACCTCAGCAAAGGCGCGCTGCTGAATTTCGAACCGCTGGTAAACGTAGGGAAATTCGTTTTCCGGAAGCGCGACATGTCCAACATCACATTCGAAAACATCCGCAATACGCTGGACATCCGCGGCAACAAAATATACATCCACCCCATGCTCATCGCTTCCAGCGTGCTGAACATCGAAGTGGAAGGCACGTACGGCATACCCAAGGGCACCGATATCAAGCTGAAAGTACCGCTGCGCAACCCGAAGAAAGATGAACTGGTGACCGACGCCGAAGAGCTGCGCAAACGCCGGAAAAGCGGCATCGTCGTGAACCTTCATGCCGTGGATGGCGAAGACGGCAAGGTGAAGTTCAAACTCGGGAAAGGCGACTGACCCCGGAATGAGGAAATTCAGCCCCGGCGAAAGGCTTTTTCCGGCGGAAGGGCAGGAGGAACCGTTTTTGCAGGAATATGTTTTTAATCAACGCGTTAAAAACTAATGTCATGGAAAAACAATCGCTGCAAGACAAAAAAGTAGCCGTATTGGTTGCAAACGGGTTTGAGGAATCAGAATTTACCGAGCCCGTAGCCGCGCTGAAAAACGCCGGCGCCCAGGTGACCGTCGTTTCCCTCGAACCAGGAAAAGTGAAAGCCTGGGCCGAAAAAGACTGGGGCGGCGAATATGAAGTGAATGAGACGGTAGACCGCGCTTCATCAGAAAATTACGACGCGCTCGTATTGCCCGGCGGGCAAATGAACCCCGACTTCCTGCGCGCCAACGAAGAAGCGGTGCGTTTCGTAAAAGGGTTTATGGAAGAAGCCAAACCCATCGCCGCCATCTGCCACGGCCCCTGGACGCTCATCGAAGCCGGCGCCGTGCGGGGCAGGAAAATGACATCTTACCATTCCATCAAAACGGACCTCATCAATGCCGGCGCCGATTGGATAGACCAGGAAGTGGTGACAGACAATGGCCTGGTAACGAGCCGCAGCCCGAAAGACCTGCCCGCATTCTGCGCCAAAATGGTCGAAGAGATCGCCGAAGGGCAGCATTTGTCCAGAAACAGGGGTGTACATCAGCTGGGATAGGATGTTAAACCGCCCGATCCGTTAAACACTGCATCATCTGCTGTGTTATATTTGACAGTAAGAATCCCATCAACTCAGCATATGAATCAAAACAACAACCGTCCCCGCGCGGGCATGCTCTATGAACAATCCACCGTTATCAACGTATCCAAAACCGGCCGGATCATTTCATCCGCGGCAGGCGCGTCCCTCGTGTACCTGGCGATTGCCGGCATGAAGGAATCGCCCATCAAAAATATCGGCCGCCTGCTGGTGGGCGGATACCTGTTGTACCGGGGGCTTTCGGGCAACTGCCCGATCACGGCCGCCATCGACGATGAGCAGCGCCCCAGGCACGCCCGCGCAGTCAACATCCGCACATCCATGATCGTGAAACGCCCGAGGGGCGAAGTGTACGCCTACTGGCGGCAGCTCAACAACCTGCCAAACTTCATGGCGCACCTGCACGACGTGGAAGTGGTCGATTCGAAGCATTCGCATTGGACCATCAAACTAGCCGGCAACGTGATGCTGGAATGGGATGCCGAGATCACGGAAGACAAACCCGGTGAAGAACTCGCCTGGCGCTCCACCGAAGGTGCGGCAATCGCCAACGCGGGCAAGGTGCGTTTCAGGGATGCGGATGACGGCACAACGGAAGTATTGGTCACGTTTACATACCGCCCGCCGGCAGGGTTCATGGGCGCAGGGATCGCCCGGCTGATGAACCCCGCATTCGCACAGCTGGTAAGGCATGATATCAATCGTTTCAAACAGCATCTGGAAGCGTTTCCCACGGCGGATAATACCGCCCATGGCTGAAACCACCGGGCAAATCTCCGATCACTAACCCATACATTAAAAATGGCTGTTCCCGTAAAGGAAACAGCCATTTTCGTGTAATCCGTACATCCTGTATGCTATGGCCTAAAGGTTCGGAAAGTGTCTGGCCGCGGCGTGTTGGAAGTATCTTCACGCACTTTGCGGTCTTTCTTCTTCTTTTTCTTCGGAGTGGTGTCGCCCGGCTCCATGGGAACCGTGTCGGTCCAATGAACCGAAGGCGTCGATCCTGCAGGGCTCGAAAGTCCGGCCTGACTGCTCCAGGCTTGGCTCATCGCAACCACCACGAAGGCGATAATGAGGCTCAGGGGAGTGATCGTCGATTTCATGTGTAAAATGTTTAATGGTTATCAAATTGATATGGTTACTTAGTAGATTTTATACGTGCGGACGATATCTTCCCACTGGTCCTCCATATCGTCGTATTGTTCCTCATCGTTGTTCGGATCTTCTTTTAACTGGTCAGGATCGCCCGCCAGGTCGTTGTTGTACTCCACGGCTTCCGGGTCTTCAGGCCATCTTTCCTGCTCTCCTCCTGGCTTGAAGTCGGTGTTGAGGGGATTATCCCGGGCAGGCGTCCGTTTGTCCTGCCAGTTGCTAAGCTTTTGCATGATGAACGGTTTTTTGGTTAGATGATCATTTTCAAGTAAAACGGGCAATAACCGCTCCATCCGTACCAACCTCCAACAGCAGGAAAAGGGTAGGGCGGGTACGGTACAGAGTGGGTAATTGGCTCTACTGGCGGGGAATCAGGGTAATAGTTGTTTTTGACGGAGCGCGTCCAGCAGCCGTAGGATCAGCTGGTGACGGGATTTGTTGAAGGAAACGTCGGTACGGTTCGATATCCATAACGCCACCATCAGCTTGATATTCGCGCCTTCGATGTTTTCGAACCATACTTCCGGCGCTTTGCGCACGCTGCCCGTCTTCATCTGGTTCACCACGCCCATGGCCGTTTTCACGATATCATCGAGAACAGGTGCAGGTTCTTTATTGAATGGGATGAGCAGGTGCAGTTCTATTTTCCGTTCGGTGGTGAGGGAATGGTTGATGATGGGTTTCTGGAAGATGTCTTTATTGGGGATGATGAGGTGCTGCCCGTCGGAGGTTCGCATGGTGGTGGAGCGGAACTGGATGTTCTCTACAGTTCCCGTGAAACCGTTCGTTTCGATGACGTGCCCGGTGTCGAAGGGTTTGCGGAAAGTGATGTAAATGCCGGAAATGAAGTTGGACGTGAGATCCTGGAAAGCGAAGCCCAGGGCCAGGCCGAGGATACCGGCGCCCGCCAGCAGGGAGGATACCGCTTTATCCAGCTTCAATACTTCCAGCGCGGAAAACAGCCCGATGGCGAAGATGATGAAATACGCCACGCCGGCGAACAGATTGCTGATAGCTCTTTTGTCGGAGATGCGGCAGGAAAGCTTGTATACGAACTTTTTCACCAGCCGCGCCAGCAGGTAGAAAACCAGGAAGATAACGATCGCCAGGGCGAGATTGGGGAGCATTTTGATGGTTGCCTGGCCCCAGCGGTTGAGCTTTTCGAAGATAAGGTTAGTCCATTCCATACCTGTGGAAAAGCAAATTCTGCACCACAGCTGTAAAAAAACCTGCTCCCGGGAAGGAAGCAGGTTCGCCCTTGATTCCCGGCGTCACCAGCCGGGAAGTACTTTTAGGTATTAAAACCGGCCAACAACGCCGAGTTTGATCCAGGTCACATCGTATCCGATTTCAGAGTATACACCGAATCCGGGGGTGAAGAAGTAACGGGCGCCGGCGATGAAGCCCACATGCACGTTATTGTCGTTCCAGTCGCTTGTACCTACGCCATAGTCCGCCTCACCGGTATACTTTTGTTTGGCGATACGGGCGCCGATCTGGAGCGCGCCATAGAGGTCCAGGTTTTCGACTTTGATGATCTCGGAACTGAGATGGTAAGCACCGCGCAGGGCGATCACCATGTTGCTGTACTTCCATTTACCGCGGGTTTCCACGTCTTCGTAATCCAGGAAAGTGCTTTCCCATTTAACGCTGCGGTAAGAAGTAGTGAGCCCTGCACCGAAGGTGCCCGGCCCTACTTTGAACGGCAGCATGCGCTCGTAGGTGAAATTCAGGGTGGGCATCCCTTTGGCGCCAGAAGCATAATCGAGGGTATTGCCGAAACCGATGCCGGCCTGCACATAGTTCTTTTGGTCCTGTGCCGCAGCGGTGCCGAAAAGGCCGCTTACGAGGAGAAATGCTGATACAATTTTCTTCATGTTTGAAAAGATGGTTTTGAGATGACGTTTTTGGGATTACGGCTGCAAAAATATCCCGGTGAATCCAGGGAAACATCCGTAATCCTACCGGGTTTTTAAATTGAGTACTTCCCGCAATCTCCGCAGCGCTACGCAGATACACTGCGTTTGATGCAGTATATTTGCCCCATGTACGCGATAGTAGACATCGAAACCACCGGCGGGCACGCCAGCGCGGGGAAGATCACCGAGGTAGCCATTTTCCTGCACGACGGCATGCAGATCACCGGGAAATACGAAACGCTGGTCAACCCCGGCATCCCCATCCCCAGGTACATCCAGGCGCTCACCGGCATCACCGACGAAATGGTGGCCGACGCCCCGCTGTTCGAAGACATTGCCGAAAACGTCTTCAACCTCCTGCAGGGGCAGATTTTTATCGCGCACAACGTCAATTTCGACTATTCCTTCCTCCGCCACGAGCTCGATCACTGCGGCTACAAGCTACAGTCCAAAAAGCTGTGTACCGTGCGCCTGAGCCGCAAAGTCTTTCCCGGCTTCCCATCTTATAGCCTGGGCAACCTCTGCCGCCAGCTCAATATCGGGATCGTGAACCGCCACCGCGCCTCGGGCGACGCTTCAGCCACCGTCCGCCTCTTCGAACTGATGCTCGCGGCCGACAAGCAGGGCGCCATCGCCCAGGCGCTCAATGCCCGCTCCAAGGACAAATGGCTGCCGCTGCACCTGCCGCAGGAGTATGTCGACGATCTGCCGTCGACCCCGGGCGTGTACTATTTCCATAATGAAAAGGGGAAAGTGGTGTATGTGGGGAAGGCGCGGAACATCCGCAAGCGCGTGACCAGCCATTTTACGGGCAACAGCGCCGGCCGGCAGCGGCAGGAGTTCCTGCGCAACATCCACAGCATTACGTTCGAGAAAACGGGTACGGAACTGATGGCGTTCATCCTCGAATCCATCGAGATCCGCCGCCTTTGGCCGCAATACAACAATGCACAGAAGCGCGTGGAGTCCAAATTCGGGTTCTATACGTTCGAAGACCAGCAGGGATACCTGCGCCTGGCAATCGAAAAGAGAAGAAAATATACGACGCCGGTATTCGCCTTCAACCTCCTGGCCGAAGGCCACAACCTCCTGCGCCAGCTGATCCGGGAGTTCGGGTTATGCCCGAAGCTCTGCTTCCTGCAAACCAGCCCCGATCCCTGCACCGGGATAGCCGAAAAAACCTGCAAAGGCGCCTGCGAGAAAAAGGAAAAACCCGCGAAATACAACCAACGCGTCCTGGAAGCGATCGGGCATCTCCAGTCCGCCCAGCCTTCCTTCCTTATCCTCGACGCCGGGCGGCAAGCCACGGAGCAAAGCTGCATCCTCATGGAAAAAGGGAAATTCTACGGCATGGGATACGTTCCCCGCGATGTGGCCGTGTCCGATACCAATATGCTGAAAGACCTGCTCACCCAATACCCCGAAAACGAATTCATCCTCAACCTGTTACGTACTTACGCCAATAACAATGCCGGCAGGTTGGTACAAGTACCGGCATAAAATACACGAACCGGCAACCGGAACTGTTATTTTACGACATAGTACGGTTGCAGTACGGTACCTGTACTAAGCCAGTACTGCGTCCCTGCTAAGCGGATACATCGCGAACATCAAATCATTTCCCGCCACCCGGCCGCCTTCTTCTCCGCTACCGCCTTTTCCAGCTCTTTAGCGGCGTCTGCTTCATGCATGCAGGTCTTCACTTCGATCTGGCCATTTGTGCCGGATTTGCCGTAGCGGATGAGCAATTTCGCGCCGGAGGCTTTGATTTCCCAGAATTTCTCCTGTTTGCCTTCGCCCATGAGCAAGCGGGTGGTACCTTCTGGCAGGGTGTTCTCCTTTACTTCCGCAATGCCGCTGGCGGCAGGTTGCCGGCCGAGGCGTTTGAGGATGTCTTCCAGCACCTTTTCGGGATCCGACAGCCAGTCTTTCGCGTAAACCGTCATCGTCCGCCAGCCGAACGTTTCCATCACGGCGGGGCGCTGGTAATATTGTTCGAGTACGTTATCGTGCTGGTACCAGGCTTCATCGTCCACCTGGATCCCCAGGGCAAACTGCGCGTCTTCCGGCTTCGTTTTCACGGCCAGCGAGCAGCGGAAACCGCTCTGGCCTACTTGCTCGGTGACGGTTAGCCCTTCTTTTTCCAAAGCTTCGCGGATCTCCTGCAGCACCACGGTATCGCCGCTGCGGAAGCGGCCCTGCGGGCGGGCGGACGTCAGCCCGTCGAGGACGGTACGCGCCTGCTTCATATTGCCCGTGCTCACCTGTTCCGCGTATTGCAGGAATTTCGACAGGAAATTCGCACCGGGGTTATACAGGTTGGTGATCTGCCCGTGTTTGATGGAGCTCACGATCGCCATATGCCGCCTGGCACGGCTAAAAATTACATTCAGGCGCTTTTCGCCGCCCTTTTTATTGATGGGCCCGAAATGCATCGACATCTTCCCGCGCGCATCCGGCGCATAGCAAACGCTCAGGATGATGATATCGCGCTCATCGCCCTGCACATTCTCCAGGTTCTTGACGAACAGGCCGGTAAACTGACCGTTTTCGGTACGGGCCTGGGCTTCTTCCAGCAGATCGTCGAACGTGGGGTCCTGCGCGGCCAGCGCATCCAGCGCCGTGTTGATGGCTCCCTGCTGCTCCTGGCTGAACGCCACTATGCCAATGCTGTCTTTGGTCCGCTTCAGCAGTAATTCACGCACCAGGTGCGCGATGTATGCCGCCTCCGCCGTATTGCCGCGTTTGGCGTATACGCCCTGCTGGAGATGGTGGTAACTGATGCTGCGGTCGAAAAGGGCTTTGATATTGAACATCGCGTCCGACGGCTGCGCTACGCTGATGGGCTGCCGCTGCAATCCGTGCTCGCTGCGGTCGGGGATGGTGAGCAGTTCCGCATCATAAAAGGCGTGGTTGCTGTAGCTGATCAGGGTTTCGAAATGACTGCGGTAATGCCATCCGAGCATGAAACTGTTCATTTTGCGGGCTCCCTGCGTGAGGAGGCTGTCGGCATCCGCACTGAGCAATTCATCATCCGCCGGGTCGGCGCCGAGATCGTCGGGGTCGCCGGTGCGGGCGGAGAAAAAGTCGGTAGGCGGCATTTGTTTCTCATCGCCTACGATAATGGTTTGCGGTGCGCGGTACAGCGCGGGCACGCCTTCTTCCAGGGTGATCTGCGAAGCTTCGTCGAAAATTACGGCATCGAAGAAGGGCTGGTCGAGCGGGAAGGCATCGCTGACACTGAGCGGGCTCATGAGCCAGACGGGCTTGAGGTCGAGCAGCACCCTGCCGCTGGCGCGGGAGCACAGTTCGCGGATGCTTTTGTACCGCATGCTTTTGGAGAACTCATTTTCCAGGATGCGGCGCCCTTCCATGTAGGTTTCATCGGCCTTCTGGCTGCGCTGCACGTTGTCGAGGAACTGGCGGCGGATATTGGCGCGGATATAGGCGGCATTAAGCTGCAGCAGTTCGCCGTAACAATGCTTCACCGTGGCCACAGCCTGTTCGAGGTTATGGGCGCCGGTTTGCGCAAAGGATTTATTGTAGCGGTAAAGCTGGCGGAGTGATTTGCCGGCCATTCCTGCTTCCAGTTCCCCGGGCGTCCAGGGGAGGCGGCGGAGGGCGGATTTGAATCCTTCCGGCAGGCTGGTATAATTACCCAAAACGGGCAGCAGTTCTTCGAGGGCGGGTGCGTTGAGGCGGATGCCCTCGAGGAGGTCGGCCAGTTCGCCGAAAGGCTGGGGTGCGGGGTCGGCAAGGGTTTGGGAAAGCAGTGTTTCCAGTTTGAGCAGCGGCTCCTGCAGCGCCGCCAGGGTGCGCACGGTGTCGGGCGCGTTGGGGTGATGCAGCAGGTATTGGAGCGAAGGCTCCTGCAATTTGGTGCGCAATCTTTCCACCGCCAGCCAGGTCATTTCCAGCTGCGCGATGCGGTAGTCGGATTCGAGGGCTTTCCTGGCGCGGGCAGCCGTTGCCGCCGCATCGTATTCGTGTTGCAGTTGCTCCAGCAGGGATACGGCGGAAGGAGGGACGGCCCGAGACGAATAATCGTATTGCGCTTTCAGCGTCCTGTTCAGGCGGCGCCATTTGCCGGATAAAAACCGCCAGAAGGAATCCTCCTGCCGGCGGGCCACTTCCAGCCCTGCCAGGGTATCTTCAGGCGATAATTTCTGCCGCCAGCCCGAGTTCTGCGCCGCGGCATCATCGGCTGTCTTTTGCAGCGATTTCACTTCCGCAAACCTTCGCTCGAAGGTAACCGCGTCGGGATGCGAAGGGTCCACCAGCCGGAGGAGCCCCGCGCCGGCCAATGGCAGCAGCAGGGTCGCCTGCAACACCAGCGATTTCAGCTCATGCAGGCGGGTGGCGTGTTCCCTGGCGCTTTCCAGTTGCTCCACGAGGGCCAGGGCATCGCCCGTCAATTGTTTCAGCGTATGTATGGGTTGCGGTGAGGTGAATACGCTTTCATGCACACGGCTCAGCGGATGCGCGGCAAATACCGGTTCCGCACCGGTTTCTTCCAGCGCCTGTCCCAGCTGTTCCACCACATTCCCGAACTGCAGCCATTGCAGGTAGCCGGGCACCATTTCCTCCGTTTCCGCATCCGTAGCGGGTATCAATGGCTTGAGCGACAACAGCCTTTCGATAAGCGTTCGCACGGTTTCGCCGGCATGCGTGTCGTGGAATTCCTGCAGGAGCTGTAGCTGCCGCCGCAGGTTGTGCAGCAGCGCGTCGCGGCGGAGGGTGATCGTATGCAGATCCGTATCCGGCTTGAGCGCGGCTTCATAACTCAGTTTGAGGTCTTTGATGAAGGCGCGCTTGTCGGCCTGACTGTCATGGATATACGAACACAAATCCGCCAGTCCCTGTTGCTGCAGCCGATGGTACACCACGTCGAGCGCGGCGCGCTTTTCGCAGACGAACAGCACCTTCTTCCCCCGCGCCACAAAATCGGCGATCAGGTTCGTAATAGTCTGGCTTTTCCCCGTGCCGGGAGGCCCCTGGATGATATAGCTTTCTCCTTTCCGCGCCTGCAGGATAGCACGCGTCTATGTGGGATCTGCCTGAATAACATGGAACCATTCTTCCGGCAGGGCGGGCAGCTCCATTTCTTCATCCAGCGGGCGGGGATGGTCGCTGAACAGGTGGTCGAACACGCCGTGCCCCTGGCGTTGCTCGATGGCCGCGTTGTAATCGCGCACCAGGCTCATTTTCTTGTAATTGAAATTCCCCAGCACCATCTGGCAGGTGTCGAATTCCCAGCGGTAAGGGTTCGCTTCGGCCTCCGCCCATTCGAACAGTTCTTTTTCCGTTACTTCATCCGGTTCGGCAGGCGCGCCTTCCGGCTTCGGCACTTCCACGCCGGCCGTCTTCTTCCGGTATTGCTCCGCC
>NZ_CALNBI010000070.1 GCF_937874145.1 uncultured Chitinophaga sp. | reverse complement strand
ACAGCCAGATCAGGCATTCCCTTATCCTGAAAGAAAATATACATGTAATCAATAAAGCCTTCCTCTGTTATGTCGCAAAGGTCTTTGCTGTAAAAGGCATATTCTTTTTTAAACAAGTCTAAAGAGAAATCTTGCAGGTTTTTATCAATGATAAAATCAATTACCTCATTTTCCTTTTTAATAATATCCTCAATAGAAGGCCCCCCGGTTAACCCCGCTACAGACAAAAAATATCGGGGCTTTGAAAACAGTTCAAAGTAATAGCTTTTGAAGAAGATCGTTTTCCTGTCAAATGTTACCTGTACATATAACGGGTGGGTGAGCTTTCCATGAAAATACAGTTGTTTAAGTCGGTCATTGAAGTACGTTTTATAGCTAACTTTGTATGTTTTAGTCATTTTTAACCTCTTTTAGACGCTTTCATACTAAAAATGTTTATACAGTAGTAAAGTGTGATACAAATTATATCAAAACACATCAAATAGCGTCAATTTGGGTAAAGTTCGGTAAAATCAGGAATAATTTCAAAAAAAAGTTTTGGTAAAACGTAAAATATCAAAACCAATTACTTATATTAGCTTTTGAAAAGTATTCCCTTGCACGAGGGGTATTGTGAACTTGATAAATGCGGAGGTGCAAATGGAAAAAATTAAACCGGAGAAAGCAGCGGAGATGCTGCAAAAGAAGGGTGTCGCAGTAACTGTTGAACAGGCGGCGGTCGTCCTTGAATTTATGCGTAAATTGGCTAACATTATTGTTGCTCATCATTTGGAAAAACTGCGTAACCGATGAACGTCAGAAAATGTATTATTTGATAATCCAAGTTTTAGAAAATGAAAATAGCTGATTTGTATATCCGGGTAAGTACCGATGAACAGGCGGACAAAGGCTATTCCCAAAGGAGCCAGGAAGAACTATTGCGCAAATATTGCGACATCAACAAAATTTCCATCCGTAAGGTGATTTTTGAAGATCATTCGGCCAAGACCTTTAACCGGCCGGAATGGAAGAAGTACCTGCTGGAATTAAAGCGACATAGAGGACAGGCAGATTTGGTGCTGTTTCTAAAATGGGACAGGTTTAGCCGCAATGCAGGGGATGCTTACCAGATGATCAATACACTGCGAAAATTAGGGGTAGAGCCGCAAGCTATTGAACAGCCGCTAGACTTGTCTATTCCCGAAAATAAAATGATGCTGGCCTTCTATTTGGCGGCTCCCGAAGTAGAGAATGACCGCAGGGCATTAAATGTTATTCATGGTATGCGCAGGGCGAGGAAAGAAGGGCGTTATATGGGTTTAGCGCCCTACGGTTATGTGAACAAGACAGATGAGGCCGGCAGAAAGTATATTGCTCCCAAAGAGCCGCAAGCAAGCATTATACGCTGGGCTTATGAGCAGATCGCAGAAGGGGTATTTAATACCGAACAGATTTACAAAATGTCTAAGGGAAAGGGGTATAAAGGGAGCAAAGGCCTTTTCTGGTTTATCATCCGTAATCCTGTTTATTGCGGGAAGATATTTATTGCCAAGTACAAGGATGAAGAAGCCCGATTTGTGAAAGGGCTGCATGAGCCAATTATATCGGAAGAACTATTTTACCGGGCGCAGGACGTTTTGGACGGCAGAAAAAGAGCGCCGTACCGTCTCAAGATTATTACCAATAACGAATTGCCATTACGTGGTTTTCTGATCTGCCCAAAATGCGGCAAACTGTTAACCGGCAGTAAATCCAAAGGGCATACCAGATATTACAGCTATTACCATTGCACAACCGGGTGTACTTGCCGGTTCAGGGCAGATAATGTAAACAGTTTATTTGTTTGTGAACTCAAAAAATACATGCCACGCGCGGAAATGGCCGACCTTTACAGGATCACCCTTGTTGAAGCATGGAACGACCAAACCGACCATTTACAGAACGACCAAAGGCAGTTACAATGGCAAATAAAGGAACTGGAAGGGAAGCTGTCTTATATACGGGAATTGCTTTCTTCAAAGCAAATTGAGCCTTCCGACTTCCGGGAAATGAAAACCGAGTATAGCACAAAACTGGAAAAGCTAGAAGCCAAACTAAGCGCGTATGACCATGACCAAGTGAACATAACCGACCTGTTAGGCAAGGGGCTGAATAACCTTTTAAAACTGGATTATGCGTATGAAAGCGGCGAGATAGACAGAAAACGGGAGATCATTAGTTCGATGTACCCGGAAAAATTAAGTTTTGACGGTTTTACATTTCGAACTTCCCGCATCAATGAAGCGGTGCGCATAATATACACGCTGGACAAGGCTTTGGGCGAAAATAAAACAGGACAAAATGGTGAAATTTCCACTTTGTCCTGTCAAGTCGGGATGGCAAGATTCGAACTTGCGACCTCCTGGTCCCAAACCAGGCGCGATAACCGGGCTACGCTACATCCCGAGCCTTCAAACACTCTCCAGTTAAACCTGGCGGAGTCTGCGGTGAGGGAGGGATTCGAACCCTCGGTACAGTTTGACCCGTACGCCGGTTTAGCAAACCGGTCCTTTCGGCCTCTCAGGCACCTCACCATCCCCTTGCGGGGTTGCAAAAATAGGAATTATTTAGAATTTTCCAAACTGGGAATGAATTAAGATGGAAAATATTCCCCTAAGCCCCTGCTGCCCGCTGCATCATGCCGTCACGCACGTCAAAAACTATCTTTTTATTATATATGGAAAGGCGGGCCGGTTTGTTTGAATTCCTCCAACCGGCCCGCCTTCCAGGGATCAATAGAGGATCTCCGCCAGCTTGCCGGCCAGCTCTTCCCCGCGCAGGTTCTTCGCCACAATCCTGCCCTTCGGGTCGATCAGGAAGTTCTGGGGAATCGCCTGTACGTGATAGATGTCCGACGCCTTCTGCTCGTCGAGGTCGATGAGTTGTTTCCAGGTGAGGCCGTCGTCTTTAATGGCTTTCAGCCAGGCGCCGCGCAGCTGCTCATTGTCGAGCGAAACACCGAGCACCGTAAAGTTCTTCGATTTGTATTCGTTAAAAGCCTTTACCACGGCGGGGTTCTCCGCGCGGCAGGGCTTGCACCAGGAGGCCCAGAAGTCCAGCAGCACGTATTGCCCGCGGTAATCCGACAGCTTTACAGGTTTGCCGTCTGCATCTTTCTGCACAAAATCCGGCGCCTGCGCACCGATCTCCGTACGCTTCAGCCGGGCGATGGTTTCGGCGTACATCCTGCCTTTGCCGGTGGCTTTCACTTTTTTCGACAGCTTCTTGTACAACGGCTCCAGCACGCTTGCCTCGGGGAACATGCCGCCGTAGGAATCCAGCAGGTCCAGGCTCACCACGGTGTTCGGATGCTTGCCGATGAACGCGGCGAAGATGGCTTTCCGGGCCGCCGTCAGCGAATCGTCGAACGCGGCGCGCTGCTGCTTTACCGATTCGGATTGCTTCTCTTCCTTCGTGCGTGCCGCATATGCCGCCGATGCTTCTTTATCCCGCTTCACCAGCGGCTCCATCAACTCCTGCAGTTCCGCATAGAAACGGTTGTCCGTACCGCCTTCCACCTTTGCGCCCGACAGTTTGTTTTCGCCGGTGATGTTGATGGTTGCGTTTTCGAGATATACGGTGAGGTAATCGCGGCCGCCGGCTAGTTGGGAAGTCAGCGTGGCGGAAACAGGATCTGCTACTTTGCCTTTCAATTCAAAAACACCATTCTTCACTTCCGCCGAATCCCGGACATACGTTTTCCCCGAGCGGTAACCGAGATACACTTTGGATGCCGTCATACCTTCTATTTTTCCCTTTAGCGTGTACGTCATTCCCTGTTGGGCCACGGCGGTAACGGGGGCCGCCATCATCGTCAATGCAATTATGTTTGCCAGATATTTTTTCATGGTTGAATGTGTTATCAGTTAAAAGGCCTTGTATCCGGCGCGATGCCCCATTGCGGGTTGAACAGCAGCACGGAATTGGTTTTCGGGAGCACGAAAAGGGGGTCGTCGATCTTGCCTTCGTAAGTTTCAGAGCCCACCGTATGCGAGATGGTGGTTTTGCCCCAGCGCTTTCCGCCTTCGAGGCAGAAGCGCTTCAGGTCAAAAAACCGCTTGATATGCGCCAGCGGCAATTCGCGGCGGCGCTCCTGCAATACCAGGCTGATCACCGCATCCTGCCCCGCAGGCATGGTGAGATCCGGCGTGCCCGGCACCATACGGTACCTGCGCAGCAGGTTCACATCCGCCATCGCCTCGCTGAGCCTGTTGGTACGCGCATACGCTTCCGCACGCATCAGCAGCAATTCGGGATAAGAAAAACCCGCCGTCACCTGGAACCGCGGCAAACCGCCCGACACCGTTTCCCCGCGGAAATACTGCAATCTCGGCCCGTCGTCATACACCACGCCGTTGTACGTGGTCTTGTACCCCGGCGCCGTCAGCAGCCAATACTGGTAGCGGAGGTCCGTAGCGGGATCGAACAAGGCGATGTACTCCGCGGAAGGATAGGAATTATTCGAACGGCCCGACTTCACATCCGACGCGCGGAAGAACAATATCTCGCGGCTCGTGGGCAGGTGGATTTTACTGTCCGGACTATTGACCTGGCTGGCCGCGGGGTTCGCGGGATTCGCCAGCGACAGGGCGTTGTAATCGTACAGCACTTTATCCACGCCATTGGCCGCGGCGGCCGTCCAGGCGAGATTGGCATAATAGGCCACGCTATCGTATCGCTGCGTAAACAGGTGATAGTATGCCAGCATCGCCTGAGTCGCCACTTTGTTCGCGCGGGAAGGGTGGTTCACCGACACCGGGCTGACGGGCAACGCCGCATGGAGGTCCGCCAGCACTTTGGCGAACACTTCTTCCTGCGTCGACAGATCCGGCATGGGCGCATCCACATTGGCCGTTGTGAGGTAAGGAATGGTTTTGGCGGTATTGCTTCCACCGGGTTTATACACCGGACCGTATACCAGCGTGGTGTGGAAGTAGCTCCAGGCGCGGGCTACATACGCCTGCGCCAGCACCGCGTCCGCCTCTTCGGCATTCTGCGGCGTGCGGATTTCCTTCACCCCGTCTATGACGTTGTTGATGTATTTCATCGAGCGGTAGGTGCCCCACTCCCAGAAGTAATCGATCAGCGTAGGGTTCTTGAACGGCGGCCGGAAAATATAACTGTAGTAGTTATCGATATTCGGACTGTTATTGGCTTTGTAGTAAACTTTGCCGATACCTTCAGACAAAACCAGGTTGTCTGTCATATAGCCCAGCATCGACGTGGTGTTATTATTCAGGAACGGATACCGCACCACGTCCGCGTTATCGAGCAGTTTATTGAACTCCGAAACTTCCTGGGGGATGAGTTTCCCTTTGGGTTTCACGTCCAGGAATTTGTTGCAGGCCGAAAGCGAGGCGGCGGCGGCAAAAAGTAATATGTTAGAAAGTCGCATGACCGGTTTGTGTTAAGTTTTAGAAATTGACACGGAGGCCGAGATACAATTCGGGCATAGGCCGCCAGGGTGTGAAACCCAGTTCCGCCTGTGCGGGATCACCTCCGCCCAGCTCCCAGGCTTCGGGGTCCTGGTTGTTGCTGTTGGCCGTGATCATGAGGAGATTACGCCCCTGCAGCATCACGCTCGCATTGCCCACGCCGATTTTACGCAGCAGGGGTTTGTTGAAGTGATAGGTGATGGATGCATCGCGCAGCTTCAGGAAGTTGCCGCTTTCCACGAAAATATCGGCCGAAGTGTAGTAGAAGAAATCGAAAGAATATGGATTCAACACCGGGAAATTCGTGAACGCTTCATCACCCGGCTTCCGCCAGCGCTTGCCTACATCCTCGTGCTGGATGGAAGATCCGTCGTAAGAATGGCGGCGGATGATATGCCCGGTTTTTGCCAGCAGCATAAATGCGAGGTCGATATTCTTGTATTTGAAAGTATTCGTCAGGCTGTAAGCGAACTTGGGACGGAGGGTACCCATATATTGCACATCATCCACCGAAACTGCACCGCCGGAAATCTTCTCGTTCTTCGTATTGAAATACTGCGGCGCCCCGTTGCCATCCAGCCCTGCAAAACGGAAAGCCCACAGCGAATTCGCCGGCATGCCCGCTTTGTTGACGGAATTGGAAGTAAGCGAAGTGGAAAACAGGTAGTTGACATTATACTCCACCACTTTATTCACATTATAACTCATCGTTCCCAACACGTTCCAGGTGAAATCGCCCTTTTTGATCACATCGCCGTCGACCGACAATTCAAGTCCGGTGTTGTTGATCTGCCCGACGTTTTTCACCAGCGAAGTGTAGCCCAGGGTGGGATCTACGGGATCGGCGGCCAGGAGCTCCTTGCTTTTGCGCAGGTAGTAGTCAAGGGAAAAGTTGAGTTTGGAAAACAGGCTGAAGTCGGTGCCGAAGTTGGTGGTGTTCGTCCGTTCCCAGCGGAGGGAATTGTTGGGCGGAGAAGAGATGTTCCAGGAAATATCGCCTGTCAGATCCGAGTAACTGCCCGGCGCCACGATCAGGAAGGGCCCGGTATTCAGCGAGATGTTCCCGTTGATGCCGTACGATCCTCTCACGTATAGTTTGCTCATCCAGGGCACGTCGAAGTAGCTTTCGTTGGAAATCTTGTACGTGGCGCCCGCAGACCATAACGGTTTGTAACGGTAACGCGGATCGGTGCCGAAGAAGTTGGTCTGATCCAGCCGGATGCTGCCGCTCACGAGGAAACGGCGGCCGTATTCATAAGAGCCGTTGGCGTACCAGGACACGAACCGGTTGTCCCGGAAAGCCATGGAACCGATGCTTGCCGTAGGCCTGCCGGCAGACATGAGCATGTCCGAGTTATAATTCCCCGCGATATAATCCGCGTAGTTGAAGGTATTGAAGGTGCCCGCCTGGTCGTTGTACCCGAAGCGCGTGGGCAGGGTGTTGTTATCCCACACATCGCGCGACACCTCCGTTCCTGCCAGCGCAATCACGCTGTGCGCGCCGAAATCCCGGTTGAAGTTGAGTTGTGCGCGGAGGGTATAAGCCTGGTTGATGTTGCGCGATTCGTTCAGCATATCTCCTTCGGGAATGTAATGCTTCGAGGGCACGGAGGACGACGTAGCGTCGTTGTAGCCCGTGCGCATGCGGTACGAATCCCTGCCCGACAAACTGCGCACGAAGGAATTCCCTCGCGTCCAGCTGCCGCCTGCGTCGAGGGAAAGACCCTGCGCCAGCAGTATATTCAGGTTGCCGCCGATGCGGAACTGGAAGTTTTGCTGCCTGGTCATTTCCTGCGCCAGGTCGTTCAGCGGGTTGTACGACATATCCTTCAATCCGGGCAACGCATCATACCGCGCGATCTTCCGGGGGTTGGTGGCGTAAATTTCCTGCGGCTGGCCCGTTGCGGGATCAACAACCAAATCATAAGGATGTACCAGGAACTGGGAATAGTAGTTGAGGAAATCGCCCATCGGCCGCAGCGGCGCCTGGCCGGAACTGTAATTGACATTGGAGAACAAACGGAATTGCAGCCACCGCGCGGGCTTCCAGTCGTTGCGGATATCCATGATCAGCCGGTTGTCGCGCGTATACAGCGTATTGCCGCGGTTGCCGATGAACTTCGCGGTGGCTACGGTCTGGTTCTTATCGTTACCGCCCGACAAACTGATGTTGTGCTGTTGCGTCAGTTGATTGCGGAAAAGATACTCCTGCAATTGCCCGATACCGTCGTTGGATTTCAGCTGCTCCAGTTCAGCGGCCACGTCATGCGACGACATGATCCCCTGCGACTCGGCCACTTTCAGATAATTGACGCGCGACAGGTAGCGGTAAGCATTGTAGGAATTGAGGTAAGAATTCGGGTCCTGTGCATAGATATCGAGTTCCGCTTCCACGTAATCTTTGGCGCTGGAACGGCGGAGATATTTGAGATCGGGCGCCTGGGTGATGCCGAAGGAGCCGTTGTAGGAAACGTTCAGCCCGCCTTTCTTCCCGCGTTTGGTGGTAACCACGATCACGCCGTTGGAAGAGCGTGCACCGTAGATGGATGCGGCCACACCATCTTTCAGCACCGTCACGCTTTCGATGGCGTCGATGTTGAGGGTTTCGAGCCCCCCGGTGATGGGGAACCCGTCTACGATGATCAGCGGCGCGCGCTCGGCGAGCATGAAAGTAGACACGCCACGGATTTCGAGATTGCCTTCACGCGTCAGCTGCATGCCGGCTACCTGTCCTTCCAGTGCAGCTTTCAGATCGGGGCGCAATTTATTCTCCAGCTGCGCGCCGCTCACGATAGAGAAAGAACCCGTCGCCCTTTCGCGCGGGATGCTCTGGTAGCCGGTGTTAAGCGTTACCGACACTTCGCCGATGGTGGTGCTCTCGCGGCTCAGCCGGATCAGGATGGGAATGGAATTGATGACCTTGAACTCCGCCGACTTATACCCCACATACGTGATCACCAGCACATCGCCGGTGTTGGCATTGAGATTGAATTGACCGTTGGCGTCGGACATGGTAGACACGCCGGAACCTTTCACCCGCACGGAAGCGCCGGCGAGGAATTGTCCGGACGAATCCATCACCACGCCGCTAACCGGGAAGAATGCAGGCGCCGCTACCGGCGGACCGGCCACGCGTACCGCAGCTTTCCTGCGGATGAAAATCGTTTGTTTTTCCTGCGAATACTCCAGCGGCTGATCTTTCAGCACCAGCGCGAGGAATGCCTGCAGAGGCATGTCCTTCACATCTACCGACACCGGCCTGGATTCGCCGAGCAGCTGCTTGCTGATAAACACCACGTTGCCCGTCTGCTTCTCGATGGCGGTAAAGACCCGCTCCAGCGGAACCTGCCGGCCGGCAAAGGTGATGCCCTGCGCGGCCGTACCGGCGGAAACATGCAAGCACACCGCCAGGAGCAAAAAGGTGGTCAATTTCATGAATCGTTCAATTTTGGTCGATAGCCGGAACCAGGCCCGCTTCGGCGGGACATGAGGGTTCCGGTCACAAAATGTTCTAAAAAACATACTTTTGTAACGGTTTCTGGTTGATTAATTAAGGTATAAGCCTGAAACTTCGGCCGCTTCGTGGTTCAGACGCAGCGGCTATTTTTATGGTCATGGCAGCACGACCAGTTTTTTCCCATCGTCTTCCAGTTTAAAATGTATGCCTGTTCCTTCGAGCCCGGTGAGCACCTGCATGAGCGTAAGATTACGGCCCATTTTACCCCAGAACTCGGTATCCGGAACGTTTCCCCGGTATTCTACTTCGATATCATACCACCTTGATAATTGTTTCATTACGTCTTTCAGCCCGGCGTCGTTGAAATTGAAAACGCCGTTTTTCCAGGCCATCACTTTCTCCAGGTCGGCGCCTTCCACCACTGCTATCCCGGCGGCCACCTGTGCCTGCTGGCCGGGTTTCAGCCGGGCGGAGCGCCCGTCTTTCCTGACATTCACCGCGCCGCTCAGCAAAGTCGTGAGGATGGCGCGCTCATCTTCATACGCATTGACGTTGAAGTTCGTGCCCAGCACTTCGATCGCCGCGCCGTTCCTGGCCATAACCCGGAAAGGCTTTGCCGCGTCTTTCGCCACTTCGAAATATACTTCGCCTGTCATTTCCACCAAACGTTCTTTCCCGTTGAAAGCGGTGGGGAAGCGGAGCGAGGATTCGGCGTTCAGCCAAACCGCGGTACCATCGGGCAGCGTAATCCTGAATTGCCCGCCGCGCGGGGTTTTCAGGGTGTTGTATTGCACAGCGGCTTCCCCGCCGGAAGCGTCGTAGCGTAGTTGTCCGGATTGCTGGTGGATGGCGGTGGCGCCCTGGCGGATCACCTGGTTGCCGGCGCTGTCGAGCGTTACCTCTGAGCCATCGGCCAGTACGAGCACGGCTTTGTTGCCGCCCGGCGCTACGTCTTTGGTGATCGCCTCCGCAACGGGGATTTGGGTTGACAGGCGGTTCACCAGCAGGTATGCACCACTTGCCACCAGGATCAAAATAGCAGCGGCTGCCACCCAGCGATAGAGTTGACGAGGTTGCCGGGGCGCAATGGCGGGCTGGCGGCGTAAAGCCGTCAACTTTTCCCAGACCGCCTCCCCGTCATAGCTTTTCCATTCGCTGAAAAGGCGTTCCAGCGAAGCTTCGTCGTCCAGCTCTTCCCACACCACCCTGTTTTCCGGCGATGCGGCCAGCCAGTCGTCGAAAAGCGACTGTTCCTGCGGGCTGAGCGGCTGACCCGCCCACTGTTTACGGATCGCCTCCCGCTGCTGTTCGTTGAATGAAAATCCGGGTTGCATATAGATTGAAACGGCCTCCGCCACAAAACGCAGCAGTTTGGGCCAGATTTTTTAAAATATTTTTTACCGGTAGAAATTCCCTGCTTCATAAACGGCCCAGAGCACCAGGGCGGCTTCCAGCAGGTGCTGGTCTTTCAGGGAAGCCCGGAGCAGCGCAAGCGCCCTCGACCTGTCGGCCCGTACATGGTTTTCCGCCTTGTTGGTCCGCTGCGCGATTTCCGGGACAGACAATT
>NZ_CALNBI010000069.1 GCF_937874145.1 uncultured Chitinophaga sp. | reverse complement strand
TTCCGCGATGGTGGTGAACTGCGCGCGGGCCGTACCGGCACAAAGCGCCAGCAGGCTGAGGATAATGGTTTTCTTCATAGGACAGGGAGGCGCAAAAAGGCCTACACAAATATAACATATTTGTAATAAGAAACGGCTTATGGAGCGTTAAACGCTACTTTTTAGTTTTACGGCGCGATGTTTTCACCGCTGTTTTATCGGCCGCTTTCCCCTCACTTTTCATTCTGATCATTTCGTTTAAGTCAATGGATGGAATCCAGTATTTTCCTAAAGGAAAATGCCCTGTAACCCCGGCGATGAATGTGCGCAGGTAACTGATTGTCATGGTCAACCCGGAATTCACCAGGTGTTGCAACTTTTCTGCCTGTACTTGTGATGCGTCTTTAAACCTGAACACCCCCATGGTTTCTGCAAACAGCATATACCCGGGTTTGGGAGTGCCTTCTGCCGGTTTGTTGATGCTTGCCTTCACCAGGATTCTTGTTAAGCCATCGTCAGCTGTCCTGACGGCAAAATCCATATCAACTTCGTACGCGTCGAACAATTCCTGTATGCCACTTGCTACTTCGGAGGGATTGGCGGCATAATGAAAGTTGATGATCGCCAGGTCAACGAGTTCAAGCGGGGATGGCTGTATCTTCATAGTTTAGCGCTACGTTTATCAGTAAATTATCTTCTTCATACATATTCACATTCTCCCGAACGGGATTCATTGCCAGCACCTTGCACGCCGCGTTATGTTTACGCAACTCCAAAGCATGACGGTTGAATGCCTCATTCATACTTTGTTCGTATTCATCCGGCAGGCTGGAAGAGATATCAAACTCGAATTGCAAAGCCTTGCAGAAACGGGCCAGTATTTCCATATTGGGAAGTTTGTCGCCCCGCATGAGCTGGGTAATATAACTGGCTGAAGTGTTGACTTTTTTGGCAAGCTCTTTCCGGCTAAGCCCTTTTGCTGCTGCCGCTTTATCCACGAAATGCATGAATTGCGCGCCCAGTACATGCGCTTTATGGGCAATCAGTTCTTCTTCATTCTCAATGTTGAATACCTCGTCCCAGGTTAAATTATTTTGATTGGGGCCTGATGTCATATTCATATTGTTTAACAGTTTGAATCAGCGAATTTTCAGCATGGCTATTCCGTTGGTTCTTCTTCTTTTCCAACAATTCCGAGGCGATGATAAAGCACGTTCCGTTTTCCCCTTTCTGCTCTTTGCAGTATATACGGATATTCTGCCCGCCTTTGAACATGATCATCGCAAATACGCCGTCAGCCTCCTTTTTGAATTGTTCCGAATTGGTTTTATTCAGCAAAATCAGCTCTACGATATACCTGAACTTAGTGATCCTCATGCTATCCGTTTGCAGAAACTGCAGGATATGATGGCTGTTAGCGTCGTCTATGCACACTTTCCTCCTTGTGGAAGCATTCGATTTAAATTCGGTAGCGGTACGTTTGGCCACAAAATTAAGCTATTGGTTAATTATCAGCAAGCCATTCATCATATCTTCCAAAAACTAACCGGCCGTGTGTGATGTGGACTTAACTGTTTTGATTGCAAGAAACCGGCAATATTCGGTATAGCATTCCGCTAGTGTTGCTATGCATTTGTTAATGGATAATTGCGTTTTCCGTTAAATAAGAAACCCCGGCAAAAATGCCGGGGCCGGACTATATAGTAGTGTCAAATGAGATTACATGCCTTTTTGCACCCGGAGGTTTTTGAGCATATCGGCCGTCATTTTCTCCAGGTCGAACTCGGGTTTCCAGCCCCAGTCGGCGGTGGCCAGTTCGTCGTCGATACTTTGCGGCCAGCCGTCGGCGATCTGTTGCCGGTAGTCGGGCTCGTAGCTGATGGAGAAAGTAGGGATATGTTCGCGGATGGCGCCGGCGATCTCTTTGGGCGAAAAGCTCATGCCCGACAGGTTGTAACCGGAGCGGACGGAGATCTTCGCGCTGTCGGCCTCCATCAGTTCGATGGTGGCGCGGATGGCGTCGGGCATATACATCATGGGCAGGTAGGTGTCTTCCGACAGGAAGCACTTGTAGCTGCCTTCCTCGAGGGCTTCGTGGTAGATTTCCACCGCGTAATCGGTGGTGCCGCCGCCGGGGGCGGATTTATAGCTGATAAGGCCCGGATAGCGCAGGCTGCGCACGTCGATACCGTAACGGGTATTATAATATTCGCACCAGCGTTCGCCGGCGAACTTGGAAATGCCGTAAATGGTGGTGGGTTCGATGATGGTGTGCTGCGGTGTGTCGGCCTTGGGGGAATTGGGGCCGAATACCGCGATGGAGCTGGGCCAGTAGATTTTGTCGAGCCCTTCTTCCTTCGCGATGTCGAGCACGTTGAGGAGGCTCGCCATATTGATGTGCCAGGCCAGGAGCGGGTTCTTTTCGCCGGTGGCGCTGAGGATGGCCGCCAGCAGGTAGATCTGGGTGATGTTGTGACGGATCACCAGCACGTGCAGCATCTCCTTGTTCATCACGTCCAGCGAAACGTAAGGGCCGGAGCCCTTCAGCAGTTCGTGCTCCTCCCGCAGGTCGGATGCTATCACGTTGGAATCTCCGTACATCTTGCGCAGGGCCAGCGTCAGTTCTACGCCGATCTGACCGCAGGCGCCAATTACCAGAATCTTGTCTTTCTTCATATACAGGTGAATAAAATGAGTCGCCAAATTTAACTTCAACCGGCAATATTACCGGAATTACCCTTCCAAACAATGACAATACTATAACAATTTGCGGGCAGTCTTGTTCCACTTCGTAACGGCTGCATCAGCCATGTCGATAAATAAGCCTAATTTTGCGCCGTGTTGCCCAAAAGGGGATCTTTTCAATTTGAACAAACAGGATAATCGACAGCAATGAAAACTTTACAAGCGCTTTTCAAAGAGCAATACCATCCCGAAAATTTCTTTCTCATAGCAGGCCCCTGTGTCATTGAAGACGAAGACCTGGTGATGGGCGTAGCCGAAAAGGTATCCGCCATGTGCAAACGCCTGAATATCTCCTACGTTTTCAAAGCCTCCTACCGCAAGGCCAACCGCACTTCCATCCATTCCTTCACCGGCATCGGTGATGTGGAAGGGCTCGACCTCCTGCAAAAAGTAGGTAAAACCTTCAACGTACCCGTTACTTCCGATATTCACTCCGCCGCCGAAGCCGCAATGGCCGCCGCGTATGTGGACGTACTCCAGATTCCCGCATTCCTCTGCCGCCAGACCGATATCCTGCTGGCAGCGGCCGACACGGGCAAGTTCGTGAACGTGAAAAAAGGACAGTTCCTAAGCGGCGAATCCATGAAATTCGCCGTGGAGAAAATCCGCCAGGCCGGCAACGAGCATGTGCTGCTCACCGAACGCGGCACTACCTTCGGGTACCAGGACCTCGTGGTGGATTACCGCAACATCCCCGTGATGAAAGGACTGGGCGCACCGGTGATCATGGACTGCACGCACTCGCTGCAGCAACCCAACCAGCCGGGCGGCGTAACGGGCGGCAACCCGCAGATGATCGGCACCATCGCCAAAGCGGCGATCGCCACCGGGGCCGACGGCCTCTTCATCGAAACGCATCCCGATCCGGCCTGCGCCAAATCGGACGGCGCCAACATGCTCCGCCTCGACCTCCTGGAACCGCTGCTGGAAGAGCTGGTACGCCTCCGGGAAGCCGTGTACAAAAAGTAATTGCAACAAGGCAGGGCCATCGCGGTTCTGCCTTTTTTACTTTTTATAATGCAGGATTTCCTTTATATTCATAGCACACTGATTCGAATTGCTAAGTTTTCAACCCAAAAAACACTGCACCATGATTCAATTGCATGATTTAAAGAAAGGCGATCTTGTGCTGGCAAAATACGAGGAACAGTTGCTGGAAGGGCCGGTGCTCCAGGTAGACCGCGAACTGGGCCAGGCCTGTGTGCTGAACGGCGAGCAGGAAAACTGGTACGAGCCGGCGGATCTATTTCCCATTCCACTCACCACCGAACAATTACTGAAGCTCAAATTCAAAAAAGCAGAAGAGCCCTCCGCTAACGGGAACGACGAAACGTATGTACGCGGGCCTTTTACCGTTACCCTCTACCACGGCGCCGATCCCCGCACCGTTTTGCATTACCGCGACGAAACGCGGAATATCGCCGGTTCGCTGATGGTCCACGAGCTCCAGAACCACTATGCGGGCATGACCCTCTTCCATCTCGAGTAAACATCTTCATTTGCATACGCAAAGGGTGGCCGGCAGCAATGCTGGTCACCCTTTCTTTTGCACTTTCCTTTCCTTCTGCCCTCTTTATGCCAAATCCCTGCGGGTTTCCCGCCGGTTTTTATGCCAGGCAAAAGTGCCGTTGACAGGGGGGGCCGCATATATGTCCTGCCTTTACCCTGCCTTTGCCATGCCTTTACCCTGCCTATATCCTGCCCCTTATAAAGGACAGGACATAGGCAAGATATATCCCTGACAAACCCGGGTTATACCCATCTTTCATCAGTAGCAGCCATACTGCGGCACACAATAAAAAGGAGGTTACCAGGCAGGTAACCTCCTTTTAGCGGGAAAATATAGTGTGGCGGAAGCCGCCGGGTTGATTATCTGAGTTGCAGGCGAACGGTGTCTACCGTAGTTACCTGGCCGAGCGTAACCGGCACGGCGTTTTTCACGGCGGGCAGGAAGTTGGTGTCTGTCGGCAGGAAATGCAGGTCGTAAGCGCCTGCCGGGATGCCGCGGATGAGGTAGCCGCCGCCGAGAGAGTAAGTGCTGGCGATGGTATCGGGGCCCTGGATGGCGAGTACGGCCGTTTGTACCGAATCGGGCAGCACGCCGCCGCGGATGTTGCCGCCTACGGCTTCGAGCACGGTGCGGATAACCGGTTTGAGGATGTACTTCCCGCTGTTGCCGGCTTTGACGATGGATTTGGCCACGTCAAAATCGAGGGTGAGCTTGTTGATGATACCGCCTACCACAGCCTGGTGGATGTTCAGTTTAAGGCCGGACTGCTGTGCGGAGGGGGTGGTCAGGTCGATCCGCTCGCCTTCGTTGGTAACGAGGTAGTTATTGTCACCCAGCGGCGTCAGCCAGGATGGTGTCGTGGTCGTTTACGAGTTCCAGGAGGTTGTAGGCGCCTGCTTTCACGCCTGCGAGGGGTACCCAGTTCTGGTCATCGGCATCGGAGGAGTTGATGCGGATTTCTTTCACGTCGATCCAGACTTCGGAGAAGTCCCCGGGATCGTCGGTGAGGGCGATCTGGAGGCGTGTTTTTTCGGGTGAACCGTCTGAATCCGAGTTGGAGCAGGCTGTCTGAGTTGCGATTCCGCCCAGCAAAAGGGTGCCAAGGGCGAGGTTTTTCCATGTGTTTCTCATGTTGATGGTTGTTTATGGTCGATAGGTGTGTTGCAGGTTCTACAAACTTCAGATGAATCTTCGGGCAGGGATGGCAATTTACGTGCCATTAAAGGGGAATACGGGAGTTGTGCGGGAAAAACCGGGATTATCGGTTACAGGTAGCGGAGCGGGTTTCTGCGGGCGTTGGTGATGTAATTTTTGATATTCATCCAGAACGCCAGTATCATGTACACGATCAGGGGCGAGCCCATCGTAAGGAAAGTTGCATAGATGAAGAAAATACGGATGCGGGACGTGGCTATGCCGAGCTTCTCACCAATGGCGGTACAAACGCCGAAGGTCTTCCACTCCACAAAATCTTTGACCTTGTTCATATATCAAATTTATTGCAATCCAGCAAATTTAACAAATGAATTTGGCACCGTTAACAACAGTTTTAACTTTAAAAAAAGTCCGGAATTGATTAACTTCGCCGTGCAAATTTTAATGTAACCGCTCTTAAATTATTTATTTCCATGGTGTTTGATATTGACATGATTAAAAAATTGTATGCGGCACTCCCGGGTAAAGTGGAAGCTACCCGTAAGTTGTTGGGCCGGCCGCTTACACTGGCAGAGAAGATCCTTTATGCGCACTTGTACGAACCGACGACTACACCGTACGAAAGAGGGAAATCCTATGTGGAATTTGCTCCGGACCGTGTAGCCATGCAGGATGCGACAGCGCAGATGGCCTTGCTGCAATTCATGACCTGCGGCCGTAACCAGGTTGCCGTACCGTCCACCGTTCACTGCGATCACCTGATCCAGGCGAAAACGGGCGCCGTGCAGGACCTTGCCACCGCGATCGACACCAACAAGGAAGTTTACGACTTTTTATCTTCTATCTCCGATAAATACGGCATCGGTTTCTGGAAACCCGGCGCCGGTATCATTCACCAGGTTGTACTGGAGAACTATGCGTTCCCCGGCGGCATGATGATCGGTACGGACTCCCACACCCCTAACGCGGGCGGCCTCGGCATGCTGGCGATCGGTGTTGGCGGTGCCGACGCTGTTGACGTAATGGCCGGCCTGGCATGGGAACTGAAAATGCCGAAACTGATCGGTGTGAAACTGACCGGCAAACTCAGCGGCTGGGCTTCCCCGAAAGACGTGATCCTCCGCGTTGCCGGCATCCTCACCGTAAAAGGCGGCACCGGCTGCATCGTGGAATACTTCGGCGAAGGCGCCGACTCCATGAGCGCCACCGGTAAAGGCACCATCTGTAACATGGGTGCTGAAATCGGCGCTACCTGCTCCGTATTCGCCTACGACAAAGGCATGTCCGAATACCTGAAAGCTACCAGCCGCACCGAAGTGGCGGAACTGGCAGACGGCGTTCGCGAACACCTCCGGCCCGACGATGCCGTGTACGCAGATCCCGCCAAATTCTAC
>NZ_CALNBI010000068.1 GCF_937874145.1 uncultured Chitinophaga sp. | reverse complement strand
TGCCGGTGAAGATTCAGCCAGAGACGGTGAAAATAACAGTTATCGTTTTACCGTAGTGGAGTTGACAGGCGCTTCCTGTGCGGGGTTCACCTGGTAGCACAGTACTTCCCCGCTCCGGAGCACTTCCACGATGCGGTAACCGTAATAAGGTTTGCCCCAGCTGCCGCCGAGGTGGCCGTCGAAGAAATAGTGTTTCCCGTTTTTCTCTTTCATGCCGTCTTCCGCGTGGTCGTGCCCGTGGAAAACCGCCCGCAGGTTGGGTTGCGCGGAGAACATCTCCACCAGTTCGGGGCAATCGATGCCATGTTCGGTCCATTTCACGGGCGTGATGTGCTGGATGACGAAGAGGTTTTTGGCGTTGCGGTGTCTGGCGAGATGCTCGCGGGTCCAGTCGAGGTCCGGGCAAACATATTTGCCTTTGACATCAGCGGTATTGAGCACCAGGAAAGCGTTGTCGCCTTGTTTGAAGTCATAATGCCAGCGGGTACCGAACACTTTCTCCCATTCTGATTCATCGATCATATCGTGGTTGCCGTGGGAAACGTGGTATTGCATGGAGAGTTTGTCCCACGCTGCCTTGGCGGGATGTATCAGTTTGGGATCGTTGTGGAATACGTCGCCGTTGATGACGGTAAAATCGAGCCCCCGGCCCGATGCTTCCTTGTTAAGCAGGGCCACCATGTTATCGTGATGCGCAACGAAAGAAGTATCCGGTTGGCCATAGTGCCCGTCGGAAGCGAGGGCGAAGCGGAGTTTCACCTTTTTACGGGGCGGCAGGGCGAAGCTCCCGGGAGTGAAGGATTGCAGGGCGGAACCGGCGCCGATCAGGACGATGCTTTTGAGCGAAAGCCCGATAAAATCTCTGCGGTTGATCATAAACATGCGTGTTTGATACAACCAAGATAACAGAAAAACGGAACGAAAAAAATAATTGCGTACGCAGAAAATTTTTGTGTGAAAATTTCTTATATAATTGGAAGCTAAAACTGATTAGTTATGACATTCACACTTACTATCGCTGATCACTTACTGGAAGAATTGCATTTCCAATCGGGCATTTACAATAGGTCCGAATTATGTTCCGAAATGGTATCGATCTACAAATGGCTCATGAACGAGGTTTGTGCCGGCAGGATCATCTATGCAGAGTGCCCGGGAGAACCCGGGCGGAATATCTGCGGCGCAAAGACATTCAAAAACATTGAACGTAGAATCTCAAGCTTCAACTATGGAAAAAATAGAAAGTAACCTTCAAACACCGGAAGATTTAGATGTTCTTGCGGGTGAACTTACGGCACAGCAAAAAGCGGGCATGCAACTAGCCAGAACCCTGCTATGGATGATTGCCGGAGTCATTCTTATGTATGCACTGTTCTTCATTGAACATGGATGCAATCAACCCCGTGCCCCTGCATTGCCCGGCGCTTCGGCCTTGCACTCCGTGTGTCATAGTTGCCATCGCCAACTCCCGGAGCTGGAATTCGCCTTCAGCAACTTCCAATATGTTTTAAACGTTTTGTTACCCATCCTCGGTACGGTCCTCGGTTACATTTTCGGCACCAGAACCCGCGGCTGATACGCCGGCTTTTCCAAACGATAATTGAATCTTTATTCTCCCGAAGCAGCCGTTTCGGACAGGGAATACTATGCCTGAAAGCGATCATAAACTGATTGGTAATTTATAAATCAGGCAATTCTTCCCGATCCAGCCGGAACATGTGATCGGAAAATGATTTATTATTTACTGAAGCGTTGCTTCGGGAGGGATGGGATTTGCCAAGGGAGAAACAGATATATGGATTGCGTGCTAACTTTTCCAGCTGGCGAACCAGGAGGAACGCCCCGAACCTACATTATCACACCTTCACCAACTGCTCCAGCTGGCGCAGGTAATCGTATTGCAGATCTTCATGCTGCGCCGCGATCAGTTTTTCGATCTTGCGCAGCTGCTGCGCATACAGATTACCGAGCTGCACGCTTTGGCGCAATAAATCCCCAGCCCGGCGGAGCCGCTTGCAGAAATACAGGAGCAATTCCACCTCTACCGTCTTGGATTGTGTAAACCGGATGTGCTTGTTCGTAACCCGCAGGATCTTACGCACCGTCTTCTTCGCCAGGTACGCATGCGTAGTGCCCAGCCCGTCGAACTCCGCGTCGATATAAGCTTTCACCTGGTCGAGGTAAGTTTCGGGGTAGGAAGCGTCGAACAACAGGTAGCTGAGCAGCTCCTTGTTCTCCTTCTTGAATTTCGCCAGCCGGAGGCACATCTCCACCAGCTCTGCCTGCGGCAACGACAGCATCTCTTTCTTCAGCTCGTTGACCGTCACCGGTTTGATTTCCGCGGTATTCTTCTTCTTCATAAGGATGGAAGCGCCGGCTATTCAGTATAAAAGTCGATCAGGGAACCAAAGTAAGCATCCCGCCATCCTTCCACGATATCATCATAAGCTTCGTCAGGGATATTGGAATGGCGGAGCTCCGCCGATGTGCCTTTTTTATGCGGATGCAGGATGATCGTAACGATGGATGCCGGCTCCTGGTCGCCGAAGTACCATTCCTGCACCAGCTTCCTCCCCTCCTCGAATTCGATGTTACGGCCGGCAATACTACCGTCCCACAACGAAAACTCGGACCCGGGCTCCGTACTCATCTCCGCCTTATCGCCCGACCATAACCGGATGGTAGCCTCACGGGTCAGCGCCTGGTACACTTCTTCCGGCGGCGCGGGTATCACGAAATGTTGCTTGAAATCTTTCATGTGCGGAGAATTATTAGTCTTCTATCAGCTTGATGCCGGTTTTGGTCAGATCGATTTTCTGTTGCTTGTACAACGCGCCCACCGTCATTTTGAACGTCTTCTTGCTCATGCCGAAAAAATCACGGATCTCATCCGGGTCGGATTTATCGTGATACGGCAGGTAACCGTCGTTCTCCCGGAGGAGGCGCAACAGGCGGGAAGCTTCGTCTTCCACCCGGTTGTACCCCGATTGCCCCGGCGCTACATCCACCTTCCCGTCTTCCTTCACGGCTTTCACGAAGCCCTTGAGGCGGTCGCCAATATCGAGCGGGCGAAACACGTCGGAATAATGCAACACACCGGTATGGCGGTTATTGATGATGGTAATGAACCCTATGTCCGACCGGCGGTAAACCACCAGGTCTACCGCGTCTTTCTCCTGCACGGTCAGGGGATCATTATTCAGGTAAGCATCGATTTTTTCGGTGGCGGCCACGCGGTTGGTGAGCTCATCGAGGTAGATCATGACAAGATAATCCTGTCCTTTCACCATTTTGGATACCTGGCGCGACAGCGGCACGAACAGGTCTTTGGCCAATCCCCAGTCGAGGAACGCTCCCTGGTGGGTGGTGTCCACCACTTTGAGGGATACGATATCTCCTACCACGCCTTTCGGCTTGTCGGTAGTGGCGATCAGCCTGTTTTCGGAATCATGGTAAAGAAATACGGACAGCTCGTCGCCCGGGCGGGTGCCTTCGGGGACATAGCGTTTGGGCAGGAGGATTTCCGTATCCCCGCCACCATCGAGGTACACCCCGAAATCCGTTTCTTTTTTGACTTTCAGCTGATTATATTCGCCGACTTTGTACATATTATATTGAAATTCGGCGGTAAAGGTACGATAAAAATAACGGGGACCCGCCGGATGCGGAATTTCAAAAAAGATCGATAAATTACCGTTACAATCCACGGAGTATGAAAGACACGCTCACCCTTCCCGTCAAGGGCCTGCCCGCCATTCCTGCCTGGCTCGCCGCCCCTTTCCGCTTGCTGGAACCGGCGCACAACCGGTTGCTGCTCATCGTTTTCTGCGGATGCTTCAGCTTTCTTTTCATGTGCCTTTTCACGCCCTTCAATATGAACCAATGGTATGCCGGCGGTCCGTTTGGCGTTACGGGCGTATTTGCCGCCTTCTCCGGCAGCGGCATCGCCGCCCTGGGCATCTCCCAGTTCCTCCTCCGGCGGTGGATGGTCAAAAAGCCCCTCCGGCACTGGCAGTTCCTGGCCTGGTTCTTCGGCGAAACCATCCTGGTGGCCGTAATCGTCAATATCGTTAATGTATCCCTGCACGATTACCTCACCTTCACCTGGTTAGAATACTGGGATACCTATAAATACGGTTTCGGTGTGCTTGCGCTCCCTTATTCCATCGCGCTCCTCTGGTTCCAGAGCCGGGTTTCCGCCACGCAGCTGAAAACCATCGTGCTGCAGCCGGCCGTGGCGGAAGAAAAAGAAAAGGAGCACCTGCTCATCCGGGACGAATACGACAAGCTGGCGCTGAGCCTCCCGCCTTCCAGCCTGCTGATGGTGAAGGCGGAAGACAATTACGTCCAGGTTTTTTACCGGAATGGCGCCGGGGTGAAGAAGGAACTGGTACGCTCCTCCCTCAAAAAGCTTGAACCCCAGCTCGCCGGGCATGGGGTGGCCAGGGCGCACCGCTCTTATATGGTCAATGTATCCAACGTATTGTTATTCAAGAAGAACGCGAAAGGCCACTACCTTTTGATCGAAGGGATGGATGATCACCTGGTACCGGTTTCGGCCAGTTATCTGCCCCAGTTCCTGCAGAAATTCACCCCGGACAGCTGATTTTCACCCCGTAAACACCCCCTTCACCCCGAAACAGCCGTGTACAGGCAGGCGATGAATGGTAAATGCATAATATCGCCTTTACCATCCCAACCAAAATTACTTGCCCATGTACAAACTGATGCTACTGTTCACGATAGCCATGCTGTCCGCATGGTCGCTCCATGCCCAGCACGTGCTGTCGGGCAAGGTGCGGAACAGCCAGACGGGGGAAACGGTGCCAGCGGTATCCGTAAAAGCCCGCAACACGCCTTATGGCGACTATACCAATGACCAGGGAAACTTCCGGTTTACGCTCCGCGCTCCCCTCCCCGTAACGCTCGTGTTCTCTTCCGTGGGTTACGCCACCAAAGAGGTGACCGTCAGTAGTGCGGGCGCCATAGATGTCTCCCTCGACCCTGCTTCGATCCTTGGCACCGAGGTCGTCGTTTCCGCCAGCCGCAACATCCAGCGGAAGATCGAATCGCCTGTCACCATCGAACGGATCGACAACAAAGATGTCATCAATTCCCCCCAACCCAGCTATTATTCCATGCTCCAGGGCCTAAAAGGGGTCGACATCACCACTTCTTCCCTCACCTTCACCACCATTACCACCCGCGGCTTCAACACCAGCGGCAACACCAATTTCACACAGGTGGTCGACGGGATGGACAACCAGGCCCCCGGGCTCAATTTCCCCCTCGGCGCCGCCATCGGCCTCACCGAACTGGACGTCGACAACCTGGAACTGCTTTCCGGCGCATCTTCGGCGCTGTATGGCTCCAGGGGGCTGAACGGTACGCTGGTGATGACCGGGAAAGACCCGTTCAAGTACCAGGGCGTCAGTTTCCAGATCACACAGGGCGTTAACCACGTCAGTAAAGGCAAAGGAAACGACCCCATGGGCGCCTCGCCCTATTACGACTGGACCCTTCGCTGGGGCCAGAAAGTGAACGACCGCCTGGCGTTCAAGATCAACGCGCAGTACACCCGCGCCAAAGACTGGCTGGCGGCGGACACCAGCAACACCAACGGGCCCGGTTCCAGGTACACCGATCCCAATTACAACGGCGTCAATTCTTACGGCAGCAAAACCTCGGTAGATATCAATCCCTTCCTCGAAGCCATCAAAGCGATGGACCCATCCACCGCGCCTATCGTAGACCCGCTGCTGGCTAACCCAACGAATTTCGTTTCCCGCACCGGCTATCCCGAATACGGTTATCTCAGCAACGACGCCAGGATGCTCAAATTCAACGCGGAAGTACGATACAACATCAAACCCGGCCTGCAGGCCATCGTGTCCGGCACCTATGGCGGCGGAACGGCAGTTTACAGCAACGATACCCGCTACGCGCTCGACGGCTTCAAGCTGGCGCAATACCGCGCGGAACTGCGGGCTGAACATTGGTTCGTAAGAGCCTATACCACCCGCGAAAACTCCGGCAACACGATCATCGCCAGCCCCACCGCGCAACTGCTCAACGAAGCCTGGAAGCCCAGCTACGACGGCAACACGGGCGACGGCTGGTACCCGCAGTACACCGTTGGGCTGATCACGGCGCTCGCCGGCGGACAGTCGCTGACCGATGCGCATTTATCCGCCCGCGCCGTAGCCGACCAGGGGCGCCCATTGGCAGGGAGCGATCATTTCAACCGGCTGCGCGACAGCATCTCCGCCATCCCCACCTCCCAGGGCGGCACGCTGTTCCTCGACCGCAGCAAACTGTACAACGCGGAATTCCAGTACAATTTCACGCGGTTCGTGAAGTTCGCGGAAGTGATCGCGGGATTGAATTACCGGATGTACAACCTCGATTCCAAAGGTACCTTGTTCCCTGACCACGACGGCGCCATCCACGTGGCGGAATACAGCGCCTTCGCGCATTTCTCGAAGAAGATGATCCAGAACAAACTGAAACTGGGCGCGGCATTCCGCTTCGATAAGAATACGCTCTTCGAACGGCCGCGGACTACCTCCCGTTTGTCGGCCGTACTGGAAACCATGAAGGAGCATTTCCTGCGGTTCTCCTATCAGAATGCCTACAGTTTCCCGTCCAATATACAATCGCTGCAGAGCACCCTGGTGGATTACAACACCTATGCTTCAGGCGGTTCCGGGCGGTTGCTGTACGGCGAATACCAGTTCGACAAATACCAGCCGTATACGCTCGAAAGCGTGAATAAATACCGGCAGACGGAAGATGCTACCGTGCTGGAGAAGTTTGAGCCGAAGGATATCAAGCCGCAGTCGGTAGACGCGTTTGAACTGGGGTACTCCGCCCTGGTGGCCAGGTGCGTGCTGATCGACGTGCTCGGGTATTATTCCACCTGGAAGAATTTCATCGGGTATGTGAATGTAGCGCACACGCCGGGTTCTACCGATGTGGAGGACTTCAAGGACCGCAGCAAATACATCGCATACAACATCGCGTTTAACGGCGCGCAGAAAGTCAACACTTACGGTTACGCCGCCAGCGTGAGCGTGGATCTTTCCCGCAACTTCCTGGCGAAAGTCAATTTCTCTTCGGACTTCCTGAAGAACCGGAACAACAGCCAGATCAACAACTTCAACACGCCCAACTGGAAAGTGAATATGGAATTCGGCAATACCGGCATGGGAAAGAAACAGCTGTTTTCCTTTAACACCAGCCTCCGTTACCGGCCTTCGTACTTCTATTCCATCGGGTTTGCAAGCGGTACGATCGATGCCAATGTAGTGCTGGATGCGCAGGTAAGTTATAAATTGCCGAAAGTGAAGAGCAGGATCAAGCTGGGCGGCACTAACCTCACGAACAAATACTATTACACCGGCTTCGGAAGCCCCGGCATAGGCGGGGTGTATTATATCACATACGCTTATAACGTATTCTAAAAAACCATCGACATGAAATATTCCATTCCCCTGCTCGCACTGGCTTTGGCAGCCGGTTGCAGCGCCCCGGAAAAGCAACCGGCAGACGGCTACAAGCAGACGCTCACGTTCGGCCCCGGCGAAGAAACGAAAATCACGGAAGCCTTCCTCACGTTGACCGACAGCAGCGCCATCGAGCTCAAAGCCGGTACGTACAAGTTCAACAACCTCAGCCTGGTGCAACTCAAACACATCCGCATCAGCGGCGCGGGGCCCGACAAAACGATCCTCGACTTCTCCGCCCAGACGCAGGGTGGCGAAGGCATCCGGGTGGCCGAAGTGAAAGGGTTCACCATCAACGGCATGACCATCCGTGAATCCAAAGGCGATTTATTAAAAGTCAATAAAAGTGAAGACGTGGTGATCCGCGACGTCCACGCCATCTGGAAAGTGGCGGACTCCACCAGCGGCGGATACGGCATCTATCCCGTATTGTGCAGCAACGTGCTGGTGGAAAACTGTTATGCCGAAGGCGCATCTGATGCGGGCATCTACGTAGGGCAATCCAACAAGGCGATCGTGCGGAAGAGCAAGGCTTACAAGAATGTAGCCGGTTGCGAGATCGAGAATACGACCAACGCGGAGGTGTACGACAACGAATTCTACGGCAATACGGCGGGCTTCCTCGTGTTCGACCTGCCTGACCTGTCGCAGCGCGGCGGACAGGTGAAAGCGTACAACAACTACATCCACGACAACAACGAGCGCAATTTCGCGAAGTCAGGCAGTTTCGGCACCACCTGGGGCGTAGGGAACGCGGCGCCGGGATGCGGCGTGATCATCCAGGCGACATCTGACGTGGAGATCTACAACAACCGGATCATCAACAACAATTCCGCGGCCATCGCCATGGTATCGGGATTTTTCGTGGATGCGAAAGCCGGGGAGAAAATCAACGCGAGTTATTTCCCCGTGTCGCAGAATATCTTCATCCACGACAACACCATCGAGATGGCGGATTCCTTCCCGGCACCGGCATACCACCATCATACCGGGCAGATACTGGTAGCGCTCGAGAAAGCCCTCGGCAAGCGGATCCCTCCTATCGTGTACGACGGCATCTCCTCCAACGTTATCACGCAGGAGCAGAAAATCAACCCGGATTCCATCTGCATCCGCCAAACGGGCGACAACCTGTTCGTAAATGCCGACGGGCTTAACATCGGCACGCCGAAGTGGAAACCCGGCACCGATATGCAACCTTTCATCTGTAAATGATACTGACGCTCATGAGAATTGTGATTGCACTGGCATGGATCGGAATGTTCGCGATGGGCTGTTCGCAGCCCGCCAGGCGCCCTGCGGCGGGGTTTCGTGACAAACTTTCGGACTACGGCTTCTTTACCGGGGCCCTGAAGGATTTGTCGCCCGCCGCGCGGGTGCATTTATACGAGCTGGCAACGCCGCTCTTCAGTGACTACACCGTAAAAAAACGCTTCATCGCGCTCCCCGAAGGCAGCACGATGCAGTACACCGACAGCAGCGCCCTCGATTTCCCCGACGGCACCTACCTGATCAAGAATTTCGCGTACCGCGACAGTACCGGGAAGGAAATCCTCCTCGAAACCCGCCTCCTGCATAAGGATGTGAACGACGGGCAGTGGAAGGTGATGAATTACAAATGGAATGCGGAACAAACGGAAGCGGAGAAATGGATCACCGGTGCACAGGTACCCATCACCCTCACCGACGATGCCGGCCACCGCATTTCCACCAATTACCAGATTCCCAACACCAACGACTGCAAGCGCTGCCACGCATCCGCCGGCACCCTGATACCCATTGGCCCGAAAGCCCGGAACCTCAATTACCACGGGCAACTGGAAAAATGGGCAACGGCCGGTATTTTGCACGGCATGCCGGAAATCGGTAAAGTGACGAAATTCCCTGTCTGGAACGACAGTGTGCACTATACGGTCAACGAGCGCGCCCGCGCCTATCTCGACGTGAACTGCGCCCATTGCCATACCAAGGGCGGCGATGCCGATAATACCGGCCTCTTCCTCGAATATGGCCAGGAAGCCCCCTCGCGCCTCGGTATCCTCAAAGGCCCGGTTTCCGCCGGTAACGGGGCCGGGGGCATGGATTACGACGTAGTACCCGGCGACCCTGCCGCTTCCATCCTCCATTTCCGGATGAACAGCTCCGAGCCGGGTACGGCCATGCCCGAACTGGCGCGCACCATCACCCACCGCGAAGGCGTTGACCTGATTGCAGAGTGGATCCGTCAACTGCCTAAAAAACCTTAATCAACTTACATCCCTTTGCCGACTCAGGGGCGTCCGCGTGCGGGCGCCTTTGGTTTTTATCCATGATTGGCCATCCAGATATCCCAGGCAAAGCGCAATAGCGTAGCAAAAACCACGCAAAGGAAGAACACCCTGACGAATGCATTCCCTTTCAGAAGGGCCAGCCGGGTGCCGAAGAAGGCGCCGGCCATGTTACATGCCGCCATGGGCAGGGCGAATTGGTAGAGAATATGGCCCGTACTGCCGAAATAGACGATCGCGGCGAGATTGGTGGCCAGGTTGATAAGCTTCGCGCTGGCGGAAGCATGAATGAAGTCGTACCCCAGGAAAGCGATGAAAATCAGGATGAGGAAAGTGCCCGTTCCGGGGCCGATCAGCCCGTCATAAAACCCGATGATGAAACCGCACAACAGGCCCAGGAAGAGCTGCATGCCCCGGCTGTGGTCCGTTGCCCGGGGCTGCCCGAAATTCTTGTTGACGTAGGTATATCCCGCTACGACAAGCAGCACGAAGAAAATGACGGGTTTGATGACGCGGTTGTCGATCAGGGAGACGCAGAACGCGCCCAGGAAAGCGCCGCCGAAGGCCAGCAGGGCCACCAGGGAAAGAAGGCGCCAGTCGAGCCGCACCTGCCGGGAATAACGCCAGGCGGCAAAAGCGGTGCCGGAAATGGAGGGGATTTTGGTGGTGCCCAGCAGCGTAGCCACGGGGTATTGCGGCAGGATGATCATGATGGCCGGGGTCTGGAGCAATCCCCCTCCCCCAACGATCGCATCTATAAATCCCGCGAAAAATGATACCAGGCATAGTAAAACCGTTTCCACCAACATGGCCGCGAAATTATGAAAAAAGCGCCTGCGGCATGTGCTGCAGGCGCTTTTTTATAGAAAAACGGGAATGCTATTTCTCGGGAACCAGCGCCGCCTTGAAGTAGTTGGCGTTGGAAAGGTAGGTAGCCGCAGCGCTCTTCACGCTTGCTTCCGTTACCTGTTTGAGGCGTTCTTCTGTGTTCAGGATGGAAGTCGGGTCTTCACCGTTCTTGAACTTGCCGGAAAGGTAGCTCAGCCAGAAGTTGTTCTCGCGCATGTTCACTTCCAGTGCGCGGCGGTATTCCGCCTTGAACTTCGTGATATCATCTGCCGTAGCGCCGGTCTTCTTGATCTTTTCGATCTCGTCGAGTACGGCGTTCACCAGCTTGTCCACGTTTGCAGGGGCGCAGCTAAAGGAAACGGACAGGTTATAGTTGCCGTAAGGATACTTCTCGAAGCCAACTCCTACGTTCGGGCTGTACACGCCGCCTTCTTTCTCGCGGAGGCGCTCCAGCACCTTGAACTCCAGGATGTCGCTCAGGGCGCTCAGCTGGATGTTGTTCTCAGGAGCGTAGTTATAGTTGTTGTAGAAGAACATCTTCACGGATGCCTTGTCTTCGATCCCTTTCTTCACGATCCGCTCGTTCTTGCCGCTGAGCGGACGAACACCGCGGTCCACGAATTTCTCTGCCTTGTTATTGGCGGGAAGGCCGCCGAGGTAGGTTTCCAGCATCGGCGTGATCGCAGCCACGTCGAAGTTGCCTACGAATATGAAGGTTTGCCCGCTGGCGTCGGCGAAACGGCTTTTGTAGAATTCGAAAGAACGGTCGAGGCTGATGTTATTCAGTTCGGCCATGGTCGGCTTCTTCTCGCGCACGTTGTTGGACGTCAGCACGGCGGTTACCGTATCGTTGAATACGTTTTCCGGGCTATCGTCTGCATTCTGCAGGTAGATGCCATATTCCTCGATGTTCTTTTTAAACACCACGGGATCTTTCCGGGGATTGGTGGCATATGCGTACACCAGCTGGAGCGCGGTTTCCAGGTCTTTCGGCGAAGCGCTGCCGCTGAAGCCCTGGTACAGGTCGTTCAGATACGACGCCGCGCTGGCGGTAGTGCCTGCCAGGAGCCTGCGCAGGGAAGGATTGTCGAATTCACCGATACCATCGCCGGGGATGTTGCCGGCATAATTAACGGCCATGTAATCCTTATCCTCCGCCTGGGAAACGCCGCCCTGCGCGTAGGAAGTAAAGATGATCTGGTCGTTTTTGAAATCGGTCGGCTTCAGGTAAATCACCACGCCGTTGGAGAGCGTGAGTTTGGTTACGCCGATGCTTTCGATTTTTTCGGTATTGGTGACTTTACCGGCCAGGGGCTTTTTGTCCAGCAGCGGTTTGTTCACTTTATTGTCCTCGTAAGGCTTCAGGCCCTTGCCGGCATCGCGGATAGCCGCGAGCAGCTGGTCGGCCGTAGGCAGGGAGGCTTTCTCCTTCTCCGGCGCCTGTACCACGATGGTCAGGTTTTCTTTCCCGAGCATCTTTTTCACGGCGGCATTCACTTCTTCAACCGTGATTTCGTTCAGGAATTTCTTCGTGATGTCGTAACGGAAATCCGGGCTAACGATCGGAGCGCCGTACATGAAATTCTTCAGGTAAGCCTGTACAAAGGTATTGGATGCGATCTTGTCCTTTTCGCGGTTGGCTTTTTCGTTCGCGGCTTCGGATTGCTTTTTCACCACGTCCAGCTCGGAAGCAGTGAACCCGAATTGCGCGGCTCTTTCGAACTCAGCCATAACACCTGCCAGGCCTGCCGCCAGTTCGCCCCCGCTCTTCGTAACCGCCAGTACGCTGGCCGCTTCGATGCCGGGAACCAGTCCGCCCTGGTATTGGCCGTAAGTAGCCTGTCCATCCACGAAGGGTGCGGTACCTTTCTGCTTCAGCTCGCTGATACGCGCGCCCAGCATCGCATTGGCCATGCTGATCACCATACCGCGGCGAAGGTCGCCGGTGGATTGGTCGCCTTTATGGCGCTGGCGGATGAACGCGATGGCCACGTTGTAAGGGAATTCCTTGTCGGTCACGATCTTTACGAGCGGCTCCTTATTGTCTGCCAGGTCGTAGGTAGCGTGCGGCTTGGGTTTAGCGGGATTGGTCAGCTTGCCGAAGTTTTCCTTGATCAGGCTTTCTACGGCCGCCACGTCGAAATCACCTACAGCGATCACCGCCTGCAGGTTCGGGCGGTACCAGTCGCGGTAGAAATTGCGGATTTCCTCGTGCTTGAAGTTCTGCAGGATATCGAGCTTCCCGATGGGAATGCGCTCGGCGTAACGGGAACCGTACAGCAACACTGGCAGCAGTTCTTTCTGGATACGGCTTTGGGCGTTCATGCCGCGCTGGCGGTCTTCCTCGATGATCACACCGCGCTCGCCGTCGATATCGGGCCCCAGCATGCTGATGTGCCCCGCCCAGTTGGCCAGGATCCTGAAACCGTTTTTGAACAGCTCCGCGCTGTCGGTAGGAATGGGCAGCTGATAAACGGTTTGGTCGAAAGACGTATACGCGTTAAGATCCGCACCGAATTTCACGCCGGCTTTCTGCAAATAGTTGATGAGCTCGTTTTTGGGAAAATCCTTCGTCCCGTTAAACGCCATGTGCTCGGTGAAGTGCGCCAGGCCCTGCTGTGCGTCGGTTTCCATGAGCGATCCCGCTTTCAGCGCCATATACAGCACCGCACGGTTACGGGGTTCTGCGTTTTTGCGGATGTAATATGTAAGACCGTTGCTCAGCTTCCCGATTTTTACATCAGGATCGGCCGGGATCTTCTGGCCCGCCGCGGCCGTAGTGCTGCCGCCGGCCACCGATTTCTGAGCATATGCAGGGCTCTCGGTCAGAGAAATGACGCTTGCGGCTGCAAGCGTCATCAACAAAAACTTTCGTTTCATAAACAGTGATTGGTTTAGATATATGCGATTTCTCGGTTATCCTTATAAGTCAGGCAATATACTGACATTCCGCGATTCCGGGAGGCGGAATCCGGGATAACCGGCAAGAATCGCAGGTCGGGCTGCTCAAGGAAATTTGACGAGCCCGGCCTTGTAAAGCCGCTGGTGCGCTTTATAAAATGCTTCCACTGGGTTCTTGAACACCTTCCGGTCGTAGGTCATCAGACCATTGGTTTCAATCTCCACGTCGGTCGTCTGGGTATACACCGCAGCCGATAATCCATGACGGATCAGCTCTTCCATTTTCGCCATATAGCTGTCGTACCGGGTGAAGAGTTCCCCCGCCGTTTTGAAGGTTTGGTAACCCCAGTTGTCTTTCTGTTGCCAAACGTGACCGTCTACCGGCAACCCGAGGCCGCCGAACTCTCCCAGTACCAGGATCTGCTTTTCCCCGAAATAAACTGGATCCGGCATCAGGGGCTCAGGGTAATTGTGGAGGTCGATCATGTGGCCGGTTAACTCAAAGTTGCCGCCGCTGGCGCTGTTCACCAGGCGGGAAGGGTCTTTGGCCATCGTCCACTCGGTAATTTCCTTCGTCTTGAACTGGCCCCATGCCTCGTTGAACGGCACCCAAACAACAATGGAAGGCACGTTATGCAGCACATCCATGATCACGTTCCATTCCTTGCGGTAGTACCCTTCCGATTCCGGCGTGCGGTCCTTGTCGGTTTGCTTGCCCCAGATGCCGGGCCGCATTTCCCAACGGTTGCCGAGGTCGCCGCTCGGCATATCCTGCCAAACCATGATGCCCAGCTTGTCGCAATGGTAATACCAGCGCGCGGGCTCCACTTTGATATGTTTGCGGATCATGTTGAAGCCCATTTCCTTCGTTTTCTCCACGTCGAATTTGAGCGCCGCGTCTGACGGTGCGGTATATAAACCGTCGGGCCACCAGCCCTGGTCGAGCGGGCCGTAATGGAACAGGAATTTATTGTTCAGCATCATGCGCTGTATACCCGCCTGGTCTTTGGCCACGCTGATCTTGCGCATCGCGAAGTAGCTTTTCACTTCATCCACGGCTTTGCCTTTGCGGACGATCTGCAGCTGCAGGTCGTACAGGAACGGTTTGTCGGGCGACCATAACTCCGGCGAAGCGATCTTCAGGACGCCGGTGGCGCCGGGATCCACTTCGGTTTCAGCAACGATGGCGCCGTCTTTCAGCGCGGTGATCTTCACCTGGTCGCCCGCGAGGGGGTTTACCACGGTGGTTTGCACGGTAAGGGTTTGTGCGTCGATATCCGGTGTTTGCTTAACGGTGGAAAGATAGGTGCCCGGCACGGTTTCGAGCCAAACGGTTTGCCAGATGCCCGTTACCGGCGTATACCAGATACCCTCGGGCTTGCGCACCTGTTTGCCGCGCGGCTGGGGGCCTTCGTCGGTAGGGTCCCATACTTTCACGACTACTTCCTGTTGCTTTGATTTCTTCAGGAAGGGAGTGATATCGGCGGAGAAGGGATCGAAGCCGCCTTCGTGCCTGATGGCGAGCTGTCCGTTCACATACACTTCGGTTTGCCAGTCCACCGCGCCGAAGTGCAGGAGTACTTTTTTGCCTTTGGCGTCTGCCGGGAGGGTGAATTGTTGCTGGTACCGGAGCAGTTTGTCTTTTCCTACGGTTTTACCGACGCCGCTCAATGCGGATTCGATGCAGAAGGGCACGAGGATTTTACCATCCCAACCTGTAGGGCGTCCGCCATTGCGGGGGGTGATGGCGTAGTTCCATAGGCCGTTAAGGTTTTTCCACTGGGTGCCGCGTTCGAATTGCGGGCGGGGATATTCCTGCAGAACGTTGTCAGGTTTCAGTTCTTCGGCCCAGGGCGACATAATCTTTCCCTGTACGGGTTTCCATTCCTGGGCATTGGCCATGGAGGCGGCCAGTAACCATGCGAGCAGTTGCTTCTTCATAAAAATTCAATTAAAACGCTAATACTGTTTTCCGGGATCATCCGGTGAGCCATGCCGGCCATGCCGTTCCGGGACGAATAACCTTTCCGCCATGCAGCGGTGGCTGGTGCGGATCAGGGGGGATCGTGATGCGGCGGCACGTGGCGATACCGCTCCGGCAGACGTGGTGACGCTGTTTCTGACGTGGAAGCAATGGCTTGATGGAACAAAATAGTCATTAATTTTTATATCTTTCGAATATGAAACATTTTGTTTTTTTCGCGCTGTTCCTGGGCGCTTCCACGTTATGCGATGCACAATCCCGCAGTCTCTTCAATGGCAGGGACCTTACCGGCTGGCACATGGATGTGCCCGACCTGGAAAAGGATTCCTCGCTGCGCATTCCTTTTATTACGCGCAACGGGATGCTGGTGAGCCTGGGCTCGCCGGGCGGGCACCTGATCACGGATGCCAAGTATAAGAATTACCGGCTGGAAGTGGAATACCGTTTTGCCGGGAAGCCCGGGAACTGCGGGGTGCTGGTCCACGCCTCGGCCCCGCGGGTATTGTACGGGATGTTTCCAAAATCGATGGAAGTGCAGCTGATGCACAAAAACGCGGGGGACTTCTGGTGTATCGGGGAAGATATCAAAGTAGACAGCATGGAAGTGTATCGCGGGCCGAAGGAAAATTGGGGCGTGGTGGATGGAAAAGAAAGGCGGGTAAGGAACCGGACGGACGGATCGGAGAAGCCCCTGGGCGAGTGGAACCGCATGGTGGTGGAGTGCCTGGGCGACAAGGTGCGGGTGTGGGTGAACGGCGACCTGGTGAACGACGGCTACGGCTGTACGGTGCAGGAAGGCAGTATAGCGCTGC
>NZ_CALNBI010000067.1 GCF_937874145.1 uncultured Chitinophaga sp. | reverse complement strand
TTCGTGATGATGCAAGTTTTATACCGCCTCCGATACGAGATACAAGGTATTTATCGGAAAGGTGTGGTGCAGTCGTCAGGTAAAGAAGAAGGCCGCAGGATAAAGGTGGTGAATATCGTCAGTGCGATTACCGGGATGCTGGTGATCGTGTATGGCATTGCGTTTTACCTGTTATTGCATTCGCTGCTCATTCTTTTGCCCGCTTTGCTGGTGTTTGCCCCTGCATTTTTCGGGGTGGTGTGGCTGAACGGGAAGCGGCGGCATATGGAGGCCCGGGTGGCTATTCACGCTATATACATCGCGCTGATCCTTTATTACGGCAGCATATTGGGGCGGGTAACGGAGGTGCAGTTGCTGGCGGTGTTCCTTATGAGCGTGGCGCTCCTGATCTGGAAGCCCCAGGAAAAGGGGCCCCGCATCATCTGCGCGGCCATGCCCATCCTTTGTTTGGTTATTCTCGAGTTTATTTACTATTTTCATCTTGTAACTCCGCTTCCATTAAGCGAAACGACACAGAATATCTACCGTTGGATGGTGATGCCGGTTGTGCTATACCTGAATTACCTGGCCATCCATCTATATCAGGACAATATCATGGACCTGTTGCGGATATTGCGGAACAGGAATATGTCGCTCGCCAAAAGCCGCCGGGAAGTGGAGCGGCAACGCAAAGAACTGGAAAAATACAGCAAGGAACTGGAACTGCTCGTCCGCGAACGTACCTTAGCCCTCGTGAAGGCCAATACGGCCAAAACGCAATTCATCAGCGAACTGAGCCACGAGATCAGAACACCGCTGAACCTGATTGTAGGCATGACGGAGCTCCTCTGTGATACCCTTTCTTCCGGCGAGCCGGATGCTCCGCAGCAAGCCAGGCAAATGGCGCGGAACATGCAGGCGGCTGGCCATAATATCCTGGAACTTGTAAACCATGTGTTGGAATTGTCAAAGATAGAAGCCGGAAAAACCGATGAAGTAAAACCGGAGCCCTTTTCACTCAAAGACTGGCTCAGGCACACTGTCAGCATCTACCAAAGTGTTGCCAGCAAACAATCCGTAACCCTCCATCTCGAAGTAGACAGCCGGTTCCCGGAACTGATCCTTTGCGATAAGGTGATGCTGGGCCAGATCATCAACAATATCCTGTCCAACTCCATCAAATTCACGCCTTCGGGCAAGAATATACGCGTACGCTGCTTCCACCAGCAGAACCGCCTCTTCCTCCAGATCTGCGACGAAGGCAAAGGCATCCCCGCCGGCCAGCTGGACGCTATCTTCGAACCCTTCGAACAGGGCGACAGCGAACTGTACCGCGAATTCGGCGGCAGCGGGCTGGGCCTCGCCATCGCCAAGCGCAAAGCCGAAACCATGGGCGGCAATATCCAGGTGAGCAGTGTACCCGGAGAAGGGACCAACTTCGTGATCACCCTGCCGCTGCTCGTCAGCGAGGAAGTCAACGACCTTCCCAAACCTGCCGCACCGCTAACGTTACTCCCTGCAGACACTTCAGTGGTCGTAATGGACGATAACGAGTTCGACCACCTCATCATGAAACACTTCCTGGCCCGCATCGGCATTACCCGCGTCGCCTTCGCCGGCGATGGCGCCGAGGGGATCGAGCTGGCTCGCAAGACCATGCCCGATATCATTCTCATGGACCTTCATATGCCCGTGCTCAGCGGCAGGGAAACCTTCCTGGCCCTCCGGGCCGACGAGCAACTGCGCCATATTCCCGTGATCGCCGTATCCTCCGATGCTTTCAAGGAGCAGGAGGCAGCGTATATCCAGCTGGGTATGGACGGTTATCTCCGCAAGCCCGTAGACGGGAAGGTGTTGCATGCCGTTTTGGAGAAGCTGCTCCGTTTCGCGCCGCAGACCATGCCTGCCAAACTTTGCGGTATCCCACTGGATGCTCCGCGTTCCGCCTGAACAATTTTGTAAACTTCCCTCCGCGTTCCGTCGTCTTTGTGCGGCGGTTACGTAGTACTACTGATGGAACCGGTGGCCGGAAAGCCGTTGCAACCCGCCATAGCGGCGCTTCGGCATGATAAGCACGTGCCTGTACATTTCACTCAAAACCCTTTATGGGCCTATGTTTTGTGCTGTCATTACTCAGCGTCCCATTTTGACATATTGGAATTAAAAATCTCCTTCTCATTACCCCGCCTGTTCCCGGATCGGAACGGCAATCGTTTCTTGCTGTGTCTAAACCTTCATTTTATCAACCTAAAAGACGCTTATGAAACGATTGCTAATCATGTTAATCCTCACCGGTATCATGCCGGCCCTATTTGGGCAGGATGCGGTGCGGAAAGGCGTGGTGCTTGATGAAACGGGACTGCCGCTGGAGCGGGTCTCTGTTCAGATCAAGGGTACCACCTCCGGTACTTTCACCGATGCCAAAGGAGAATTTGCCCTCAAAGCGCCCGAAAGCGCTACCCTCGTTTTTACCATGGTCGGTTTCCTCCGTGCTGAAGCAGCCGCTTCGGCAGTGGCAGAAGGCTATGTTATCCGCCTCATGAAAGGTGAAGCGCAGCTGACGGAAGTAGTGGTAACGGCGCTCGGGGTGAACAGGAA
>NZ_CALNBI010000066.1 GCF_937874145.1 uncultured Chitinophaga sp. | reverse complement strand
GGGATCATGAACATGGGCGGCGTGTTTTCCGGCGCGTTGATCACCGGCTGGCTGGGCAGGTCCACCGACGCGGGGAACCTCGGGCGCGATTTCGCGCTGATGTCGGTCGTGATCCTCGCTGCCGTAGTAATGCTGCTGGTCATGCTCAAACCCAAAGTGAAGGATTGCCGGGACGAAGGCGCGGAAAGCCGTACCGTTTGAAAATCCGGATTTCGTATCTTCAGATGATTAAATCTTTAGATAATGAAACCGTTATTGCTGATTCTACTATTGTGCATTTCCGCAGGAGCCTTTGCGCAGGACGTCCGCGTGACGCATGGCGTGCCCGCCGCCGTGGAGAAGAATTTCAAGAAGAAATTCCCCACTGCCAAGGGAGTGGAATGGGCGCGTAAGGGCGACCGCATGGAAGCCGATTTCGACGTTTCCCGCGTGGACCACAAAGCCCTCTACGACCAGAAAGGCAGGCTCCTGGCCTGGAAGTGCGACCTTCGTGCCGGGCAGTTACCCGCGCCGGTCCTCAAAACCATCCGTTCCCAATACAAAGGCTATAAAGTCGACGACGCCGAAAAAATCACCCGTGACAAAATGGAACTCTACCAGGTTGAGCTCGACGGCAACCCGGATGTGAGCCTGGTGTTCGACAAAGATGGTAAGGTGGTGGAAGATGCCGATTGGTGGTAATGCGGCTTTCCGGAGATAATTTTATATTTTAACGGGTATGAAACACCTGTTTTGCTGCTTTTTCCTGCTGCTGGGCCTGGCTGTATCCGCGCAGGACACCCTCTCATATCAACGAAAGAACAACCTTGCTTACCGCAGCGGTGAGCAGGATGCCTATATGCGCGAGCGCTGTGTGCTGGATGTGTATTATCCCGTCCGCAACGCGAAACTGCCGGTCATCGTGTGGTTTCATGGCGGAGGGATTACGGGCGGGGAGAAGTTCGTGCCGAAGGAATTGATGAACCAGGGTGTGGTGGTGATGGCGGTGAATTACCGGCTCAGCCCGAAAGTGAGCTGCCCGGCTTATATTGAAGACGCCGCTGCGGCGGTAGCCTGGGCTTTCCGCCATGCGGCGGAGTTCGGCGGCGATACCGGGAGGATATATGTAGCAGGGCATTCCGCCGGCGGTTACCTCACTGCCATGGTGGGGCTCGATAAACAATGGCTGGCCCGCCACCAGATCGACGCGAACCGCATCGCCGCATTGTTCCCCTTCAGCTCGCAGGCGATCACGCATTTCACCATCCGCAACGAAAGAAAAATCCCCGAGATCCAGCCTATCATCGACGCGTTTGCGCCCCTATACCACGTGCGGGCCGATGCGCCGCCGCTGTTCCTCTATACCGGCGACCGCGAGAAGGAAATGATGGGGCGTTACGAAGAAAACGCTTACTGGGCGCGCATGATGCGGCTCGCCGGTCATAAACACACCCATCTCTACGAATTCGACGGCTACGACCACGGCAATATGCCCGGACCTGCCTATCCTTTAATGCTCCAGGAAATCAGGAAACGGAAATAATCACTCCGTCCGCAGGCTCTTTACCGGGTTGGCATTCGCCGCCCGGAACGTTTGCACGAATATCAGCACCGCCGTAACCGCCGCCAGCATCATAAACGCTGCGAAGAACGGGTATGGTGTGATGCCGATGCGGTAGACATAATCATTCAGCCAATAGTTCATGATGAAGTAAGCCGCAGGGATCGCCACCAGCATGGCCACTGCGATCACTTTCAAAAATTCCTTCACAAACAGCGTGATGATGCTGCCGACGGAAGCCCCCAGCACTTTGCGCACCCCGATCTCTTTCGTCCGTTTTTGGATGCTGAAGGATATGAGGCCCGTCACCCCGAGGAGCACGATCACCAAAGCCAACCCAGTAGCGGTATACGCCGCGTATTTCAGGCGGAGTTCCGTATTGTACATGCGTTCCAGCATCTCGTCGGTGAACTTGTATTCGAACGGCGCACCCGGCATCAGCGATTCCCACTTCCCGCGGATGGCCTGCATCTGCGCCGCGATCCCGGCGCCGGGTGCGAGCTTTAGCGACATGTAGCGGTAAATGTTGGTGGCCGAGGGATGGACGAACACGATCGGTTGAACTGCCTGTTGCATCGAGGAGAAATGAAAATCCCTCACCACGCCGGCCACTGTGAGTGTAGCCGTAAATCCCGCTACGCGGAGCTGCTTCCCGATGGCGTCGGCTGCGTTATTCCATCCGAAGCGGCGCGACAGCGTTTCGTTGATCACAATAGCGCCGGCAGGCGTTTGCTGGCCGGGATCGTTGAAGAAGCGGCCCGCCGCCAATTGCATGCCGTACGTCTGCCCGTAATATTCATCGGCATATAACTGGTACGTCGTGATGGCATTGGCGGAATCCCTGCCGTTGCCGAAAACATTAATGCTGCCGCCGTTATTGCCGTCTGGGATTTCAAAGGAAACCGAAGCAGATTGCACCTGTGGCAGCTGCGACAGCTGGCCCCGGAAGTTTTGCATCCGTTGATAGCCTTCGGGCGTCCAGTCGCGGGGGAGCGGGAGGGAGACGAGATAAGATTTGTCGTACCCCAGCTGGTTGCTGAAGAAAAGCTGCACCTGCCGGGTGATGATGAATGCCGCCACCAGCACCACCGCCGCCGTGAGATATTGAAAACCCACGAGCGATTTGCGCAGGCCTGTTTTTTCGTGTGATGCTTTCAGTTTGCCTTTCAGGGAATCCGTTACCCGCAGCGACGACAGCACGAAAGCCGGGTACAATCCCGCCGCGAGCCCCGTTACCAGCACGAGCGCAAACGGGAAGGCGATGAAGTAAGCAGGGAAATCCCCCGGCCCCGGCAATTCCTTCCCCAGCAATTGACCGCAGGGCCCTTTAACGATGAAATACATTCCGATCCCTACCGCCGCGGCCACCAGTACCAGCATGCCCGATTCCACCAAAAACTGCCAGATCAGTTGCTTCCTGCGCCCGCCCAGCGCCTTGCGCACCCCGATCTCCTTCATCCGCGACGATGCCCTGCTCACCGAAAGGTTCACAAAATTGATAATCGCCATCAGCAGGATAAACAATGCAATGCCGGACAAAGTATACAGCATCCGCTTCACCAGGCCATTGCCGCTGTTGAGGTAAAAGTCCTGCAACGGTACCGCTTCCACGCGCACTTGCGCCGCCATTTCCGCCCCGGTGTGCCGCTTCACCAGCGATGCCATGGGCTTTTCCAAATCGGCGGCCGTAACGCCTTCGCGGAGCTCCACCAGGTTAACGATAAACGGATTGTTCCAGGTATTCATCTCGCGGCCGAAAAAGGGAAGGGCCGCCGCGGGGAGGAAGATGCCATTTTCATTGCGCGCATCCAGGCAGGTGACGCTATTCTTCGCCGGTTCCCTGATCACCGCGCCAATGGTAAACAACTGGCGTTTCCCGGCGAAGTTGGAGATTTCGAGCGTTCGTCCCGCCACATCTTTTTCTCCGAAAAATTTATCCGCCAGCCGGTCCGTTATCACCACAGCCGCGGCGTTTTCCAGCGCCCGCGGCGCGTCGCCCGATACAGCTTCGAATCCATACATTTTCAGCAGGGTGCTGTCGCCCACGGCGAGGTTCTCGCGGAATGCCTTGTCGCCCGCGTTCACCTGGCCGATAATCCCATCAAACCGGTAATAATCCGCCACCAGCGAAGGATATTCTTCCTTCAGCGCCACCGCCAGGTTGCCGAAGGTCGCCAGTTCGAAGCCCATGTTGGGATCTTTCCATTTGCTGAGCAGGATATGCTGGCGGGAAGCGTTCTTCAGGCCGCGGTTCACCTGCAGCTCGCTCCAGACATAGGCCAGCACGAGCATGGCGAAGGCAATGCCGGTGGCCAGCCCCGTGATGTTCAGGATGGAATGGAAGCGGTGCTTCAGCAGGCTTCTTTTCGCCGTTTTGATGTAGTTGGTGAGCATGGTGGTAAGTTGCGCCGGAAGAGGCGGCAAGCGGCATGCCAACCGTGGCGGTCCGGCAGGGGCGCACCTTCCGGGGAATGGCCCCTGCCGGAAACGTCCGGAATCGGACAGGCGGCGTGCAGGGACGGACACGCCCGGTTCAGGGATGCGGCAGCGAAACGCCCCACTTCTCCCCGAAAAACCGCGCAATTACCATCGTATCGTTCGTGAAATGACGCCCGCCGGCGTAGGTGAACTGCCCGCTCAGCGGCCAGGGATCGTCTTCCGGGCTAAATACCAGCGCCGGGCAATTCTGGTGCATAGGCCCCAGCAGCGCCGCCAGCGGGCCCCTGGGACGGGGGAAGTCCACGTAAATCACCTCCATACGGTCGCGCAGGAAAGGGTAATAATGCAGGATGCCCTCTATCCGGGCGCAGTCGGGGCAGTAGTACGTCTGACCCGGAAGGGACAGCCGTTCGTCCGGGAAATCAGGTTTCAGCAGGAATAATTGAATCATAAAGCTATCGTAACCTCTTTCCGAAAAATAGCCGACCGCAGGCCGGTTTTCCAACAAACATAGCCCGTAATGCCCTTCCGCCCGCCGGAATGAAGGAATAGCCTCTTAAATCCAGCTTTCCCGGCCGGGAGATTGACTATTTTCCGCCAAACCCGTACCTTGGAGTGTTTTTATCTCTACAAGGAAACAAATCTGACAGGACATGGAGGCTATCGGACGCGCATTGGAAGCGATTCTTCCGGCGGATCGCATTAAAACGAGACTGATCGACATCTTATCTTACGCCGCGGATGCGGGATTCTACCACCTGGAACCCAAAGCCGTTGTTCAGCCGGTGGGGGAAGAGGAAGTGAAGGCGTTGTTCCGGTTCTCCCATCAGCATCGGATCCCGCTTACTTTCCGCGCAGCGGGCACCAGTCTTTCCGGCCAATCCGTTACCGACGGCATCCTCGCCGATCTCAGCCAGCACTGGCAGGCCATGAAGATCGAAAACGACGGCGCCACCGTGCGGGTGCAGCCCGGTATCACCGGCGGGATCGTGAATGCGCGGCTGCGGCAGTTCGGCAAGAAGATCGGTCCAGACCCCGCCAGCATCAACTCCGCCATGATGGGCGGCATCCTGTCCAACAACGCCAGCGGCATGTGCTGCGGCGTCAGCAAAAATTCCTACCACACGGTGCAATACATCCGTTTCATCCTCCCGAACGGCTTAACCTTCACCACCGAAAACCCGGAAGATTACCAACGGTTCCGCGAACACTGCGGCGACCTGCATGATACCCTGCTCCGCCTGCGTGACAGCGTGCGGGCCGACGAACAGATCCGCGAGCGCATCCGGGCCAAATACCGCACCAAGAACACGGTGGGCTATTCCGTGAACGCATTCGTCGATTTCGACGACCCGCTGGATATCCTCGCGCATTTGCTCGTCGGCGCGGAAGGCACGCTGGGCTTCATTTCCGAAGCGGTGATGCGCACCATTCCCGATTATCCCGAGAAATCCACGGGTCTGCTCTATTTCCCGGATATCCATACCGCCTGCTCTGCCATCGTTCCGCTTACGGAATCCGGCGCGGAAGCGGTGGAACTGATGGACAGGGCCTCGCTGCGCTCGGTGGAGCATCTGCCCGGCATTCCCGCACTGGTGAAAACCCTGCCCGAGCCGGCAGCGGCCCTGCTGGTGGAATACCAGGGCAACACGCAGGAAGAACTGGCCGTGAAGAAAGATAAGTTCCTCGGGCTTGTGGGCGCCATCTCCCTCATCGTACCGCCTACTTTCACGGAAAACCCCGTGGAGCAGGCCTACCTCTGGAAGATCCGAAAAGGCATGTTCCCTTCGGTGGGAGCAGTCCGCCAGAGCGGCACCACCGTGATACTCGAAGACATCGCCGTGCCGGTAGCCCGCCTGGGCGACGCCATCCTGGACCTGCAGGTGCTCTTCGCAAAATACGGGTATGAAAACGCGATTATTTTCGGGCATGCCAAAGACGGGAACATCCACTTCGTAGTGACCCAATCGTTCGATACGCCCGCCGAAATCCAGCGGTACGATGCGTTCATCCGCGAAGTGGTAACGCTCATCGCCGGGAAATACGACGGCGCCCTCAAAGCCGAACATGGTACGGGCCGCAACATGGCGCCGTTCGTGGAAACGGAATGGGGGCCCGGCATCTACGAAGTGATGAAAGCGCTGAAGTCCGCCATCGATCCCGAAAACCTCCTCAACCCCGGTGTGCTGATCAATGCCGACAAGGAAGCACACATTCGCAATCTCAAAGAACTGCCGCGCGTGGAGGAGGAAGTGGACAAATGCATGGAGTGCGGTTTCTGCGAATACAAATGTCCCAGCCGCAACCTCACCCTCACGCCGCGCCGCCGCATCGTGGTGCGCCGCGCGCTGGTGAAGCTCAAACACCAGAACCGGAAACAGGACTACCAGCAATTGCTGAAAGAATATCAATACGATGGCCTCGATACCTGCGCGGTAGACGGCCTCTGCGCCGTGGCCTGCCCGGTAGACATCAATACCGGCATGCTCGTGAAGCGCCTGCGGCGCGAGAACCACAGCCCGTTTGCGAATAAAGTGGCGCTGCAGGTGGCCAAGAATTTCAATTTCGTATCCAAAGCCGTATGGGTGGGCCTCAAAGCCGGCTCGGCGGTGAACAGCGTGTTCGGGGAACATGCGATGACAGGCCTCACCAAAGGTATCCGCAAAGTGATCCCCGCCATGCCGTTGTGGAGCAGCCATCTCCAGCCTTCCAGCTGGCAACCTCCGGCCGCGGCTACGGTTGCGGAAGTGGAAGGTCCGAAGGCGGTGTATTTCCCTTCCTGCATCAACCGCATCATGGGCGGTTCGGAAAAAGGGAAAAAGACGATCACCGAAACATTCGCTTCCGTGTCCCGCAAAGCGGGCATCTCCCTCATACAACCCAATGATATCGGCGGCAACTGCTGCGGCCAGATCTATTCGTCCAAAGGCTACGGTCCGGCATACACGCATACCGTCAACGCCACCATCGAAAAGCTCTGGAAATGGACCCGGGAAGGCCTTTCGCCCGTGGTGCTCGATATTACGTCCTGCACCCACACGCTGCGCGACTGCCGCCCGGCGCTCACGCCGGAAAACAAAGCCCGCTTCGATGCCATGCGCATTCTCGACAGCATCGAATATCTGTTGGAAGAAGTTTTGCCGCGGGTGGAAGTGAAACGTAAGAAAGCGAACATCGCGCTGCACCCGGTGTGCTCGTTGCAGAAAATGGGGATCGAAAATAAATTTTCACAAGTGGCGAAGGCGCTGGCCGATAACGTCACGATCCCGGTAAATGCAGGCTGCTGCGGCATGGCCGGCGACCGGGGATTCCTCTTCCCCGAGCTCACCGCTTCCGCTACGCGGCCCGAAGCCAATGACCTGAAAGGCGGCTGCCACGACGGGTACTACTCTTCCGCCAAAACCTGCGAAATGGCCATGACGGAAGCTGTTGGCAAGAACTACGAATCGATCGTGTACCTGCTCGATGAATGCGTTGATTAACCTTTACTTTTTCTTAACGGGGATAAGGCCTTTGCGGTAGAAGTCCAGGGCCTCGTTCAGCATGTTGTGCAGTATCGTTACCGGGAGATCCGCTTCCGGGTCGAACGTCATGACTTTCATGCGTGCCCTGTCGCCCTGTTCGAGGCCGGGGTAATCCAGTCGTTTCCCTTCCACCATCCCGATGTAGGGCGTTTGCGTTTTGGCGTCGGTCCGGATGAAGCAAAACATTTTCCCTTTGTAGCAATAGCACGGCATGGCGTATTTCCATTCGGCGGTGATGTGCGGGTCCTGCGCCAGGATGATGGCGTGCAGCGCAAGCAGGCAGCTTTTTTGCGGTTCGGGGAGGTGTTGGAAGTAGATATCAACCTGTTTCATGGAAAAGCGGGGTATGATCCGGCACCGAATGTACGGATTTTCAGGTGTGCGGCTACGGCTGAACCTTTCCGGGATGGGGAATGTTGTATACGAAAAGGTGAATATGAAACTCTCTATGCGAACCCTGTTGCTGGGCGGATTGCTGGCCGTAAGCACCCCGGCGGCTGAAAGCAGCGCCTGTACCCGCGTGGTGTACAAAGGACTGAACGGAACCCTGCTCACGGACTGGAAAGAAGACATTCATACCAATCTCTGGATGTTCCCGCGGGGGATGCAGCGCACCGGCGAAGTGGGGCCCAATTCCGTAAAGTGGACCGCCAAATACGGCAGCGTGATCGCTTCGGGATACGATATTTCCACGACGGACGGGATGAATGAAAAAGGGCTGGTGGCCAACCTGCTCTTCCTGGCCGAGTCGGAATACCCGGCTTTTACGGCACAGAAGCAGGGATTGACGATCGCGGCCTGGTGCCAGTACGTGCTGGATAATTTCGCTACGGTGAAAGAAGCGGTAGACGCCCTCCGCCAGGAAACCTTCGTGATCGTTACGGACAAGATCCCCGGCATGGACCGCCTCGCGAACCTGCACCTGTCCATCTCCGACCCCTCGGGCGACAATGCCATCTTCCAGTATGTGGGCGGCAAGCTCAATATCCACCACAGCCCGGAATACAATGTAATGACCAATTCCCCCATCTTCGAAAAACAACTCGCCCTGAACGAATACTGGCAGGAGATCGGCGGCACCACGATGTTGCCCGGCACCAACCGCGCGGCCGACCGCTTCGTGCGCGCTTCCTTCTACGCCCAGGCCATTCCCAAAACGGACGATACCCGGCAAGCCGTGGCCAGCGTATTCAGCGTGATCCGCAATTGCTCGGTGCCCCTGGGCATATCCACGCCGGATCAGCCCAATATTTCGTCTACCCGCTGGCGCTCCGTGTCCGACCAGAAAAATCTCGTGTACTATTTCGAAACGGCCCGTACGCCGAATACTTTTTGGGTGGATCTGAAGAAAGTGAATTTCGCCCAGGGCCAGCCGGTGCACAAACTGCCGCTGACGAAGGACGAAACTTATGCCGGCGATGCAGGCAAGCACTTCGTGAAAGCGGAACCCTTCAAGTTCCTGGGGCTGTAATCGTTACAATCTTTCTTCCAGCGAAACAGAAACCGTGTCGCCGGCGGATTTGCGGATCACATCGCGCAGCTCCGCTTTGACCGGCAGCTTGTGCATACCGTTTCCCAGCGCCATGAAGGCACTGCGGAAAGGGTGCCCGTCTATCTTCCCGCTGACTTTCACCAGTCCGCGGGTGCCGAAGAAGGTTACGGAATCGGGCCAGATAAGGTAAGTCCAGCCGCCTTTGCTTTCGCTTTGCTGTAACCGCGCCGTAAAACGGGCGGATATTTTCCCTTTGGGTTGACCGTTTTTCATATCCTGAAATTACGCCTGTTCCATACAACAAATGCAGGCAGAACGCGACAATCCCGGGTGGTAAATGCGCCGTATGGCCTTCACGTGCAATGGATTCGCTGTCGTGATCCCGCACTGACGGCTTTGTCGTATTTGCAGAAACGCTTACTGCATTATTCCGGGTTCCGGCCGCTGACAGCCAGGAGGTACAGCTGCATGGACTTCCCCGTGCCGGCCACCCATTGGCCGTAATCTTCCATGGCGGCGAGGCGTTCGGCTTCGGTTACGTAGCCGTCATTGACCAGCTGCACGCCGCGGGAGGCCGCTACTTTGGTCCAGATACCGGCGGTGGCATTGAATTCCGGAGATCCGGCGAGGGATATTTCGTGGCAGGATTGGGTGGAGATTTGGGTGAAACCGGCTTCGCGGAAGAGGTGCACCAGCCGGTCGGCGATGCCGTTATCGAAGCCGGCGTCTTTCCGCCATTGCAGGAAAGCATCGTAGAACCGGCGCATGGAGGCGGGAGGCGCGGGGGCCCAGGAGATTTTTTCGTGGTTGTAATCGAGGATGGAAACGATGCCGCCAGGGCGGAGGAGCGCCCTCATGCAACGGAGCGTTTGCAAGGGATCGGGCAGCCACTGCAGCACACGGGCGGAGGTGATGAGATCGAATTTTTCAGCTGTCGCAAAGGTATGGATGTCCGCCACTTCGAACTGCAAACCCGGCGCGCCTGCAAACTGCTGCTGCGCCTGCGCGATCAGGAATTCTCCCGTATCGATCCCCGTAACATTGCCGCCGGGCGCCACACGCTCCGCGATGCCCGCAGTGATGGCGCCGGTTCCGCATCCCGCGTCCAGCACACGGAGGCCGGGACGAAGCAGCGGAAGGAGGTTGCTGTTGTCGGTTTCGACGGTCCTGCGGTCGAGGACGGTGTTGGTGCCTTCGGGCATGCGGGCCCTGCTGGTGGCAACGGAATCGCTCATGGGTTTGGGTTTGCGTCAAAATACATCCTTTCCGCAGATTATCCTACCGTCTTCCCCGGCCGGCTGATCATCACGATCCCCGCGCCCGCGCGCTTTACCGCTTCGGCCGCCGTATTAAGACGGTCTAAGAATTGAATTAGAATGAGATTAGAAATCGTCGGGGAGCCTCCCGGCGGGGAGGATCACCCGCACGTCGGTGCCTTTGTCTTCTTCCGAAAACACCTGTATCGTGCCGCCATGCAGCCGCACGATGTTGAGGCTCAGCGACAGTCCCAGCCCGTAACCCTGGAACAGCGCGGTGTTCGATGCGCGGAAAAACGGCGTGAAGATCTGCTCCAGCTCCGTGGCCGGGATGCCGATGCCGATGTCTTTCACCGAAATCACGATCCCGTCGTTGTCCGCCGTCAGCTTCATCACCACCACGTTATTTCCGGAATATTTGCAGGCATTGAGCACAACATTGGTGACCGCGAGGTTCAGCAGGTTCGTGTTTCCCCGTACCGACAACCACCATTCATCTTCCGGCAGCTGGTTGTAATCGATGATCACCTGGTTCTCCGGCGCGAGGTTGTCCACTTCTTCCTTGACGGTCCACAGCAGCTCGTCGATCCGCACGTTTTCATAATATTCCCGCTTGCCGTCGTACCCCGTGGCGGCGAGGCTCAGCAGGCTGTTGACGATCTGCCGGAGCTTTTCGCTTTCCTGCATGATCACCTGGAACGAGTACCCGAGTTCATGCCCCGGGTCCATGCGCGACAGCGCCAGTTCGGCTTCGCCGCCGATGATGGTCAGCGGTGTGCGCAGGGAATGGGAGGCGTTGCCGATGAAGTTGCTCTGGATGCGGAAGGCGGTTTCCAGGCGGTCGAGCATGCCGTTGAAAGTGGCCGCCAGCTCGGATATCTCGTCTTTCCCGTTGCCCTTCGGCAGGCGCAGGTTGAGGTTTTGGGCATTGATGTTGTCCACCTCGCGGATGATCTCCCGCACGGGCCGGAAGATCTGGCGGGAGAACAATATGCTGATCGTGAATACCAGCCCAACTGCCAGAACCCATCCCGACATGAGCAGGAACCGCAGGTGCCCCAGTTCCTGGCTGCCGTAGAGGTCGCCGGCGTAGGTGATCACCATGAGGTCTTCAGGGTGAGTGGTGTCTTTGAAATACATCCCGGCGTACGACAGCCCCGCGAGCTGCTGATGGGCTTTGCCTTCGCGGATAACGCGGGTGTAGAAATCGTCCGGCAGCGGGAGGGGAGAAGGGTACCGGAGGCCGGTGGCGCCTTTTTTGATGCGGAGAACGTAAACTTTTTCGTTGGGAAGGTCTTGCAGGTGCTTTTCCTTCACTTCATAATAAATGGCGGTGCTGCGCTCGTCTTCTTCCAGCGTGGCGTGCCCGATGATGGCGGCGCTTTTTTCGAGCCGCTTGAAGAACGATTGCCGTACGTTTTGTACGGAAAATACATAGATGAAAATGCTGAGCAGCAGGATGATGGCGGCCATCAGGCCGGTAAACACCAGCGTGAGCTTATACCGGATCTTCATGATATTGTTCGCGCATGGCATACCCCATGCCTATGACGGTGTGGATGAGGCGGGGTGTGAAATGCTTGTCGATCTTTTTTCTTAAATAATTGATGTAAACGTCCACCACGTTGGTGCCCATGTTAAAATCGATGCCCCATACTTCTTCGAGGATCTGCACGCGCGACAGTACATTGCCGCGGCTGCGGAGGAGGCATTCGAGCAACCGGAATTCGGTGGCGGTGAGCACGATGGATTTGGAGGCGCGCCATACCGACTTCTTATCCAGGTCCACCACCAGGTCGGCCAGCCGCAGTGCGTTCTGTGGCGCCTGGGGTTTGGTGGCGCGGCGGGTAAGGGTGCGGATGCGCGCGCTCAGCTCTGCGAGCTTGAAAGGCTTTACGAGGTAGTCGTCGGCCAGCGTATCGAGCCCGGTCACAATGTCTTCCGTGGTGCCCAGGGCGCTGAGGATGAGCACGGGCGTATGGGCATCGGCCTGGCGGATGGCGCGGCAAACGTCGAGCCCGTTCATGCCGGGCAGCATAATGTCGAGTATGACGAGGCCGTAGGCCTGCCGGCGGAAAGCTTCCAGGCCGGAGGGGCCGTCCATCGCTACGCTCACGGCGTATTCCTCTGCGTGAAGGCCCCGCTGGATGAGCGAGATCACGTTCGGCTCGTCTTCAATCAATAGAATATTCACCATATATGTATGCGATATACGTCAAGAGGCACAATGGATGCGGGTTTTATGGCTGTAGAGTGTTGGCTGAAAATGGCAAAGGAAGGTGTAAATATAGGAAAAAAATCCCGGAAAAGCCGTGCTGCGGGATATTGCCGGCGGCCATGAGCCGTTTTTGCCTCATTTTTTCAGCAGCCGGTCGCGCAGCAGGCGCTCCAGGACGGACTCCCGCAACGTGCGCGACAAAGGCACCTGCACCTTCCCCAGCTCGATCACATTGCCTTCGATGCCGGTGATCTTCGCGGCATTGACGATATAGGATTTATGGATCTGCAGGAACGGCGGGTCGGGGAGATGTTCCAGCACGGATTTGAGGGTGGCGTGGGTGATGAACATCCCGCCTGCGGTATGGATGCGCACGTAATTCTCCATGCCTTCCACATAAAGGATATCCGCCCATTCGATCCGAATGAACTTATCATCGGCACGGATGAAAAGATGATCGGCGGCGGGCGCGGCGGTTTGTGGAGATAAGATGTCGCGGGCGCGGTTCGCGGCCCTGGCCGAGACCCGCTTGCCGCGGTAGGTGACCGTGACGCGCTCGCCCGGTGCGAGGCCCCGTACGGTCAGCAGCTGCTTCGTGC
>NZ_CALNBI010000065.1 GCF_937874145.1 uncultured Chitinophaga sp. | reverse complement strand
TCAGCGTATTGATCCATGAGCTGAGAGGCCTGGGTCTGGACCTGAAATTCGATTGATAACTGTATTCAAGCGAGGCCTGGACGGAATTCCCACCGTCCGGGCCTCCTTCAGATACCGTCGTAGCAGAATGCAGTAACCGCGTGAATGTTCAGAATGATTAAGGAAAAGGAAACCTGATTAGCCGGCTTCACGCAAGACATTGAGTTTTCTTTAAACAACATACAATGGCCATCAAGAAAGAAAATCGTCCCAAATCAAATTTTAGCAGCATTACCATCAGTCTCGCTTCACCGGACACCATCCTGGAGCGTTCTTATGGCGAAGTGCTGAAACCTGAAACCATCAACTACCGGACCTACAAGCCGGAGCGCGATGGTTTGTTCTGCGAAAGGATCTTCGGTCCTGTAAAGGATTACGAGTGCTATTGCGGAAAGTATAAGCGTATCCGTTATAAAGGCATTGTGTGCGACCGCTGTGGGGTAGAAGTGACCGAGAAGAAAGTGCGTCGTGAAAGAATGGGGCACATCCGCCTGGTGGTGCCCGTTGTTCATATCTGGTATTTTAAATCATTACCCAATAAAATCGGTTACCTGCTCGGCATGAGCTCCAAGAAACTGGAAACCATCGTTTATTACGAACGTTATGTGGTGATCCAGTCTGGTGTGAAGCAAGAGAAAGGCCTCAATTATGCAGACCTGCTGACGGAAGAAGAGTACCTGGATATCCTGGACACCCTTCCGAAAGACAACCAGATGCTGCCCGACGAGGATCCGAATAAATTCATCGCGAAGATGGGTGCAGAAGCGGTGGAAATGATGCTTTCCAGGATCGACCTGGACGGCCTTTCCTATCAGCTCCGCAACCAGGCTGCCACGGAAACTTCCCAGCAGCGTAAAGCCGAGGCCCTCAAACGCCTCAGCGTGGTGGAAGCCTTCCGCGATGCCAATGGCCGTGTAGACAACCGCCCGGAATGGATGGTGATGCAATACATCCCCGTTGTTCCGCCGGAACTGCGCCCGCTCGTTCCCCTGGACGGTGGCCGCTTCGCGTCTTCCGACCTCAACGACCTCTACCGCCGCGTAATCATCCGCAACAACCGTCTGAAACGCCTGATCGAGATCAAGGCGCCCGAGGTGATCTTGCGTAACGAGAAACGTATGCTGCAGGAAGCCGTTGATTCCCTGTTCGATAACAGCCGTAAATCCAATGCCGTGAAAGCGGAAGGCGGACGCGCGCTGAAATCCCTCTCCGACGTACTGAAAGGCAAGCAAGGCCGTTTCCGTCAGAACCTTCTCGGTAAACGTGTGGACTACTCCGGTCGTTCCGTTATCGTAGTAGGCCCTGAACTGAAACTGCATGAGTGCGGCCTTCCGAAAGATATGGCTGCGGAACTGTTCAAACCGTTCATTATCCGCAAGCTCATTGAAAGAGGCATCGTTAAAACCGTGAAATCGGCTAAAAAGCTGGTAGACCGGAAAGAAGCCGTGGTTTGGGACATCCTGGAAAACGTACTGAAAGGTCACCCCGTGATGCTCAACCGTGCTCCGACCCTCCACCGTTTGTCTATCCAGGCATTCCAGCCCAAACTGGTGGAAGGTAAAGCGATCCAGCTGCACCCGCTCGTGTGTTCTGCGTTCAACGCCGACTTTGACGGTGACCAGATGGCGGTTCACGTGCCTTTGAGCAACGCCGCGATCCTGGAAGCACAGCTGCTGATGCTGTCTTCGCATAACATTCTCAACCCGCAGAACGGTACGCCGATCACCCTGCCTTCACAGGACATGGTACTCGGTCTGTACTACATCTCCAAGGGTAAAAAATCCACCGAAACCGAAATCGTGAAAGGCGAAGGCAAAGCCTTCTACTCCGCGGAAGAGGTGATCATCGCGCATAACGAAGGCCGCGTTGACCTGCACGCCAACATCCGTGTTAAAGCGGACGTTCGCAAGGAAGACGGAACCCTGGAGCGCAAACTGATCGAAACCACGGTGGGCCGTGTGATCTTCAACGTATATGTTCCGAAGGAAGCAGGTTTCGTAAACGCCCTGCTGACCAAGAAATCGCTGCGTGAAATCATCGGCGACATCATCAAAGCGACTGACATTCCGAAAACCGCCAAATTCCTGGACGACATCAAGCAATTGGGTTTCCGTACGGCATTCCGCGGTGGTCTGTCCTTCAATATCAATGACCTGATCATCCCCGACGCCAAGCAGCTCATGATCGATGGCGCTGCCGGTGAGGTGGACGAAGTGTGGGATAACTACAACATGGGTCTGATCACGAACAACGAGCGTTACAACCAGATCATCGACATCTGGAGCCGTGTGGACACGAAAGTGACCGAAACGCTGATCCGTGAACTGGCAACTGACAAACAGGGCTTCAACTCTGTGTACATGATGCTGGATTCCGGCGCCCGTGGTTCCAAACAACAGATTAAACAGCTGGCCGGCCTCAGGGGTCTGATGGCGAAACCGCGTAAATCCGGTTCTTCCGGTTCCGAGATCATCGAGAACCCGATCCTCTCCAACTTCAAAGACGGCCTGAACGTATTGGAATACTTCATCTCCACGCACGGTGCCCGTAAGGGTCTTGCGGATACGGCACTGAAAACGGCGGATGCGGGTTACCTGACCCGTCGTCTCGTGGACGTTGCGCAGGACGTGGTGATCACCGAAGAAGATTGCGGCACCCTCCGTGGTATCGCGACTTCCGCGCTGAAAGACAACGAAGAAGTAGTAGAACCGCTGTACGACCGTATCCTCGGCCGTACTTCTCTCCACGATGTGTTCAATCCTGCGAATGACGAAGAGCTCTTCGTTGCCGCCGGCGAACAGATCACGGAAGAAATCGCGCGTAAGATTGAAGAAAGCACCATCGAAACGGTGGAAATCCGTTCGGTACTCACCTGCGAAAGCAAACGCGGCGTGTGCGTAAGATGCTATGGCAAAAACCTGGCGACCGGTTACACGGCGCAGCGTGGCGACGCTGTGGGCATCATCGCGGCACAGTCCATCGGTGAGCCTGGTACACAGCTGACGCTGCGTACGTTCCACGTAGGTGGTGTGGCCGGTTCCGCATCGGTAGAATCCACCCTGGCAGCGAAATTCGACGGTACCGTACAGTTCGACGGCCTCCGTACCACTACCTTCGAGAATAACGAAGGCGAGAAAGTACAGGTGGTAATCGGCCGTACCGGTGAGTTGAGGATCGTGGACGTGAAGAACGACCGCCTGCTGATCACCAACAACATCCCTTACGGTTCTACCCTGAACGTGAAGGATGGCCAGAAAGTGGTGAAAGGCGATGTGATCTGCACATGGGACCCCTTCAACGCCGTTATCGTTTCCGAAATCGCCGGTAAGATCCGGTTCGACAGCATCGTTGAAGGTATCACCTTCCGTGAAGAGGCTGACGAGCAAACCGGTCACCGCGAGAAAGTGGTTATCGAAACCAAAGACAAGAACAAGATCCCGTCGCTCCTCGTTGACGGTAATAAGGAAGTGAAATCCTACAACTTGCCGGTTGGCTCCCACATCATCGTGGAAGAAGGCGCGAGCGTGAGAGCAGGTCAGGTGATCGTGAAGATCCCGCGCGTGATCGGTAAGCTCCGCGACATCACCGGTGGTCTGCCCCGTGTAACCGAGCTTTTCGAAGCCCGTAACCCGAGCAACCCGGCCATCGTATCTGAGATCGACGGTGTAGTAGCTTTCGGTAACATCAAACGCGGTAACCGCGAGATCATCATCGAAAGCCGCGAAAGCCATGTGAAAAAGTACCTCGTTCCGCTGACCCGCCACATCCTGGTTCAGGACGGCGACTTCGTGAAAGCAGGTACCGCACTGTCCGACGGTTCCATCACCCCGGCCGATATCCTCTCGATCAAAGGTCCGTTTGCCGTACAGGAATACCTGGTGAACGAGATACAGGAGGTTTACCGCCTGCAGGGTGTGAAGATCAACGACAAACACATCGAGGTGATCGTTCGCCAGATGATGCGCAAGGTAACCATCGAAGATCCGGGAGATACCCGCTTCCTCGAAGGCGATACTACCGACAAGTTCGAGTTCTTTGAAGAAAACGACCAGATCTTCGACAAGAAAGTGGTAACCGACGCCGGTGAATCCGCTACGATGAAGGCTGGCCAGATTGTAACGCTCCGCCAGGTACGTGAAGAAAACTCCGTGCTGCGCCGCTCCGACAGGAAGCTGGTGGAATACCGCGACGCGGAAACGGCTACTTCCAGCCCGCTCCTCCTCGGTATCACCAAGGCTTCGCTCGGTACGCACAGCTGGATTTCGGCAGCGTCCTTCCAGGAAACCACCAAAGTACTGTCTTCCGCAGCCATCAACGGTAAAACGGACGATATGCTGGGCCTGAAAGAGAACGTGATCACGGGTCACCTGATCCCGGCCGGTACCGGTCTGAGAGAATTCGAGAACATGATCGTAGGTTCGAAAGAAGAATACGACATCCTCGCATCCTCGAAAGAAGTGTTCCAGTTCGACGAAGAAGAATAGGTCTCGCACCGAATCATATTCCAAGGCCGCTCCCAACCGGGGCGGCCTTTTTTTATTTACCCCCACGACCATATTAAGTTCTTATTAAAAAGCCCCGGAAGCCCTTGGATTTATCCGTTCGCCACCGTATTTTGTAACTTTATGTAACTGATATGAAAGCAGAACATAATAATCTGTAAGTTGACGAAATATTAAACAAGCATAGAAAACACATTACCATGCGTCTACGTTATCGAATGATGATTCCGGCATTACTGGCCGCTGCGGCGGTGAACGGGCAGGCGCCCGCATTTCACCTGGACAATTACACCATTCCGAAAGGCAAGGCCGGCGCAGTGATCGGGCAGGTATATACGCCGGAGGGCGCTGCAAAAGGCGTGAGGCTGGCGGAAGATACTTCCGGCCTGTTCACGATCGGGAAGAAGGGAGAAGTGCGTTTGAAAAAGAAGAAAAGCATCGACGCGTCTTCCGCCATGCAATATGCGGTGACGCTGGAATTGAATGGCCAGAAAGAGCCGTTTATTTTTGTTAAGGACGATTTCGCGCGTAACAAGATCGTGGCCCACCGTGGCGCGTGGAAGCACACGGCCGGCAGCCAGAATTCCATCACTTCGCTGCGCGAGGCGGTGCGCCTGGGCTGCGAAGGCACTGAATTTGACGTATGGTTGTCGAAAGACGGCGTGCCCGTACTTTCCCACGATCCCCATATCGGCGGCAAAACCGTGGAAGAAACGAGCATCGCGGACCTGACGGCCATCGAGCTGAAGAACGGCGACCGCGTGCCCACGTTCGAGCAATACCTGGAAGACGGCATGAAGCAAAACATCACCCGCCTGGTGCTGGAACTGAAACCTTCCAAAACCGGCCGCGGCGAGCAGCTGGCGCAGTCGTGCTACGACCTCATCCGCAAGCACAAATCACAGGCCTGGATGCTGTATATCAGCTTCGATTACAATATCTGCAAGAAACTGGTGGCCCTCGACCCCCATGCCAAGGTGGCCTATCTTAACGGCGACAAGTCGCCCGCGGAACTGAAGGCCGACGGCATCTGGGGCTTCGACTACGCCTGGAAGGTCATCGATAAAGACATGTCTATCTTCCAGCAGGCTAAGAAAAGCGGGGTGACGGTAAACATCTGGACCGTGAACGATCCGGCGCAGATGGATACTTACCTCAGGGCCGGGACCGATTTCCTGACCACGGACGAGCCGGAAATTGCGCTAGAAAAGGTGAAAAAGTAATGATAATGAAGGGGGACGATGTCCCCCTTTTTCGTTTTTAAGGGGGAATGTACCTGCAAATCCTTGTCTGACCTATCTTTCCACTATTTTCTTTTTAACGTTTTTTTATATCCCAAAAATGTTATTTTAGCCGCCGCAACAATCTCATAATATCCAAGCGTACTAAAAATCTACCGATCAACATGCACACCCGTCAACTTATTGTGAAAAATGGTTTATTTCTGATGGCGATCGCCGGCGTATTTGCGGCCTGTCAGCAAAACAACGGTAAATCCGCTCCCAAATCCGGTGCGGACTCTTCCGTAAATGCCGCTGCCGGCGTACAAAAGCTTGCCTATGTAGATATTGATTCGCTGGAAGCTCACTACGATTATTTCAAAGACAAAAAAGCAGAACTGGACCGCAAGAAAGAAGCCGCCCAGAATGAGATCGCCGGCCGCGAGCGCGCATTGCAGAACGAACTGCAGGCCCTCCAGCAACAGGCGCCTACCATGACGCAGGCGCAGGGCCAGGCGGCTGAAGCCAGCCTCCAGCGCAAGGCGCAACAGCACGAGGTAAACCGCCAGAACCTCATCGCGCAGCTGCAAACCCAGGAAGCGCAGTTCTCCGAAGACCTGCAGAAAAGACTGGAAGAAACGATTAAAACGGTAAACGGCAACCGCTACGCCTTTATCTTCTCATACCGTGCGGGCGCTTCCAATATCTTGTTTAAGGACGAAGCGTACAACATCACGGCGGAAGTGATCCAGGCGCTGAACCAGGAAGCTCCGAAAAAATAATTAAACGATTTCTGCGTTTGATCCCGGTGTAGCAACCGGGATTTTCTTTTATCAACCATTTTATCAACCTCTACATGTCCAACCCTACGCATTCTTTCAAGCCTACTTTGAGTCTTGTTGACGCCACGATGATCGTGGCGGGCTCCATGATCGGTTCCGGCATTTTCATCGTATCCGCCGAGGTGGCCCGTTCCATGGGCTCGTCGGGCTGGATGATGGCCATGTGGGTGCTGGCCGGCGTGGTGACGCTGATCGCCGCCCTCAGCTACGGTGAGCTTTCCGGGATGTTCCCGAAGGCCGGCGGCCAGTATGTTTACCTGCGCGAAGCTTACAATCCATTTATCGCTTTTCTTTTCGGGTGGACGCAGTTCGGCGTGATCCAGACGGGAACTATTGCCGCCGTGGCAATGGCTTTCGCCAAGTACCTGGGGTACCTGGCGCCGGGGCTCGCGGAAACCAACGTCCTGTTCGCGGTGCCGCTGGGAAGCTGGAATTTTTCGGTCAATATGGCCCAGATCATCGCCATCCTTTCCATCGTACTCCTTACCTGGATCAATACCAAAGGGGTGAAAAACGGGAAGATCATCCAGACCGTATTCACTTTCACCAAACTCTTCTCCCTGTTCGGCCTGATCGTTTTCGGGCTGCTGATCGGTGCTAAAGCCGAAATATGGAACGCCAACTGGACCAATGCATGGGAAACATCGAACCTGAAATGGGACGATGGCAGATTGGTGACGACAGCGCTTAGCGGGATGGCTTTCCTGGGCGCGATCGCCGTATCCATGAAAGGCACCCTGTTCTCCAGCGACGCCTGGAACAACGTTACGTTCATTGCCGGGGAGATTAAAAATCCGGAGAAGAATATTGGGCGCGCCCTTTTCCTGGGAACATTCATCGTCACCATCATTTACGTTTCCGCAAATCTGATGTACCTCTCCGTACTGCCTTTGGAAGAGATCGCGTTCGCTGAGCAAGACAGGGTAGGTGTGGCTGCTGCGGAAAGGATCTTTGGCCCGGGTTTAGGGGCCGTTACCATCGCGGTAATGATCATCATATCGACGTTCGGTTGCAACAATGGGCTGATCCTCTCGGGGGCCAGGATTTACTATACCATGGCCAAAGACGGGCTTTTCTTCCGCAAGGCGGGCACGCTCAACAATTACGACGTTCCGGGTACGGGGCTGTGGATCCAGTGCCTTTGGGCATCTCTGCTTTGCCTCAGCGGCAAATACGGCGACCTGCTGACCATGGTGATCTTCGGGGTGTTGCTTTTCTACGTCATTACGATCATCGGGATTTTCGTGCTGCGCAGGACGCGTCCGGATATCCCCCGGAGCTACAAAGCCTTCGGCTATCCCGTGCTGCCGGCACTGTACGTATTGGTGGCATTGTCGCTGGCCGTGCTGCTGCTTATTTATGAGCCGGAATACGCCGTGCCGGGATTGGGGATCATCCTGTTGGGGATTCCTTTGTATTTCGCTGCGAGAAAAGAGATCAAATAATTGGGTTTCAATACCGGGAAGCCGCGCAGACAGATGGTTTGCGCGGCTTTTTGCGTGTATAAGGGGGCAGAAATCAATTCATTGCAAGTGATAACACAGAATTTTCATCACTGCGGGAATAATACAGGCATGTGGCGTAATTTAGAGGAAGAAGACCAGGAAATGCCAATTTAGCAAGACACGCTTAAGACCCGATAACCCTGAAACCGCACTTCCTGCCACAGATCATTAACCAGAAAGGCATGGAAAATCTCCACTACGATTTTCCTATCAATTATATCTGACTATTGTTGCCGGCCGTGTTGCGGGCGTCTCCAACATGCCGGCACCACATGGTCAGCGGAAGGTTTCGTGTATTCCGAAAATCATCGAAGCCCTCTTTAGAGAACCATTGAAAGCCTACACAATTGCATTCTCGAACATTCACATGATTTTATGCCCGGCACACTGTTTCCACAGCGTGCTTTTTTATTTACATTTGCTGCATGTTTACCGCACTTTGCATCGAAATTTTTGACCAGAGCATCCGCGACTACCATGTGGCCGACGACATCCACCGGGCGGTCCGGAACCCTTATGAAAACGCCTCCGTAGAACATCTCCTGTACGCCAAAAACTGGATCGATACCGTTCAGTGGCACCTGGAAGACGTGATCCGCGACCCCGCCATCGACCCCGTGAAAGCGCTGGAAATGAAGCGCTGGATCGACCGCTCCAACCAGGAACGGACCGATATGGTCGAATACATCGACAGCTATTTTCTTGAAAAATATAAAGACGTAACGCCCGCGCCTTCGGCTGCCATCAACACCGAAAGCCCCGCCTGGGCCATCGACCGCCTGTCGATCCTCGGCCTGAAAATTTATCACATGCGGGAAGAAGCCACGCGCCCCGATGCCACCGAAGCCCATCGCGAAGCCTGCGCCCGCAAGCTGGACGTGTTGCTGGAGCAGCAGCGCGACTTATCCACCGCCATCGAAGCGCTGCTGGAAGATATTTCCAAAGGCCGCAAGTACATGAAAGTGTACAAGCAGATGAAAATGTACAACGATCCCTCGCTCAACCCCGTTCTCTATGGGCAAAAATCCGGTCAATAAAACGACCCTGCTGGCCGTGCGGTTCAGCGCCATGGGCGATGTGGCCATGACCATTCCCGTTATGAAACAGGTGCTGGATACGTATCCGGACCTTACCATCGTTTTTGTCACCAATAAAAACTGGGGCGCGCTCTGCCAGGGGATTCCCCGGCTGATATTCGTGCCGGCTGACCTCAAGGGCGAGCACAAGGGCGTCAACGGCCTTTTCCGCCTCTTCCGGAGCGTCCGCGCGCAATACCCGGGCATCCGCGCCATGGCGGACCTCCACCAGGTGCTCCGCAGCCAGATCATCCGTTCCTTTTTCCGCCTTACGGCCGTAAAAGTGGCGGTGATCGACAAAGGCAGAGCCGGGAAGAAGGCGCTCACGCGAAAAGACAATAAAATCCTCCAGCCGCTTACCTCCACCATCGACCGTTACCGCGCTGTTTTCGCGAAGCTGGGCTACCCCGTATCCGCGGATACGTTGGGAACGCTGCCGCGAAAGCCCGCTGCCAAACAGCAGATCGGCATCGCGCCGTTCGCCACCTACCGCGAGAAAACGTACCCCATCGAAAAAATGGAGGTGGTGATCCGCCAGTTGCGCGAGCGCACGGATGCTGAAATCCTGCTGTTCGGCGGCGGAAAGGAAGAAACAGCGAAGCTGGAAGCGCTGGCCAACCGTGTAAACGGTTTGCAGGTGGTAGCCGGCAAACATTCGCTTGAAGAGGAACTGAAGATCATCAGCGGCCTGCAACTCATGGTGAGCATGGATTCCGCGAATATGCACCTGGCATCGCTGTATGGCGTGCCGGTGGTATCCGTATGGGGCGCCACGCATCCCTACGCGGGTTTCATGGGATTCGGACAGAGCGCGGAGAATGCCGTGCAGCTGGATTTATATTGCCGGCCCTGTTCCGTATTCGGCAGCAAACCCTGCTTCCGCGGGGATCACGCGTGTATGGAAGAGCTGGCGCCGGAGCATATCGTAGGGGCGGTGATGCGGTTGTTGTAGCATAAAAGCCTTTGCAGGAGGGAGTTACAGTACTTTTTTTCTAAAAATCCGAACATTTTTTTTGCAGGAATAAAAAAAATTATACTTTTGCAATCCCAACGAACGGTGCCCGATAGTATAATGGTAGTACGACAGATTTTGGTTCTGTTTGTCTTGGTTCGAATCCAGGTCGGGCAACAAAGAAAAAGCCGCTTTACGAAGCGGCTTTTTCAATTATAACTAATGCCCGTTCAAAAAATAACCGGCACTTTATTCTTCTCCATAATCGCCTGGAAATTGATCTGGTCGTTTTCATCGAATAGATCATCCATCGTGGAATATGTCAATTTAAACTGGCCATCTTTTTCGTACAGGTTGATACGAAACCCAAGCGGTACGGCATTCATTACCTTCGTTGCGTCCGCCACGAAAACCATCTCTGTAATCACTTCGTTGTATTCGTTTTCCCGCCACGCGATGAAATGCCGGTGGAAGAAATATTCCAGCGTGAGAAAATCTTCATGGTAGCTGGTGATCATGCAATGTCTTCTGCGCGGTGCGGAAATAATGATCTTGTCCGTATTCAATTCTTTGCAGGCGGCGGCAAGGAATGCAGGGGAAAGGATTTTCTCGGAAGCATGATCTTCGCCGGCGGCGAAAATGATCCTGCCGTTCATGCGTTCCGGTTTTTCGAATTCGAAAGGATATTGATCGATGTTTTCCTGCCATTTTTCGTAATTGGCTTTTACCGCTTCGTTCTCCAAATCTTTCGGCGTGATATATTGAAAACTTTCGCCTGCGTCCTGCGGAAAAACGATCACCAGGTCGGGCGTTCCGCCGATGTTCACGAACGGGAAATGGACCGCATGGGCAGTGCCTTGCCAGCGCGCGTCTTTGATCATGGGGTACACGGGTACCTTGTCTTTTTCAATGTCCAATATTGCAGGTGCGGAGGGCCCGGATTTTCCGAAGAGCTTTTTGAGGAATCCCATAGTGATACGGTTGTTTGATATGGTTACAAAATGGTGGGTGCTGCTACCAAATTTAATGTTTTTAGCACAATCGAATACGCGTATCTCCCGGCGTTCAACTGATATGGAAAAATGGGTTATTTGCATCTGAAGGGTATGAAAATCGCCCTGTTGCTCATTTGTTCCCTGTTCGTAATTCCTGCGGCGGCGCAAACCGTTGGAGCATGGCCGCTGCCGGCCGGGTTTCAAAGAATGCCGCAATCTCCAGGCAGCTTCGGTGCGTGGCTCAGGAACGTCCCTTTGAAAAAGACGGCGACGGTATACTTGTTCAACGGGGAGAAGAAACGCAATCAATCCGCGCAAGTGGCGGTGCTGGATATTTCCACGGGTAAGAAAGACCTACAGCAATGCGCGGACGCCGTAATGCGCTTGTACGCGGAATATCTCTACGCCAACAAAAAATACGGGCAGATCATGTTCAACGCCACCGACGGTACGCCGATGGATTACGGGGCCTGGCGGCAAGGCCGGCGCTGGAAGCTGCGCGGTAATAAACTCGCAGGCATACATTCGGCAGCGCCCTGCGATACCCGCGCGTGCTTCGACGAATATCTTGAAACAGTGTTCACCTACGCCGGTACGATTTCGCTTAAAAAGCAATTACAGCCGGTTCGCAATAGCGCAGATATCCGTCCGGGGGATGTTTTCATCGAAAGCGGATCTCCGGGACATGCTGTGATCGTGATGGATGTAGCCGTGAATAGTTTCGGGGAGAAGAGATTCCTGCTGGCGCAGAGTTACATGCCTGCGCAGGATATGCATCTTCTGAAAAACCCCTCGGCTGCTTCTGCCTGGTATGCCTTGCCTGGCAACACGTTGCGGACGCCGGAATGGACCTTCGGAAATGGAAGCGCGTTGATGCGGTTTTAATGGCGGGAAAAGTTATTTTCGTGATATGCGCCAACTTTTGATTGTTTGCTTTCTTCTTATCCCGTTTTTTACCGCCGCCCAGGATGTGAAACCCATTCCCCGCACCGAGCTGGACAAGGAATATGAAACGAAATTTCCCATCTACCAGGGTTTTAGTTATCAGGACAAATCCGGCAGCTGGAAAATCCTGCTGTGCGAAAACCAGATGAAGAAAGCCGCGAAGGATACGATCAGCACCGCGCTTCAGGCCGTCTGCCTCCTGGAAGACCATGGCGGTTATCTCGAAAAATGGTCCATCAACGATTTTGTGGAGAAGGAAGCGGAAGAAGAGCGCATCTGGTTCACCACTTCGTATTGTTCCTTCCGCGACCTGGATCGCGACGGCCGCATAGATCCCGTCATCACCTACATGACAACCGATATCGATGGCATCCGCCGGGTGAAAATATTCGTGGTGTACAAAAATGAAAAGTATGCCGTCCGCGCAGTGGAGCATGTGTCTGATTACGGCCGCAAACTGGAATATGCTGCCGGGTACTCCAAACTGCCGGCGCAGATCCGCGCACATGTGGAGCAGCTGCTGGCGCGCATCCGGAAGGAGCGGGGCGTGCTGCTGAAGCACGGTTGACCGTTATGCCGGCCAATACTCCGTGCCGCCAGATTTGGCGGCCATATTCCCCATATGGATCGCCAGTGAGCTGTTTTTCGCCGTCAAAACGTTGGAGTCGGGCGTTTTGCCTTCCTGGATGCAGCGCCGGAAATCTTCCAGCGCGTAGGTGGTAGGTTCGAGCAGACGCTCGCCGGGTTGCAGCCATTTGATTTCTTCCGCATCGCCCTGGGTTTTTACGCTGACGGTGGCGCCCGTCACTCCATCCACCGTTCCCAGCCTGTTTTGCGTGTTTTCGGCGTAGATGTAGGCATTTTCCCGCTGGATCTCTACCGTCGCTTTTTCTCCGAATATTTTAATGTTATAACTGTTGTAAGCGTTTGACAGCACCGAAGACACGCTGGATTTGATGCCGCCGGGGTATTCGTAGATGGCGCGGATATGATCGTAGGTATCCCGCCCGTCTTTCCAGTAATTGATGCCGCCCATGGCCACGGCGCGCGTGGGATTGGCGTCCAGCAGGAACTGGATCATGTCGATCTGGTGGGCGCAAAGCTCGGACAGTGGCCCGCCGCAATATTCACTGTACATCCGCCAGTTCACGATGCGCTCCAGTTTGGGATCGGATACGGGATTGCGCCAGTCGGAATTGCGGTTGTACTGGCTTTCGAGGTGCGTGATTTTACCAAGCCAGTTCTGGCTGATGATTTCCTTGATCCTGCGGTACAGTCCATAATAACGGTATTGGTACCCGACCTGAAGCACGCGGTTGCTTTCCGCGACTTTCTTCTCGACGGCCAGGGCTTCGGCCGTATTATATGATAATGACTTCTCGAGGTAAACGTGTTTGCCGGCCGACAGGGCATCGATAGCCATAGGGGCGTGCAGGAACAGCGGCGTGGCGATCACGACGGCGTCGATGGTGCGGTCGTTGAGCAATGTGCGGTGGTCGGTGTGGGCTTTGGCTTTGCTGCCTGTGATGGAGATGGCTTTGCGGAGGTTGTCCGGCAGGATATCGCAACAGGCCGTTACCTGGAAGGCAGGAATTTTATTTAATAATGTAATCAGCCCCGCGCCGCGGCTGCCCGTGCCGATAACGCCGACGCGGATGGGCGGCGCCGTAGCGGCCAGGATAGGGGAGCTGAGGGCCATTCCTGCGATGGCAGCGGTGCCGGTGGACAGGAAGTTTCTGCGGGAAATGTGCGAAGCGGTCATCTTGATCAGTTTAAAATCCGTTTATCATCAACTTATACATCTGCTGTCACAAATATAGCGCTAAAATTTTCTTTTTCTTATTTTATAAGGAATGTAGTTTTCGTTTCATTGTTTTGTCGTTGTTTTTCATTGTAAATGTCCTTTTTACGCTTCCTGTGGGTCCTTGAATGTCGCCGGAACTGCCGGAATAAGGGTGAAAAGTAATGTTGGATTGCCGTTTTTTACGCTGATTTTCGAAAATTCGATAATTATAGATAAGGAAACGAAAATGATTTGTTTTTGAAAGCTTTTTATTTACTTTTATGAAAGGGGTTTAAAAACATGCATACAATGAAAGAAAACTTTAAACTGAGATTCCTTGCCTTATTGCTCGCCTTCACAGCCGTTTCAACCACCGTGCTTGGGCAGGAGCTTACCGTGACAGGCACGGTTACATCGGAAAAGAACGGGGAGCCGCTTCCCGGGGTTTCCGTCACGTTATTGAATTCAACCAAATCAGCTATCACTGATGAAAAAGGCTTTTACCGGATCGCACTGCCTTCCTTATCCGGTACACTTGTATTTAGTTACATCGGCATGGAGAAGAAAGCGGAACCCATAGGCAACCGCACACAGGTAAACATCCAGCTAGCCGAATCCAACAGCGCCCTTCAGGAAGTGGTCGTTACCGCCATCGGCATCGAGCGCAAACGCGCCGCGCTGGGCTATTCCGCCCAGGTGGTCAACGGCAGCGAGCTCACCGAAGCCCGGGAAGTGAACGTCGCCAACTCCCTCAAAGGGAAGGTTGCCGGCGTTTTCGTAAGCGCCTCCGCAACAGGGCCCGGCGGCTCCAGCTATGTCAACATCCGCGGCGCCAGCTCGTTCCAGGGCAATAACCAGCCGCTGTACGTCGTAGACGGCGTGCCCATCGACAACCAGACCATCGGCGCCCCGGACCTCGGCAACGCCCGCGGTACCTCCCGCGACTATGGCGATGGTATCGGCAACATCTCGCCCGACGACATCGAGACCATCACGGTGCTCAAAGGCCCGAACGGCGCTTCGCTGTACGGCGCCCGCGGCGCCAATGGCGTCATTCTCATCACCACTAAAAAAGGCAAAGCCGGCAAACGCGCAAAAATCGATTTCAACTCGAACGCCACCTGGGAAAAGCCGCTCGTAACGCCCCAGCGCCAGAACTCCTACGGCCCGGGTTATAACGAATCCATCGAGTCGTGGGACCTGGTAACAATTGACGGCCGCGAAGTGCGCCAGCTCCCCGCAGGAATCCCCGATATGTGGGGCGCCAAATTCGACGGGCAGCCCATCGCGCTCGAACTGTGGCCCAGCCTCGGCGTATTTTCCTACTCCGGCAAAGGCTCCGGCGAATCCCGTAAATTCTACGCCACCGGCAGCACTTACACCAATTCCCTCGCTGTTTCCGGCGGTTCCGAAAAAATAAACTACCGGGTGTCGTTCTCGGATCTGCGCAACAAGGGTATCTACCCCACATCCACCCTCGACCGCCAGACCATCAACACCACCCTGGGTTTCCAGGCTACGGATAAACTTTATATCGAAACCCGCGTCAACTACATCCGCCAGGCCGGGAAAAACAGGCCGGGCTTCGGTACCGATATCAATACCATCGGTATGTCGCTCAACCGTTTCCCCGCTTTCCTGTCGATGGACATGATGAAGGATTACAAAACTTTCGACGGCCAGGCCAACAACTGGACCGACGGCCGCCCGTTTAACCCTTACTGGGTGCTCAACGAATTCCTCAGCAACGACAGCCGCGACCGCGTAAACGGTTACCTGCTGGCCCGCTATAAATTAACGCCATGGCTCATGCTGCAGGCGCGCGGCGGTACCGATTTCTACTTCGACGTCCGCGACTCGCGCATCGGGGTGAACACGCCCACCGGCTCAGGCAACCTTCGCCGCGGGCAGGTGAACAACGACCGCATACGGATGCGGGAAGACAACTTCGACGTGTTGCTGACCGCCAACGGCGCACTCAGCGATAAGTTCACCGGGACGTTCTCCGTGGGCGCCAACCGCCTCGACCGCAAGCAGCAGGAGATGTCTTTACAGGGCAATAACCTGAACATCGATCACCTCTATAATATCATCAACGCAGGGCTGGTGGTGCCGACGGATCGGCTCAACCGCCGCCGTATGAACTCGGGGTACTTCACCGGGCAGATCGGGTATAATAATTTCCTGTTTCTGGATATCTCGGGGCGTAACGACTGGTCGTCGACACTCGGGGCCAACAACTACTCTTTCTTCTATCCCGCGGCCAGCGCCAGTTTCGTTTTCTCTGACGCATTCCAGATCAAAAGCGACAAATGGCTGAGCTTCGGTAAAGTGCGGTTGTCTTATGCCCAGGCGGGTAAAGATGCAAGCGCGTACCAGACGCAGATCGGGTATAACCTGAGCACGCTCAGCTACAACGGGCAGCGAATGGCCACCACACCGGGAACCATCCCGCTGGTGGATCTCAAAAACGAGCTGACGACTTCCTTTGAAACGGGTACGGAGCTGAAATTCTTCCGCAACCGCCTGGGGATCGACTTTACCTATTACCACGCCCGTGCGAAGAACCAGATCCTGGGTGTGGATATCCCCGCGCCTACCGGTTTCTCCCGCAAGCTGATCAACGCCGGCGAGATCCGCAACCGTGGTTTGGAGTTGATGGTAACCGGTACACCGGTATCTTCCCGCGGCTTCACCTGGAATATTTCCGTGAACGCTTCGCGGAACAGGTCGGAAGTGGTTTCCCTGGCGCCGGGCATCAATTCGCTGAACCTGTACAGCACGGGTGAAATGAGTATCGAAGCGCGGCCTGGCCTGCCTTATGGCAACATCGTCGGATACAAATTCAAGCGGACGGCTACGGGCGAAAAATGGCTTAACTCCGCGGGCGCTTACCAGCGCGATGCCACCACTTCGGTATTGGGCAATGTGCAGCCCGATTACCTGGCGGGTATCACGAACAATCTTTCCTATAAAGGTTTGAGCTTGTCTTTCCTGATTGATGTAAGGCAGGGCGGAAAGATTTTCTCTTATTCCAAACAGCAGCAATGGTCTGTGGGAACGGGTAAAGGCACGGAAAACGGCGACAACCTGATCGCGGATGGTGTTATTGAAGGAGCTGACGGTAAATTCACCCGGAGTAATATCGTGTTGGGAAGAGCTGCTTACTATACCAGCATGAGCTATGGCAATATCAGCGAAGAATTTGTGCTGGACGCCAGTTACATCGCGCTCCGTGAACTGACGCTGGGGTATAATGTCGGCAAGCATTTCCGGCAGGGCTTCTTCCTGAAATCCGCTAAGCTGACGGCTGTTTGCCGCAACGTATTGTACCTGAAGCAGAACGCGCAGATCAAGGAGATGGGCGCCAATCCGGAAGGAGGCTTCGGGCCGTTTACCGTGGCACAGGGCTTCGAATCTACCGGTGTCCCCATCACGCGCAATTTCGGTCTGAACCTTTCTGTTTCCCTTTAATCACTGAAAAATTAGAATTATGCGATTGATATATAAATGGATCATGGTGGCTGGCGGATGTGTGGCGTTAGGGAGTTGTACGAAAGATTTCAAGGAAATCAACACCAATCCCACGCTCATCGGGCGGGATATCGTACAGCCGCAGTTGCTGTTTACCAGCGCCATCAAGAATTTCGTGTTCCAGAACCAGACGCACGGGCTGCTGGCGGATTATGCGGGTTATTATAAAAACCCCGCGTCCGGGAATATTTTCCAGAACCGCGATTGGGGCAATCCTTTCAATTCCCATTACCGCAACTATCTCATCAATTTCTCCGAAATGATCCGGTTGTGCGAACAGGACCCCAAGCGCAGGAATATGTTGAATATCGGAAGGATTTGCCGTGCGATGGTTTTCCAGCAATTGACCGATGCTTACGGTGATGTGCCTTACTTCGATGCGGTGAAATCTGTGGAGGATGTGATCGTGCAACCAAAATACGACACGCAGGAAACGATCTACCGCGAAATACTGAAGGAGCTGGATGAGGCGTATGAAGCACTGCAGAG
>NZ_CALNBI010000064.1 GCF_937874145.1 uncultured Chitinophaga sp. | reverse complement strand
GAGGGTATTTTTTGTTGCATGTTTTTCATTTTAAGTGGAATTGTGGAATGATGATCAGCCGTGTTAGGGGCCGTTTACGTGGTGTTGCATAGTGATGTTACAGTTGTCATAAGCCGAGATGTTTATTTTGGTTGATGGTAACGTTTGACGCGAATTTCCTGTCCGTTGTAAGATGTTTCCACATCCGCCGCGGCGGCGGGCTCAAATCCATGCGCGCGGTTTTTCCCGATCCAGATCACGCGGAAGGTGCGGTGTTCCCGCATCCCGGGGAAGCGGCCGCTGCGCGCGCCGATCGTAAGCTCGCCCTTGCTTTCGTTATACCGCAGGGGAATGTTGCTGAACCGCCCTTTTTCGTATCCGTAGGTAGTATCTTCATCTTCGTAGATATCGAAGGAAGCGTCTTTGCCAGTGTAGACAAACAGCGTGATGGTATCCGCCGGCTTCTCGGCGGTGTACTGCAATGCAGGCCCCGCCGGCAGGATAGACCCTTCTTTTACATACACGGGCATCCGCTCATAGGGCGCATCCACCCGGATGCGCTTCCCTCCTTCTTCATACTTCCCGGCATACAAGTCATACCATCCCTGCCCAGCAGGCAGGTACAGTTCCTTCTCCCGCGCACCGAATGTGTACACGGGGCTGATCAGCAGCGAAGGACCGAACATGTACTGGTCGCCGATCTCGCGCGACAACCTATCCTTCGGAAAATCCATTACCAGCCCGCGCATCATCGTATAGTCGCGGTGATACGTCATCCCCGCCAGCGAATAGATGTAAGGCATCAGCCGGTAACGCAGCTTGTTGTAATACAGCATCGTTTCATAAGCGGGGCTTCCTTCCGGTGCGATGTTGAACACTTCCCTGAAAGGGAATTGCCCGTGGGCGCGGAACAGCGGCACAAACGTGCCGAACTGGAACCACCGCGCCTGCAACTCCCGCCACTCCGCCGTGTCCGACGGCAGCCCGAGCTCATATCTTCTTTCCACCGCAAAACCGCCGATATCCATCGTCCAGTACGGCAGGCCCGACAACGAAAAGTTGACGCCCGCCATGATCTGCGCTTTCATATCTTCCCACCTCGAACCAATATCACCGCTCCATATCGCCGCCGCATAACGCTGCGATCCCGCAAACCCGGAACGCGTCAGCAAAAACACGCGCTTCAAAGAATCCGCCGCGCGCTGGCCTTCATAAATCCCCCGCGCGTTCTCCAGCGGATAGGCGTTGAGGTATTCAGCCGCGATCCCCGCGGAAAGCGGCGTCATTTGCGCCAGGCGCTTTTCGGGCGATACGTTGGATAGGATGTCGGGCTCGCTGGCGTCCATCCACCAGGCATCAATGCCGCGCAGGTATAACTTCTTATGCAGCAGGTCCCAAAAGCCGCGGCGCGCCTCATCATTAAAAGCGTCGTAAAAGGTGGACACATAGCCTTCCCCGATCCAGTCCCGCTGCCGGTCAGCGATGTTGCGGCCATACAGCCAGCCTTTTTTATCGAATTGCCGGTACACGTCGATCCCTTCATACACTTTCGGCCAAACGGAGATCATGACGCGGGTATTATATTTATCATGGAGGTCGCGGATCATGGCATCGGCGTCCGGGAAGCGCGCGGGATCAAAGTCCTGGCTGCCCCAATCATCTTCTTTCCAATAACTCCAGTCCTGCACGATGTTATCGAGCGGGATGCCGCGCCGGCGGAACTCCGCGGCGGTTTGCAGCACTTCTTCCTGCGTCTTGTACCGCTCACGGCTCTGCCAGAAACCCATCGCCCAGCGGGGCATTACGGGGGCTTTGCCCGTCAGCGTCCGGTAACCGGCGATCACTTCATCGGCATTCTTCCCGGCGATGCAATAATAATCGAGCTGGCGGCCTGCCTGCGACGCGAAAGTGAATGCGTCGCGGTCTGCAGCCGGCGCGGGCGGCAACCATTTTACCGTGAGGTAGGAAGCGGTGCCGTCGGGCGTCCATTGTATTTTGATGTGGTGTTTTCGGTCTTTTACCAGCGGCAATTGCAACGAAACGGAAGCCGGGTTCCAGGCCTGTCGCCAGTTGTCGGCCAGCAGCTTGCCGTCGAGCCAGATCTTCACGTACCCGCCATATACCACGCGGAAGAGGTGATCGCCCGAAAAGCCCGAGACAATATTCCCTTCCCATGTAATGGCGCCATCCTGCAGGGGAAAGCCCTCGGGAATAAGTTTCTTCGTATCATCCAGCCAGGCATAATCGATCTGGGATTCCGCTTTCGTGAACGCGACCGTCTCCGGCTGCTTACGGTCTTTGCTGTAGGATGCCGTCAGCCATCCTTCCCTGCCGTTCTTATCGAACAGGCGCAGGCGCGACAGCGGCATGAGCTCGCGCGCATCCCCCGCCAGGGTGTAGCTGTAATTATCCCACAGCACGCCGTAATTACGGGCGCCGAGCAGGAAAGGCACCGCCACTTCGGTATTGTTCTGCCAGAGAAAAACCTGCTGGCCTTTGTAATTGTAAATGCTTTCCTGGTGTTGCCCCAGGCCGAAGAATCCATCGTCGGGCCCGGATTCGAAAGTCTGCCGGATGCTCCACGACGGCTGGCCTTCAAACACGACAGGCGCCACCGCGCGGCCGTTCCAGCTGCGCTCCGCGATGAGCGGCTTCCCGGAAGGGTCGGTGAAGGATACCGCGCCTGTTTGTTTGAGGATGTTGGCGGTGATGGCGGGAGCCTTCAGCACGAGGGCCCCTCCTTTCTCTTCCAGCGTCCATTTTACCGGCTGGGGCTGGTAAGTGGTCATGAGGCTCTTCGGATCTGGGAACGTTTTTTCCGGCGAAGCCGTTACCCGGATGATGTTCCCCCTGATCACCTGCAGGCGCACCGCCTGCACGCCGCCCGACGTCCTTGCGTCGGGGTACAATATGATCCCGTCGCGGGTGCGGACGAACTTCTCGTCTCCCGCGGCCTTTGCGGCGCCCGCCATTAATAAACAGGTAAATAATAAGCCCGCAGTTTTTCTGTAACGTGTCAATAAATATCCTCCCATAGTAATCGTTTCTCAGGATGCGTGGAATCCTCCGTTGGTTAATCGGTTCGCCCCGAAACTACGGTCACTATGGAAAAATGAGGGTACAGGATCGTCTATATTAGGGTATCAAAATGTCAACCCCATCAATCAATCCATTGATTTTCAATGATGAATTATTCCGCCGGGCGGTTTCTAAGGTACGAACTGGGCAGTTCGCCATAGATTTCCCTGAATGTTTTGGCGAAGAGTTTGGGGTTGTTGAACCCGACCTGGTAAGCCACTTCGGCCACCGTCGTGTTCCCGATTTCCAGGAGTTGCTTTGCTCTTTGCAAACGGATGTGCCGGATGAATTCCGCCGGGGTCTGGCCGGTGAGGGCGAACAGTTTCTTGTACAGGGCGGCGCGGCTCAGGAGCATTTCGCGGCTGAGGCCTTCTACCGATAATTCGGCGTCGGACAAATGCCGTTCTACATATGCCAGCGCCCTGCGCACGAAATCGTCTTCGGCGGGAGCGGCTACTTCCGGTTCGGAGGCGACTACCTGCACCTGTTTCTGGTAGGTTTTACGGATATTCTCCTGCTGGTTGAGCAGGTTGCGGATGCGCGACAGTAGTATTTCGACGTTGAAGGGCTTGGTCATGTAATCGCTGGCGCCGGTTTCGAGGCCGGTCAGCTGCTGTTCTTCGCCGGTGAGGGCGGTGAGGAGGATAACGGGGATGGAAGCCGTGCGGCGGTCGTCCCGGATTTTACGGCAGAGGTCGATTCCGTTCATTTCCGGCATGCTGATGTCGGAAACGATGAGGTCCGGATGGCCGGAGAGCGCCTTCTGCCATCCTGCTTTACCGTCGGCCGCTTCGAGTACGTCGAACCAGGGTTTCAGGTTGTCCTTTATATAGAAGCGGAAATCTTCATTGTCTTCCACCACCAGGATCGTTTTACGTTTCCCTTTCGGCCGGTTGGCGGGAGGTTCAGGCGTTTCCTGCGGTGCTTCCGTGGCTTCCGCGATCGTCACCGGTTCCGCATCTTCGCGCAATACCGTTACGGGGAGGATCACGGTGAAAGTGCTGCCTTCGTTCTCCCTGCTTTCCACTGAAATTGATCCTCCGTGCAGCCGCACGAATTCTTTGGTGATCGACAGCCCGATGCCGCTGCCCTGGTTCACCATGGAACCGGGGATGGCATCCTGGAAGAAGCGTTCGAAGATCTTCTCCTGCTTTTCCGGCGCGATGCCGATGCCCGTGTCGGCCACGTGAATATGCAGCTGCGCGGCAGCCGGCGGGCCTTCCAGGGCTACCGTCACCGACACGCGCCCTCCTGCACGGGTGAATTTGAAGGCGTTCGATAACAAATTGAACAAGACCCTTTCCAGCTTGTCGTGATCGAATGTGGTGAACAGGCGGTCGCGCCCCGCATGAAAAGCAAACCCGATCCCCTTGTTCTCCGCCATATCCGAAAACGAGAACGACACTTCGCGGATGAACCCGATGATATCGCCCGGCGATTTGGCGAGCCGGAGCTCATGCTCTTCCAGTTTCCTGAAATCCAGCAGCTGGTTCACCATGTTGAGCAAGCGCCGCGCGTTGCGGTGGATCAGCTGGAACTGGCGTTTCTCCTCCGGCTGCTCCGATTCGCGGACCATCTTCTCCACCGGCGAAATAATGAGGGAAAGCGGCGTCCTGAATTCGTGGCTGACGTTGGTGAAGAAGCGGATCTTCATCATATCGAGCTCATGCAGCCGCTGCGCTTCCTGGCGCTCGCGCTCGATGCGGAATCGCGCCCTGGCGCGGCGGAGCACCCCATGCCTTGCCACAATCAGCGCGGCGATGAGCAATAAGGCATAACACACCCAGGCGATTTTCGTAAGCCACCAGGGCGGCAGGATGCGGATGCTGAGCGCCAGGGGCTCGGGGCTCCATTGCCCGTCGTCGCCCGCGGCTTTCACCAACAAAGTATACTGCCCCGGATTGAGGTTGGTGAACGTGGCCTTGCGGTTGCGGCTGTCGGTATACAACCACTCATCGCTGAAGCCTTTCAGCTGATATGCGTACCGGATCTTATGCGGATTCACGAACTCCAGCGCGGCAAACTCCACGGTAAACACATTCTCGTTATACCGAAATGTAAGGTCTTTGGCGGCGCTCACCGATTGCGGCAGCACCACCCGCCCGTTATATTCCTTCCCGGCACGCACCGGCTGGTTGAATAATTGCAGATCGGTGAATACGATCTCCGGGGCCGCCAGCCTGTTGCGCAACGAAGCGGTCCCGAAAATATTAAACCCGTTGGCCCCGCCGAACACCAGTTCCCCTTTCTTCGTTTTTAGCGCGGCATTTTCATTGAACTGCCGCCCCTGCAGCCCGTCCGACTCATCGAAGTTGCGGGTCTGCAGGCGGATGGAATCGCCGGAGGAAAGCACCGTGGCACGGCAAAGGCCGTTGGGGGTGCTGAGCCACAGGTGCTTGTCGTCGTCTTCCAGAAGGGTGAGGATGGTGTTGTCGGGCAGCCCGTGCTCGCGGCCGTACCGGACGAAGCTCCCGCGCGCGGGGTCCCAGCGGTTAAGGCCGTCGTGCGTGGCGATCCAGAGGATGCCGCGGCTGTCCTGGCAAAAAGCAGTGACGTTGTTATGGCTGAGGCTGCCGGCGTCCTGCTCGCGGTGCTCGTAGTGGCGGAAAAGCCCCGTGCGGTGGTCCATCACGTCGATCCCGAAAGAAGTACCCAGCCAGAGATCACCGGCGCGGTCTTCGTGGATGGCGGCGATGTAATTGGATTTGGAGCCCTGGGGCATGTACTTCCTGAATATGCCGGCCTTGCGGTCGAACTGGATGAGCCCCTGGCTGAGGGTGCCGATCCAGAGGCGCGACTGGCTGTCTTCATAAATCTCCCATACCCTGTCGTCGGCCAGGCTGTTCGGATCCGCGTCGCTATGCCGGTAATTGGTGAACCGCTGGCCGTCGAAGCAGTCGAGCCCGCCGAAGTAGGTACCGATCCAGAGTTTACCTTCCTTGTCGATCAGCAGGCTCACGATCACGTTGCTGGAAATACTGTTGCGGTTCGATGGGTCGTGGAGGTAGCGGGTGTAAGTATTGGCCGCCCGGTCGAAATACAATAACCCGCCGCCGTTGGTGCCGATCCAGAGGTTGCCGGATTTGTCTTCCACGAAGCGGTTGACATCATTATAAGGCAGCGATCCGGGCTGGTTGGGCCGGTGCTGGTAAACCGGGAAACGCGGGATGCCGGCGTGGTAGCGGTTCATCCCTTTTTTGAAAGTACCGAGCCAGATGATGCCCTGGTCGTCGCGGTAAATGGAATTGACGCTGTTCTGGCTGATGCTGCGCGCGTCCTGCTCATTGTTGACGAGGTAGCGGACGGAAAAATCTTTCTTATCGAGCACATTCACGCCGCCGTGGTCGGTCGCGATCCAGATGAGGCCGTTGCCGTCCTGCGTGATGCCGTTAATGATATCGTTATTGAGCCGCGCTTTGCCGCCGTTTTTCCGGAGGATGGCCAGCTCGCCGGTAGCGGGTTTGTAGCAGGCCGCGCCGCGGGAAGTGCCGTAGGCGTATATCCAGACGTCGCCATCCGCATCGGTAAAGAGCCGGTAGGCGGGGTTGGGTTGGGGATCGAGGCGCCGGATGGCTTCTGTTCGGTGGACGCATTTGCGGGTGGCGGGGTCTAACCTGTCGAGGACGCCCTCGGCGTATACCACCCAAACGGAACCCTCCGGCCCCGGCGCAATGCCCGCTACGTTGGGCGAATACAGGGGCATGGGCGGCAGGCGGCGCCTGTCGGCGGGATTGTATCCGTACAGGCCTTTCCCCGGCACGGCGAACCAGAAACGGCCTTCGCCATCGGCGCACATTACGGTGAAATTATCGTCGGGCACGCCCATCGCCGCGAGATGCGGGCGGATGCGGGCGGTGAAGGTTTCGGATTGAGGATCGTAGCGGTTCCAGCCATTGGGGGTTTGCACCCAAAGCGTCTTGTGCGGCCCGGGCACCACCTGGTTGATGAAATCGTCGTTCAGGGTGGAAGAATCGCCCGCCACATGGCGGAATATGCGGAAAGTATGGCCGTCGTACCGGTTCAGGCCGGCGATGGTGCCGATCCACATAAACCCGTCGGGGCCTTTGACGATGGAATTGACCTGGTTGCTGGAAAGGCCGTTCCGGCTGTCGATCAGATCGAACTGCCACGAAGGTTGCGCCTGCAGGGTGAGCTGGCAGCAAAGCAGCAAGGCCGGCATAAGGAGCCTCAACATGGAATTTTCATTTAACGGTTCAACTGTCCACTTGCCGGCCGCAGCCGGACCGGCAAAAGATAGTACAATTTTCGGTTTTGAAACACCGGGTTTTCTGCCTGCGCCCCCGCCCGTAGTACCCGGCTCCGGCGTCAGGTTGTTCGATGGGCTGGACAGGGAGGCGATTGAACCGGAGATTGCCCAAGTCGCGCCTTTCGCAAAGTGGACAAAGTCAACAATAAATATGACAGTTATCCCCATAAAAAAATCCCGGCGCAGCAGCAGCACGCCGGGATTTTTAAGTATATCCGTACCGGTTATTATCTGTTCGGAATCTCCGCCAGCAGCTGGGCGAGCACCGCGGCATCAAAGCCGTCGCCATCCGTGTAACCCCATACCAGTCCCTGGATCGACGTGGACGCCATGAAATACTGGTCTTCGTCCGCAAATTCGCTGCGGGCTACTTTCTTGTTTTTCACGTTTTCGCACAGCTGGCGGATGAGCGGGCTGCTGGAAACGGGACCGATCTTATAGGTCATGCCCGAATTGCTGGGCTTTCTTTCCGCGTTCAGGCAGTAAAGTTTAATGCCCACCCTGGTGGTGCGTTTGGCTTTGAGCACGACTTTAAAATCCTGGATCAGCAGGCCGTGCTGGTGCGTCAGGTCGTCGGCCAGGATAACGAGGCCGGCGGGGAGCGTGAAGGTAACGTCTGCCGCGTTGGAGTTGGTGAAAGCGGCGCAGATTTCCACAACGCCGCCGCTGCCCACTTCATAAGCCGTGTCACAGACTTCGCCGTAGATCTTGTCGGCAGTCAGCGAGACACCTGCGGGATACGTGAGGGCGGTGCCTTGTGGCGTTCCGGGGGCTTCGCCGAGGCCGGGGATTTTGCCGGCTTCTTCTTTGGGGGTTGATGGCTCGTCGTCCTTTTTATCGGATTTGCTGCAGGCCATAAAAGTGAATGCCGCGAGACAGGCGGCGGTTAACAACACAAAGGTTTTCCTTCGTTTCATAATGAGACTGGTTTAAATGGTACAATAATCAGACATGGTATGTCGTGGTTCCGTTGCTGCTATACGGTGGCTCTGATGGAACGAACAGGGCATGCCTCACCGAAAGGGGATGGATATATGCTGCTGTACTTCCGGGCGCAGGGCCGGACCGAAGGGACAAAAATAATACCTGATTTACAGTGATTTATACTTTTTCTTGAAAATGCGTGGAAATACGTGCCGGAATCTTGGGTGATTAAACAATTCCGGCCGGGTATTGTAATTTAGTACGATCGAATATTTCTCCCATGGCGAAGTCTGCATCCCGCGGGTTACCGGAGAAATTCGTTCCCTATGGCGCCATCGCTTTTACTGGCCCGGTCTCAAAGCGGCGCCCAAAGGCGATTCGACTTTCGACCAGCCTGGGCGCTTTACGCTTAACTTCATGCCGTTGAGAATTTACGACTTTACGTTCATGGTGGTTTATGAGCTGCTGAGCGTGATCATCATTTTGTTTTAGTATTTTTAGTAAACATCAAAGCATCGAAAAGTAGATGCATGAAAGCAACAGCCTGAATCATGAAACGAAATACCCGGCTGGCTATATCGCTCCTGCTGATCGCGGGAGGTTCCTTGATCTGGTACCTGTACGGTTACCGGCAGCGGCTCCTGTACGACATCCTGGCGTTGTTATTTTTGGCGGGGGGATGGTTGATGCTGGGATTCCTGTGCTTTGGATCGCTGTGGAAGCAGGGCGGCGCGAAGTATCAGCCCGATCGGAGGAACTGGCTGAGAGGAAGGAAGATGTTGTTGCTGGGGGGCCTGGCGGTATTGATCGGCGGCAACGCGCTCCTGGCCGACCGCGCGTCCGACAGGCTGGCGGGCTCCTGGCTGAAGGGGCCGTTACGCAACACCTCTGCAACGGTTATTGCAGTAAACTTACAAGAAGGCAGGCAGCAATATTTCTATGAAACCTGGATCCGCTACCAGGCCGGTTCACGATGGATGAAAGAGCGTTTCACCAGCTCGCGCCACTACAACCCCGGCGACAGTATCCGTATCGCCTATGCTCCCGGGCATCCCGATGTTTTTAAGGTGGAAGGGAACCGGTAATTACACCAACATCTATGTATTTTTAAAGAATTTCTTCCCCATAAATTTCTGTATTTCCTTTTTCAATACATTTCACCGCGATCTGTTTTTCAACACGGACACGGTGATTAATATAATGGTTAAAAGCAGGTATTGGGATAGGGCATTAAATGTTAATATTCCTCGCCAGCTCAGTCCTTCAGGCAACCATAGCAGGATAATACAATGCGTTGCGGCGGCGGCGGCTACTGTAGCCACCATTACCATGATCAACCGTGTCAGTGTCAGAGAAAGGGAGTCATTTGATTTTACAACCACCAATATGGCAAGTACTATTCCTGTCAACAGGAACACACCTGAGGTGGACATTATTAACTTAAAATAGTCACTTATGGATGACATCATTGACATGTTAATCGTTGGCAGCATCAACCTACTGGGGTTTGCTATGATGTTTGTCGATTTTGAAAAACCGCCATTTAATTTAGGAAAGAAGAAAACGTAAACATGCACCCACAGGGGTTCCACAGCCAGCAGCTCTTCGCGGAGAGCTGCTGCTTCATGTTTGCTCACGCTATCTGTTTGCGGATCATTCAGCAACTTCGTCAAACTTTCGAAACTTTCGACTTTGTGCTGTAGCCGGTAGTGAAATGAATACTTGAGCAGGTCATTGACAAAAAACACTGCGCCTACTATCAAGGCAAGTACAACCAGTCGCTGTTTTACCGGCTTCTGATGATTCATCAGGTAAGCCATACATGAGTCCAGGCCTATCATTTTTAATAAATTTTCGGGTTAACAAAACAATTCAACTCCGCAATAATAGTTTTTCATTTCATTCGAAAATTTTTCCTGCGATTATTTTCTGCCATCCTTCATAAACGCTAAACAGCCGTAGCATAACGCACAGCCGCATCCCGATTTTTCGTAACTTCATATCCACCCCAAAACCCTCATCCAATGGCAACACCTACCCACGCCAAAGGCCCCGCATCCCCGAAACCGGCAAAGCCCTTCTTCGGGAACGCCCCGCAGTCCACCCCGCCCTTCTTCACGCCGGCGCCCGCTTCCGTGCAGAAACAAGACACGCCCGCAGCGCCCGCCAAAAAGGAAGGCGACGTACCCATTTCCTTCGGCTCCTTCGAAGTATTCTGCCAGCTCTTTGACGACCTCATCATCAATTTCCCAAAACGCTGGCAACAATCCTACCTCGCCGCCAAACAAAACGGTTCCAACACCCTCTTCGACCCCAAATTCGGACAGGAGCTGATCAGCAAGGAGATCATGTCGCTCTGGAACGTATTCTACGCCCTCCAGCTCCAGGCCGGCTCGCCATACGGCAGCAAAGTCGACTTCTCCAAAGGGCTCGAAATGGCCGAACAGCTCACCGGCGTCTCCGGCACCTGGATCAACCTCGCCTCCATGGCCCTGCATATGGACATGGAAAAATACCTCGGCGAAAAGATACCCCGCTACGCCAAGCAAAACCTCGGCATCTTCCTCATCTCCGGCGCCCTCCTCCAGAGCGGCCTCGTTGGCCTCAACGCCCTCACCGGCAGCGAGCTCGACTTCACTTCCATCATCGGCCCCGTCACCAAAAAATGGACGGAACCGCCGGCAGGATTCGCCAAACCCTTCGTACTCGACAATATCCCCGACGACCGCTGGCGCCCGCCCTTCTACCAGCCACCCAAAGCCTTCGAACTGAAATACTCCGGCACCGACGAAAAAGCCGACGAGAAAAAACTCAGTCTCGGCCTCGGCTTCAACCTCGCCTCCGCTCTAGGGAAATACCCCGAAAATGAAAAAGATAAACCCGGATACAAAGGCTTCGAGCTCTTTCCCTACTTCCAGTATTCGAATGCCGAAGCCATACCCGGCAAGCCCGATCCCAAAGAACAGCACAAATTCATGCTCGGCCTCTATGGCGGCGATAAAGGGTTGTATGGACTGGCCGAAGGCGGTGGCCGCTTCAATGGCGACCAGCTCCTCGAAGCCTACGGCCGCGCAGGATTCTCCATGCGCAACTTCGGGCGCCTTTCCCTGCTGGACCTTTCCGGCGAAGCCAATTACCGACCAGACGCCGACGCTCCCTGGCGCGGCAGGCTGAATGCCGCCGCACAATTCAATATCCTGGATTCGAAGCAGTTCGATTTCAAATTCGGCGCCGCCGGCGGAGGGCTACTTCCCTCCGGCGGGCAACCGGGCGCGATGGATTTCCGCACCAACCTTTCCTTCATGCACAAATACGCCGCGCAGGGCTTTCCCAACCCGCTCAGGTCCGGCGTGGATTTTACGTTCAACTACGGCAAGCAGGATCCCTTCAACGCCCTCTCCCCCGATATGATGGGCATACAGGGCAGGCTGACCTTCTTCGATATGCTCAAAACAGGAATGGAATATTATAAAATCGATACGCAGGACGATAAACTGCCGTCCAACGACCTGCGGTTTTTCCTTGCGGTCGACTTCGCCCCGGCATTCGTGAAGCTCACCGGCCAGTAACGCATGAAACATTCTGCCCCCCGGCAGCGTTATTTGTTCACTATGCTTTCTTCCATCCTCGACAACGACTTTTACAAATTCACCATGCAGCAGGGCGTGATCCGGCTGTTCCCGTATGCCCGCGCGCGTTACAAGTTCATCAACCGCGGCAAACACGCATTTCCTCCCGGCTTCGCCGACGCCCTCCGAAAAGCGGTAGACGATATGGCCGGCCTGCAGCTCAGCCGCAAAGAGAAACATTTCCTTGAGCTGACCTGTCCTTACCTCGACCCCGTGTACCTCGACTTCCTGGAAGGCTACCGCTACAACCCGGAAGAGGTCCGCATCTCGCAGGAAGGCGACCAGCTGGAAGTGGGCGTGGAAGGTCTTTGGTACAGGACCATTTTGTGGGAAGTGCCCATCATGTCCCTCATCTGCGAGCTGTACTACACGCTCCGCCATGCCGAAAGGATTTCCAACGAAGCCATCCTCGAAAACACCCGCCGAAAAATCGAGCAGTACCGCCAGCTGGGGGTTACCGTGGCGGATTTCGGGACGCGCAGAAGGTATTCGTACAAGGTGCATAAACTCGTGGTTGAAGCGCTGAAACAATATGGCACCGGCTCTTTCATCGGCACCAGCAACGTTCACCTCGCGATGATGTTCCAGACCAAACCCATCGGCACGCATGCCCACGAGTGGTTCATGTTCCACGCCGCCAGGTTCGGGTTTAAAATGTCGAATGCCACGGGACTGGAAAATTGGGTGAACGTATGCCGCGGCGACCTGGGCATCGCTTTGTCGGACACCTACACTACCGGTGTTTTCCTTCACCAGTTCGATAAAATGTACTCCAAACTGTTCGACGGCGTACGGCACGACAGCGGCGACCCGCTCGAATTTGCGGATAAAGTCATCCATCACTACAAAAAAATGGGCATCGATCCCCTCAGCAAAACGATCATCTTCTCCGACGGCCTCAACGTGGAAAAAGTGGCGAGGATAGCGGAACATTGCAGGGGGAGGATCGGCATGTCGTTCGGCATCGGCACCAGCCTTACCAACGACGCAGGCCCCGAAGCGATGAACATCGTCATCAAAATGACGGCCACCAGCCCGCATAACGGCGAATGGACCGAAGTGGTGAAGCTGTCCGACGAGCCCGGCAAATACACCGGCAGCGAAGAAATGATCCGGCAGGCGAAGCTGGTGTTGGGGATTGATCACGGGTAAAATCCGTAAATTGTGGGTATGAAGACGGAAACAAGTGCTTACCTCGACGTTCATTTCCCGCAATTCGAACCGGAGCTGCGGGAAGAGCTGGCGGAAATAGCGGAGATTCGGAATATTCCCGCGGGGGAAACCCTCATGCGGACGGGCCAGAATATCCGCTCTACCGTGTTGGTAGCCGAGGGGCGCCTCAAGCTGTACCGCGAAGGGCACGACGAAGGCGAGATCTTCATGTATTACCTTGAGCCCGGCAACGCCTGCGCCCTGTCGATGGTTTGCGGCCAGCAACAGGAAACCAGCGGCGTGATGCTCAAAGCCATCGAAGACAGCACCGTTATCCTCATCCCCGTGAAGTACATGGAAAACTTCATGCAGCGTTACAAGGGCTGGTATAACTTCGTGGTGGAAACGTACCGCGACCGGTTCGAGGAACTGCTCACCCTCATCGACCACATCGCCTTCCGCGCGATGGACGAGCGCCTGGTCCACTACCTCGACCACCAGCGCGACAAACTCCGCACAAATAAACTGCACATCACCCACAGCGAAATCGCCACCGACCTCCACTCCTCCCGCGAAGTCATCAGCCGGCTGCTGAAGAAGCTCGAGCAGCAAGGCAGGGTAAAGCTCCACCGCCAGTATATCGAAATGCTGTAACGGTGACCTGGGTCACCGTGCAGGCGCCTGCATGTTGCGATATTTGCCATTCACAAATACCGTAGCATGATTTCATTTCTCCAACAACCCTGGCCCTGGTACGTGGCAGGCCCGCTGATAGGGCTCCTCGTGCCGGCGTTGCTCCTGGGCGGCAACAAGACTTTCGGCATCAGTTCCAACTTCCGGCATATCTGCGCGGCCTGTGCGCCGGCGAATATCCCGTTCTTCAAATACAACTGGAAAAAGGAATCCTGGAACCTCGTATTCGCGCTGGGTATCCTGGCGGGCGGTTTTATCGCGGCGGTTTGGCTCAGTGACGGTCAGCCGGCGGCCATTCATCCCGCATTGGCGGAAGAGTTGAGCCGGTTCGGCATTTACCCGGAAGCGGCCATTGTTCCCTCCTCCCTTTTCGGGCTGGACCAGGTGTTCACCCTGCGTGGGAGCGTGCTGATGCTCGGGGGCGGATTGCTGGTAGGGTTCGGCACCAGGTATGCGGGCGGCTGTACGAGCGGGCATTCCATCATGGGATTATCCAGCCTGCAATGGCCATCACTGGTAGCTACCGTGGCTTTCATGGCCGGGGGCTTCCTCATGGCCAACTTCATCCTTCCTCATTTACTCGCATTATAAACCCAGGCAATATGCAATACCTGAAATACCTTCTTTTCGGCATCTTATTCGGCGTTATCCTCGTGAAAGCAGAGATGATCAGCTGGTTCCGCATCCAGGAAATGTTCCGGCTGCAATCTTTCCATATGTACGGCATCATCGGCAGCGCAGTGGCCGTAGGCATGCTTTCCGTCTGGCTGATCCGCCGGTTCAATATCAAAACCATCCACGGCGAAACGGTGGTGATCCCCGACAAAAAATTCAATAAAGGACAGATATACGGCGGCCTTTTATTCGGACTGGGATGGGCGATGACGGGCGCCTGCCCGGGGCCGCTGTTCGCACAGGCCGGTACCGGCGCCGCGGCAGTGGGTGTCACCATCCTCGGCGCTATCGCAGGAACGTGGCTGTACGGGCGTTTCCGGGAAAAACTGCCACATTGACTGCGGTATAGAATCAGTGGTGGGAATGACGGCGGTCAATGGTCAAACTGCGGATTTGCAGGACCTTTGCATTGTGACCGCAGTCACAGAACCAGCCAGGACCAATCACGACATTTGTAAAAACGACAGTAATGAAAATCAGACAATTCGAAGATAAAGCACTAGCACATTTCTCCTACGCCATCACCGGTCCTAATGGTACGGTGCTGGTAGACCCGGGCCGCGACCCGCTTCCTTACCTGGTGCACGCCGCCGCCGAAAATTCGAATATTACCGGCGTGATCGAAACGCATCCGCATGCAGACTTCGTGAGCAGCCATCTCGAAATACACAACGCCATGGGCGCCACGCTGTACTGCTCGCGCATCCTGGAAGCCACATACCCGCATAAAACCTTCGATGAAGGCGATTCCATCGACCTGGGCGGAGGCGTGGTACTGAAGGCCCTCAACACACCGGGCCACTCGCCAGACAGCATCAGCATCCTACTGGAAGAAAATGGCCGCCCTGCCGCCGTATTCACCGGCGACACGCTGTTCATCGGGGATTGCGGCCGCCCGGATCTGCGGGAGAACACCGGGAAAGTGTCCGCCAAACGCGAAGCGCTGGCCGCGGATATGTACAACTCCCTCCGCAAAAAACTCATGACCCTGCCCGACGATGTGGTGGTGTACCCTGCACACGGCTCCGGCTCCCTCTGCGGTAAAAACCTCTCATCTTCCCCCAGCGCTACTATTGGCGAGGAGAAGCAAACGAACTGGTCGCTGCAGGAAATGACGCAGGCCGAATTCGTGAAAGCCCTGCTTTCCGAACAGCCCTTCATCCCGAAATACTTCCCGTACGACGTTACCATCAACCGCAAAGGTGCGGAAGACATGGAATCCGCCATCCGGAAAGTGCCCGGCTGCTCAAAATCCACCGCCGTGGTGATCGACACACGGCCCGAAAATATATTCAAGGAAGGCCACATCCCCGGTTCCATCAACCTCATGGAAGGCGGCAAGTTCGAAACATGGCTGGGCAGCATTGTAGCGCCTGAAGAGTGTTATGTGCTGCTGGCCGCGGATACCGAACGCCTCGACGCCCTCGTGCGCAGGACCGCCAAAATCGGCTACGAATCCTTCATTGCAGGCACCGGTATCGCCCAGGGCGGTACTGCGGTAACGCCCGCCCTCGACATCGAAGCATTCCGGAAGACCCCGGATCAATTCACCATCGTGGACGTCCGTAATGATTCGGAAACTGCGGCAGGCCTTCTCTTCCCCGGCGCCATCGCCATCCCCCTGCACCAGCTCCGCGAACGTACCGCCGAAATCCCCGCAGGCAAGCCCATCGTGGTGCATTGCGCAGGCGGTTACCGCAGTGCAGCAGGCAGCAGCATCGTAGCAGCGGCATTCCCCGGCGCTACGGTGTATGACCTTGGCGAAGCCGTAAAATCATTCCAGGGCTAACACGCCCGTACGCATCAGGTTAAGACAGGGCTGGCTCATTTGGGCCGGCCTTTTTTCATGCCCTCCGCTCCATAAACTCCTTCACGAACCGGAACCCGTTTTCGAAGAACAGGTACTCCGCAAAAAGGTCCACATCCAGGTCGCGGTACCATTCCTTTGCATCTTCCAGTTGGGAGAGATATCCCTTGAAATCGCTGCGGAGATACCGTTTCAGGCGCTCCATGTCCTTCACGCCGGGCATGGTGATGAACGGATTGATCAACCCGTCGAAATCGCTGCCGATGGTAATATGCCGGATGGAAGTATGAAGCGGGATGCCGGCGCGCAGACAGGTTTGCAGGTAATGTTTGAGGTGGAGGAAAATGTGATCGTAGTACCACCGTTCCTGCATCCCCTGTTCTTCCCAGTTCTGCCGCAGGCGCTGCACGGTGAGGCAATGCGCATCGTCGACTTTATCGCGGTATTTCTCAAGATCAATACCCAGCTCATCCCATTCCGCCAGCGAGATAAAATCGGTGTCCACCACGAAATCGCCATCCAGCCGCCCGTCTACGTCCGCGTCAAATGGATCTACGTATCCGAGAATGCGCCTGTCCATCGACAGGCCGATCATCCCGCCATGCTGCACGATCCAGGCGATTTCCTCGTCGAACAGGTTGATGGTGGTCATATTGAAAGTGGGGGTGCAAACCGAAGAAGGCATGCTATCAACCGACAGTGTTTTCGCCATTTCAACCCGCACTACCGGCCCTTCCGCCCGCGCAATTGCCATATATTCCGGCCACTCCCCGAAAGGAATCCCCGTGAAGCCGGCGTGCGTACACAGCAAAGGCATGGGCGCGTGCATGGTGGCATCGCCGGTTCCGTCGATTGCGCGCATCAGGTCGCGGCGGGATTTGAAGCTCATGTGCTTCAGGTCGGGATGGATGCCGCGGTCGAAAAGCGCCTGGGCCACGTCGTACCCGTCGGGCTGCATGCCGTTGCCATATGGGAAGAAGGGTTTGGGATTGGTGAGCTGGATGCCGAAAGCGTGGTTGCAGAGGCTCGATTGCTGCATATGGGTGAGGTTGACGGCCAGGATGGGAATATCCCGCGCCAGGAGCCTGTCGAGGTTGTCGACGATCTCCTGCACGGGGAACACTTTCCCCTCACCCGTCCGGTTGACGCTGTCAACGAATGAATGACACCCTTCCACCACGAAAAAAATATTGATACGGTTGGAAGGCAGGCCGTTGGCGAAAGTTTCGGGCGTCACCACATGGAAGATGTCGCTGTTGTCGAGATATGCTTTGAGGGTGCGGTTGACGAGGAAATCGGTGTAGGCTTTGAGGTCGTTGAGCACGATTTTCTTCAGCAGGGGCTCGGAAAGCTTGTGCTGCGAGCCGTTGCGGAGGTGCTGCCGCAGCGGTATCACTTCCGCCGCGAGGTAGCTTTCCATGCTGTAGAGTACCACGCCCATGAGCACGCCGTCCGGGTAATGGGCCAGCTGCGAGGGGTGGATCTGCGACTGGATGATATTGGGAATGTCGGTACACTGCGATTGCAGCACCTTCACTTCGCTGCGGCCGATCATGTCGGTGACGCCGCCGGATTCGCTGAATAATTGTTTCAGGATGGGATGGGTGTGAAAATCAAAGTATTGCATGACATTGGGGTTTGAGATATGGGGCGGTGGAAAAACGGTACGCGCTGATGGGGCGTGGATCGGGGCTGCTGTTTCGGAATATGTAAGTTAAGGAATTTTTGAAAGACGGCCGGTTAACGGTTGCTTATCATCCCCCATAAAAAAGCCGGCGCCCGAAGACGCCGGCCCGGATGTAAAAAGGTGTATGACTAGACGAACGCGCTGAAACCGGTAATTGCCCGGCCAACGATGAGCGAATTGATCTCTTTGGTGCCTTCGTACGAATAAATGGCTTCCGCATCGGCGACAAACCGCGCCACGTTATGTTCCAGCAGGATGCCGTTGCCGCCCATTACTTCCCGCGCGCGGCTCACGATGTCGCGGGTGCGGAGGGAACAGAACACTTTGGCCAGCGAGGCGTGCTCGTCTTTCAGCAGCCCCTGGTCCTGCAGTTCCGACAGGCGGAATACGAGCGACTGCATGGCGGTGAGGTTGCTGAGCATCTCCACGAGGTGGTTTTGTATCAGCTGGAACGAGGCGATGGGCCGCCCGAATTGCTTCCGTTTGCGGGTATAATCCAGGGCGTTTTCGTACGCGCCGCGGGCGCACCCTACGGCCATCCAGGCCACGCCGGCGCGGGTCATCTGGAGCACGCGGGCGGTGTCGCGGAAGGAGTTGGCGTTTTGCAGGCGGTCTTTTTCTTCGACCACGCAGTTTTCGAGGGTGATGAGGCCGTTCTGCACGATGCGCAATGCCATTTTCCCTTTGATCTTCTCCACGGTGAACCCGGGAGTGCCTTTGCGCACGAGGAACCCTTTCACTTCGCCGTCGCCCAGGTCTTTGGCCCAGATCACGGTAACGTCTGCGAAGGGGGCGTTGCCGATCCATTTCTTCTGGCCGTTGAGCACCCACCCGTCGGCCGTGCGCTGCGCGGTAACGGTAAGCCCTCCCGCCGCGCCGGAGCCCACTTCAGGCTCCGTGAGCCCGAAGGCGCCGATGGTTTTGAACTGCTGCATGCCCGGCAGCCATTCCTGCTTCTGCTCTTCTGAACCGCAGAGGTAAATGGACCCCATGGCCAGGCCGCTCTGTACACCGAAAAAGGTAGCGATGCTCGCATCCACCCTTCCCATTTCCATGGCGATGATGCCTTCCATGAGGAACGATTTGCCGGGGCAGCCGTAGCCCTGGTAGGTAAGGCCGCAAACATCCAGTTCCGCGAACTTAGGGATCACTTCATACGGGAACTCATCATGCAGCCAGTAATTATTCACGATCGGCTTGATTTCACGTTCCATAAACTCGCGGACCTTCAGCTGAAGGGCGCGGTCTTCCTCACTCAGGCGGAGATGCAGCTCGTAGAAGTCGGCATTGATCTCCGGCAGCACTTTTTCTTTCTTCCCGCCGCCGTCCATCATCTTCATCAAACCTTTCAACTGCTTGTCGTCCAGTTTGGAAAATCCATCCATTACCTTTTGCAGATCCACCTTGCGCGACAGCTTATTCAGCTGGTCGAAGTCGATGGATTTGAACAGGCGGTAGGCCTGCCGGATCTTTTCCAGGGTTCCTGCCATGATATGTCGTTTTTTTAGTTGCTAATGATTGTCTGCCCGCGCGATCATCTCTTCCGTATATGCTTCTCCCCCGTTGATTTCTGTTCGGATCACCATCGTATTTTCCAGCATTTTGGAAATAGGGCAAGCCTTCGCGATCTGCAACAGCCGCTCCTTTTGTTCAGGGTCCGCATCCGGGTGGAAATATACGTCGCGGTCGATGAAAGAAGTTAGCTTGCCATCGGAGATGCGTTGCCACATGTTGCAGTTGACGGTGATGGAAGGAATGTCCCAGCCTTTACGATCGATGTACATCCGCAAAGTGGCCAGGGTGCAGGAAGCGAGGGAGGAAAGGAAAAGGGTGAAAGGATCAGGCCCGCTGTCCTGCCCGCCGGATGGAACCGGTTCATCCGCGATGAACGTACCGTTCCTCCATTCGATCACACAGCGGTATTTCACTTCTCCGATGGTGCCGCGCACCGGTTTTTCCATTTTATACTGCATGCTGCAATTTACGGCTTATACGGCAGTTATGAAACCGCCAATTGCGCCCATCCTGCTGCAATCTGAGGCGGTAATGCAATTCCGCACGGGTCAGGACCTTCAGCCGTCTATCAAATCAATCCGGGAATTGCGTCTTATCGACTTTGGGAAGGATGCGGAGCGCGTTTTTGTAGTAGACCTTCTTGAGGATATTATCCGGCAGGTTAAGACCGTACATGCGCCAGAAGGCGTGGTATTTTTTGTGGTAAGGGAAGTATTCGTCGCCCGTTTCGAGGACGCGGAAGTAAGTCGCGTATTCGGCGGGCACCCAGGAATCTTTACCGAAAAGGATCCTGTCCTGGTACTTCGTAAAGAACGCTTTCGCAGCCTGCGGCTGGCGGCCCAGCTCCGCGATCACGGCACCGAATTCCACCACGATGTTGGGCATCTCGTCCATCAGTTTGGAAAGATGCGCCAGGTCGTTGGCGAACCAGCCGAAGTGCGCGTTGATAAATGTGGTTTTGGGATGTTTTTTGAACACCCGGTGCTGCTCTGCGATGAGCGTTTCCCAGGGCGCGGGGTTATCAGGGCCGCGCTTGCGCCCGGGATGCGTTACGATTTCCAGCCAGCGCTCGTTGTGTTCATCCACCGGGTCCCAGAAAGGCTTGGGATCGGCCGTATGGATCAGCACGGGCATTTTCAGCTCGCCGCATTTGGCCCAGATGGGGTCCAGGCGGGGATCGTCGACTTTGATGCGGTTGCCTTTATTGTCTTTCACGCTGAGGCCGAGGTTCTTGAAGATCTTCAGCCCGCCCGCTCCTTCGCGCGCATCCTGTTCCAGCTGCTTCACGGCTTTGGCGGTCCAGCCATCCTCCCCGATTCCGTTAAAATCTATATTGGCGAACACGACGAACCGTTTGGGCTCATGTGCCTTGATGTTATCCGTCATGGCTTTAAGCCTGCTGCCGTTACCACCGCTGAGGTTGATCATGACCCGCATGTTGAGGCGGTCCATCTCTTTGGCGAGGCTTTCCAGCGAAGCGGAGCCCATATTGC